>CAZTTF010000363.1:0-15029 GCA_964616365.1 uncultured Lewinella sp. | reverse complement strand
TGGCAGCTGCTCTCGCAGCAGGCCTGTACGGTATTGAGCAACAACTCGCCCTCCCTCTTGACCCGGTCGTGGGGAGTGCCTACGAACAAGAAACAGGGGTACGCATGGCCAAAGACCTGGGCGCGGCCGCAGGTGCTATGGGAAGTAGCGAGCTAGCAAGCGCGTTACTTGGCGAAGCCTTCTGCAACCACTTCACCGCCACCAGAAAGTGGGAATGGCACCAATACCAAAGCGCCGTTACCGACTGGGAACGCAAACGCTACCTCGAGATCACTTAATGCTTTACAAGGGTCCCTCGCCTGCACCCGCGTCCGCGCCCTGCAACCACTGCAACCAACCTAACCAACCATGCCTAATTTCGAGTCCATCATCCGTTACGCCTGGCGGGCCTACGATCATACGCGGACGATTGCCTCCATTACCGACATCAGCGCCAAGGTCTCTACCAATACGGTATTCCGGCTGGACATGACGGATGGCAACGAACTCATCGCCAAAGTGACCGTATTCGGCTCCTTCGAAGGATTTGCCGAAGACCACACCATTGTCAACGTCCTGGCAAATAACCTGCCCGTGCGCTACAGTGATTTCCTGAGCCGGGCACTCATGAAAGGGAACCAGATTTTCTTCCACCGCTACATTGACGAGGCAACAGACGCCTGGGTCGTCTTTTACCGCCCGATTCATATCTACGACCAACCTCCTAAAAGACTGACCGTTGAGCAGGTAGGGCAGCTTGGTCGGGAAATGGCGGCCTTTCACCGCGACTGTACACTGGTAACTCCAACACTCCCTCGTAGTGATCGGGACATGACCGTGGACGTCAATGCCCTACTCGATGGCGTAGAAACAGACTATCCAGATCATCACGGGTTGATCCGGGAACATTGCCGTCTTTTTCTGGAAAACACCTTCCACATTAAAGTCCGCGGTTTTCAGAAAATCCCCGTCTTTGTTGATTGGAACATCGGGAATTTCAGTGTCCACAACGATGGTCAATTGGCCAGTCGGTGGGACTACGACTGGTTCCGCATGTCCACCCGCGTTTCCGACTTCTACTTCCTCAGCCGGGTGGTAAGCAAGGTCGGAGATCAGGATGAGTTTACCTACGAAGTTGACCGCATGCTGGAGGAAAGGTTCATCATTTTCCTCCGGGCTTATCACGAAGTTTTCCCGCTCAGCAAGGCTGAGTTGTTATTCACTAAAGAAGCCTATCGCTTTTTCCTGCTGAACTACGTCCTCCGCCTGGGGCGCTACTTTTTCCGCCCCGAGATTGCTCAAAAACTGACCCGTGATGTACTTGAAGTACATTTACCTACCCTCGACGAGAAGTTTGATCCGGGAGAACTGGTAGCTGCCGTTCTCCAGCCTCCAACATCTTAAGTCCTGTAAGCCTTCTTTCTTCCATTATCTCTGAAATTACCCCTATGAATATTTCCCGTTTCTCTGAGATCGCCCGGGAATACCCGGTCATTTTTTTCGACAGCTATGGTGTGCTGCGTAACCATAATGGCCTTATTCCCGGGGCTGCCGACTGCTTTACCAGGCTGCGGGAATCCGGAGTACACGTACGAGTTCTGACCAATAATGCCGCGCGGAGCCCGGCAGCGGCATCTGCCCGCCTTGCCCATTACGGATTGCCGGGCATTCCTGCAAAAGAAATCATTACCAGCGGTGCCACTACGCGGCACTTCCTCGAGCAAAAAGTGGGCAATGGTAAAGTTGCCTATCTCGGTACGCCCGCTTCGGCAGAATACATCATTGCGGCGGGGCTGGAAGCTATCCCTGTGGCAGAAGTTGACTTCGACCGACTCGAGGAGATCAAAGGGGTAGCCTTTCTGGACGACGAGGGCTACGACCTCAATAAAGACGTCAACCGGGTGATCAATTTGCTCCGCAGGCGCCTCGTTCCGGTAGTAGTGGCCAATACGGACCTGCTTTATCCCGTCAACAAGAACAATGTGAACCTGGCAACGGGGGGGATTGCGCGCCTTGCCGAGTACGTCCTCGGCCGCCAGTTCGTAAAATTCGGCAAGCCGGCCAGTCAGATGTTTCAAATGGGATTAGATAGTGTCGTTCCCTTCTTCCCCGAAGTCGCCCCCAAAGACATACTGATGGTTGGAGACACCCTGCATACCGACATTCTGGGCGGCAACTCATTCGGGATGGCCACTGCACTGGTGTTAAGTGGCAATACGCGGGCAGAAAGTGTTGAGACCGAAATACAGGCCTCAGGTATTATTCCGGATTTTCTGTGCCGGTCGATTGGGGAGTAGGTTGCCGTAAACGCTCAGCCTGACTTGTTCAATTCCGGTGATTCATTTATACGGCTTGATCGGCACCAGTATTGCGGGCCACCGGAAAATTTACCGTTGAGAAAAACTGCCCTAAGCTGCCGTTATTTCTCCTATCTTAACGTGAGGTTTGGCAAAAATGCTTGGAGGCCTCTTGTTGAAATGGATCAAGTACTATGTTTGGTTTGTTTCGTCTGTTAGTCCTTTAGTCTGTTGGACGGTCATGACTGCCTAACAGGCTAAACGGCTAACAGACTTGAGAATCAAGAGAGATTAAAGGATGATAGGCAGCAACTTGCATTATTACCTCCTCCAAATCTGACGTTATCTTAACCATAATGAAAAACAGTCTCTTCCTCCTACTAGCCCTTTTTAGCTGCCCCGAAATCTCTGCCCAAACGGCTCCGGATGGAGACCAGCTTGGCAGCTGGTATATGTACTTTTACAACACCACCTTCGGAGACGGCCCCTGGGGGCTGCAGGGTGATTTCCAGTATCGGGCCTGGGACCAACTGGGAGATATGGAGCAATTGCTTCTGCGAAGTGGCATCACCTACCGCCCTGAGGACGCTGACATCCTCTTCACCGTTGGCTACGCCAACATTACGACTGGAGCTTTCGGCGACAGCGATGCCACCATTGCTGAAAGCAGGATCTATCAAGAAGCACTCCTCTCGCAAAAATTAGGGAAACGTTTTTTGATTTCCCATCGGTTTCGTTTCGAACAGCGGTGGGTTGAGAACCAGGATTTCCGGACGCGCTTTCGCTACAACATCTTTCTCAACGTTTTATTAAACGCCGACACCATGGCCAAGAAGACCCTGTATCTGGCTTTATACAATGAGGTTTTCATCAACGGTCAACGAGCAATTGGTAATGGTCGAGAAGTACAATTCTTTGATCGTAATCGCACCTATCTCGGGTTAGGCTACGGGATTAAGAACAACCTCCGCGTCCAGGCGGGGTGGATGCAGCAGCGAACAGTCAATTGGGCTAAAGGACAAACCCAACTGAGCTTACATCACAGCTTCTGACCATTGCTGCCTATAGTGAAGGTTTACTGCATCAGCGACCCCGCAAACACTTCACCTGCTTACCGGGAAATATAATCGGGGAAAACCGTGCTAAAGCTTTATTTTTAAGGACGCTACGGGGGCTGATCCGTGTTCTGTAGTTCAGACTCCCAACGCCCCTTTAAACCTTACCCGACAAACCGCATCTGATCAGTATGCATACACCTTTCCTGTTCACCCTGTTCCTATTTCTTGGTTTCAGCCTGGCCGGCCAACCACAAAACCTCTCACAGGGAACCGTATTTGACGGTGAACCTTACCTGGCCATCAATCCGGATAACCCGCAACACCTCGTGGTTGCCTGGATGGGGTGGGAGAATATTGCGGATCTTCTAAAGATCAAGACAAAAACCAGCTTTGACGGGGGACGCAGTTGGAGTGAAACCGTTGCACTTCCTCACGTGACAAGTGGGTTTTCATCGGCCGACCCTTCCATTGCATTCAACCATCAGGGAGAGGTATTCATCTCTTACATTGACTTTACCGGAACAACCCCACCGGTTACTGGTGGGGTCTACCTCTGTCGGTCCGCCGATGGCGGCCTCAGTTGGGATTCCCCTCAGGCAGTTATCACGACCGACTTTGACGGTGACAAATGGCCTATTGACCGTCCCTGGATGGTCATTGACCGGTCCGAAGGCCCCCATCAGGGCAATATCTACGTGACCTCGATGAACCTTAATCGGACCATGCCGAGCTTTAACCCCTACCTGTCTACCTCTACTGACAATGGGAATACCTTTACCTCACGTTATCTTGATGCGCCGGGCTGGCTTGCCGGCAACCTCAACCCTTTACCAGTATGTACGCCGACGGTGACAAGTAACGGCGTGTTCTGTGGTGTTTACCCTTCGTTCTCTTTGGTCCAGAGTTTCTTTCCCCAGGCTTTTCTGGTTACTTCTACGGATGGTGGCAATACCATTGCTCACCAGCTGGTTGAACGGATTACTGATAACATCATAGCCGGAGATTTCGGAGACGCAAAAAAAGGGCCACTACTCCTGGCGGATCCTACGGACCCCGATCACCTGGTGTTCATCTCGTTACGTGCTATTCATGGGGACCTCGATGTATTCATCAACGAGTCTTTTGACTTAGGCGCAAGCTGGAGTAGTCCCCTGCGGGTGAATGATGATCCGATTGGGAATAATCGGATGCAAGACATGCTATGGGGAGATTTTGATGACGATGGAGACCTGATCATTTCCTGGCGCGACCGACGTAACGGGGCAGACAGTACTTTCCAGACGGCTTCTGACGTATGGGCAGCCTATCGGCCTGCCGGACAGCAAAGCTTCGAAGCTAATTTCTCGCTCACCAATCAGGACGTAGCCTTCGACGATGTATTAGAGCGGGCAGGTAATGACTTTATGAATATTCAGCTACAGAACGATACACTTCACGCTACCTGGGGTGATGCCCGTGACGGACGCCTGAACATTTGGTTCCGGCAGCTGACCGTAACGGGAGAAGTGGTTTCGAACCGGCAAATTGCCTCGGAAACAACTCCCAACTTATCTATCTATCCCAATCCTGCCAAAACCTTTTTGCAGATACAAAGTCAAGATATTCACCGCGTCACGCTCCGGGATCAAGCTGGTCGAATGCACTTTGCGCAGGCCTACGCCAGCGGTACTGCCGACATCACACTTTCGCTCAAACAGCTTCCAACAGGAGTCTACTTACTCGAGGTTGTCACTGCCCAGGGCCGCTACGTAGAGCAGGTACTCGTTAACCGGTAAGACTCCCTTGTACCGCCTTGGTACACTATTCCCTTTTCCACCAGGTCAAAAGCCAGGCAAGGTTGTTAAGTAATAGTCAGCTAGTCCCTCTTTTTCAGCAGTCCCCGCTCGCCCAAGAGATTTAAAACGCGCTCCCGGGGCAGCGCTTCCCGACGATTGCCATCCCGGCCAATCATCGTCTCCGCTGCAAATAAGGAATTGATAATCGCCTCTTCCGTAGCTTCTATCGTTGCCAAAAACAAGGGCGACATACCAGCGTTTGCTAGCTCTTCAACCTGATGGAGACGTTCGCCAGCCGCTACGCGGTTAGCCGTGGAAAAGGCGATGACGTAATCACCACTCCCGTTACTTGCGATGCCTCCCGTGCGGGCCAACCCCAGCATGGCGCGCTTTGCGAGCCGCTTGAGATTACGGGCGCTCAGGGGAGCATCGGTAGCCACAACGATCATGCAGGAGCCATCAGCGTGACTTTCCAATTGGTTGCGGAAATAGTATTGCCCCAGCTCCTTGCCCACCGGAACGCCACTGATTTGCAGTACACCACCAAAGTTTGTTTGTACCAGTACGCCAACGGTATATCCACCAAGACTTTCGGGAAGCAGGCGACTGGAAGTACCAATGCCTCCTTTCCAGCCGAAACAACTTGTCCCGGTGCCGGCTCCGACGTTGCCTTCGGCAACGGGACCAACAGTTGCCGCTTCCAGCGCCTCCCGCACGTGCACTTCCGTGACGTGTCTTCCCCGGATATCGTTGAGAAACCCATCATTGGTTTCACCAACTACCGCATTTACACTTCGTACCGATTCATTGCCTTGTCGCGTCAGGCAGTCAGAGATCAGGGCATTCATTGCCGCTGCGACAGACAGGGTATTGGTAAGGACAATTGGTGTTTCCAGTGTCCCTAACTCTTCTACCTGGCTATATCCTGCCAGCTTACCGTAGCCATTTCCCAGATGGATAGCTGCGCGTACCTTTTCCTGATAGAGATTACCTGAATGCGGTAGAATCGTGGTTACTCCGGTGCGCAAACTGTCGCCCTTTATCAGGGTAACATGGCCAACTTTGACACCCGCTACATCGGTGATGGCGTTTAAGGAACCGGGTGACATTACACCAAAGGGAATACCCGCAGCCCGGGGACGTGATTGAGCCATAAGCATGAGCGGCAAAAGGGTAAAAAGAAAGAAGTACCTGGTTTTCAGCATGCGGTAAAATACAACATCCAGACAGGTGACTAGTGCACAACATTCATTCCTTGCATACCGACCATGCTCCGCCGTAAAGACACGCATGAAAACTGCAACGCGCTTACGTACTTTGTGTCTTATGGAGTATCCGCATATTACCCGCAGCCTGATCACACTGAAGGAAAAAGACCTGGCGCTACGCGACCAGCTAATTGAACGTGGTGAGTTGGAAGGCGGATATCACCCGGAAATGGCAGCCCTTCATCGGGAAAATGCGGAAGCACTGGAGCACATCATGGCTTCAATTGGTTACCCTACCGAAGATAAAGTGGGGAAAGCGGGTAGTGCTGCAGCCTGGCTCATTATTCAACACGCCATTGGCTGCCCGGACTTTATGAAAAACGCTGCACGCCAGCTCTCGCTGGCAGTAGATCAGCGCCAGGCGAATCCCATTCACCTTGCCTACCTCACTGATAGAATCGCTGTTTTTCAGGACCAACCACAACGGTACGGCACTCAATTCGACTGGGATGACAAGGGAGAAATGCAGCCTCAGCCTTTCGACGATCTTCAGTTGGTAAATGAGCGCCGTGCGGCGCTCGGTTTAAACAGTCTGGAAGAACAAATCAAGGTTATGCAAGAAAACGCCGCAGCAGAAGGAGCGACGCCTCCTGCAGACCTTGCCCAACGCAAGAAGCTTTATCAGGCATGGCGGCGGTCTGTTGGGTGGCTCTAGTCCAGCGTCTAAAGGCCGCTTTTTCCGCGCTCTTTCAACAGCAAAGCCCGCAACGGAGATTCCGTTGCGGGCTTTGCTGTTGCGGTAGAAATTGGTCTAGAAGTTGAATTGTCCGGCAAACTGCTCTTTTGTTGGCAAGTCTGACAACTCCATCATTTTAACCATGATTGATTTGCGGTAGGGGCCAAATTCGGGAGCTGCCTCAGGAACGCGGCGCCAGGACATAGCGTCCTGATTACCTGTAATGCCGTGGATTTCCCACCAAGCATCCAGGTTATCGACATTACTGTCCACGATGATTGTTGGCTTCTCGGTCGTAAAGTTGAGGTACCAAACGCCGGAGTGCGTTTGCATGCCCCAATGGCCACCTTTGAAGGTACCGTCGCCAAAGAACTGCAACCATTGGCCAGTGCCTGCCATCTTCTGGGCACGGCTGGCATATTTATCAACGTAAAACTCGGTGACCCAAATGCTCTTGGTAAGCACCTGTGCTTCGTAGCGCTCCAGTGGTGGAGGGGCTTGCTGACCGTAAGCACCGACAGCCGTTACCTGAGCATTAACATCTGCCGGGATATCGTGGAGATACAAAGGCTTGTATTTCGCAGTATCCTGATCTGAGCTCGCTACGTGAACGTAGGTAGATTCGAGTTCGCCGGACCCGACATTAGCGTTGTCTCCCTGGCAACCAGCCAGAAAGAGGGCGCATAGGACAAAGAGGGTAATTTCTTTCATTATTCGTGGGATTGGCTGGCAAATTTACGTCAACTGCAGCGGAAAAAGGATTCATTAACGACACGTTATGAAGTAGCCCCAATGAAACTAAATGATCATCGGTCCAGCTGATACAGGTTATGTACCTTTACCTCCGCAGGAAAGAAAAGCCCCTCATGGATTTTGCCCCTTTGCTTCAGGCTATCAAAAAGAAAGAATTTGCTCCCGTGTACTTGCTGCACGGAGAAGAATCCTACTTTATTGATCAGCTCGAAGCCGCCATTGAGGCTAATGCCCTCCAGGAGCACGAAAAGGCTTTCAATCAGACCATCCTCTACGGAAAGGATACCGAACATTTACAGGTAATTGATGCGGCCCGGAGGTTTCCCATGATGGCAGAGCGCCAACTCATCCTCCTGCGCGAAGCGCAGGAAATGCGGTCCATCAAGGAACTGCAGAAGTACGCTGAAAACCCCTCCCCTACTACGGTGTTGGTTATCAGCCACAAGCATAAAAAACTTAATGGTAACCTTGGGGTCACTAAGGCCATCAAAAAGAACGGGGTTGTCTTTGAAGCCAAAGCGCTTTACGAGAATAAGATTCCGGCATGGATCAGCAGTTATCTCAAGGCCAAAAAGTACTCCATTGCACCTGCGGCCTCGACCCTTCTTGCTGAATTTCTGGGCACCAGTCTCGGCAAAATCAGTAACGAGCTCGATAAACTAATCATCAACCTCGCCCCTGGTACGGAGGTAACCACCAGCATCGTCGAAGACCAGGTGGGGGTTAGTAAGGATTACAACGTATTCGAATTACAAAAGGCAATTGGCCACCACGATGTGGTGAAGGCTACTCGTATCCTTAATTACTTTAAGGCCAACCCCAAAGCGGGTCCGCTTCCAATGGTACTGGGCAGTCTGTACAATTATTTCAGTAAAGTATTCCGCTTGCTGGAGCACCAGCGTAAAGGAGCCTCCAAGCAGGAAATCATGAAGGACCTTGGGCTACGTTTCGACTTCTTCCTGGCAGATTACCAGGCCACTGCTCGTAATTTTAAAGGCGGACGCATTATTCAGGTTTTTGCGCTTTTGCGGGAATATGACCTGAAATCAAAAGGGGTAGACAGCAATCTTGCCGGTAAGGGAGAAAACGAATTGCTCAAAGAACTGGTCTGGAAAATGATGCACTAGTGATCGACTCCTGCATCTCCCGCTTAAAAATCTCCGGTTAGAGGTAAGAAATTGCCCGGAGCTTCGATACAGTCGCAGATAATTCCTTTGCATGAAATTCACCATCAGTTTTTGCCTGCTCTTTCTGGGGCAGATTACGCTTTTTAGCCAACAATCCCTATTTGACAAAGCCGTATTACTCGACAGTATGTACGAGCGTATTCGCGCCGGAGACAACGACCTAGCACCATTGGTTTTTTCTGAAATCAGAGACCTCTACCCTGACGGTGCCGACCTCTCCGACGCTGCGATATATAAGGACGTGAGTGGCCAAAATACCTACCTCGCCCCAAAAATGAATTACGTCCACAACCTCCTGGTCAATCAGTACAAGGAGGAAGACAATTCTTTGGCTGACCTTAACGCCCAACGGGACAGCATCTTTGTGCAGGCCATTCAGCAAGCACAAGCAGTTTGTAATGCATCCGAACCGCTTCCTGACGGCACTGCTTGCTCCTTTTCGCTTAGTCTCAGGTCACTACATGACAACCAGACCGTTCAACAGCTTGCTTACCTCCGCAGTCGGCTCATCGACGATTTCCCGGAACTCTTCGCGGCACTCGGTTTACTGGAGAACGAATTGTATGAACTCGACGCTCAGATCGACAAACTCAAGCGGGCAGAAGCATCCGTATTAAGGCTGCAGGCAGATGCTGGCCTTGACCTCCTACTAGGGGGAGAACAAACGCTCAATCAGGGATACACCCCGCTCGTCATCCAATCCGGAGGTGGCAGCTTACAGAGCAGCGTGATCGACGGAGCTAGCCGTTGGATTGCCGAGCGGATGCGCGAAGAGTTATCCATCGCCTTTTTCGATCGCTTCGAAGTTTGGATGAAGGAGCAGCGTATGGAATCCCTCTTCCCTAATACGATTAAGGCACTTGACATCACTACGGCGACCGACTACAGCCTCATGATTCAAGTTCTCCGGGCAGCTTTCGAACACGACCTGGAGGAGTTACCCTTCAGCATCGGTGCCTTTCTGCGTACTGAACTAACCAACCAGTCTCTGATCGATCAATCCCAACTAGCTGCCGACGCCGCATACCGGGAATACCGGGAAGCCTACATTACCTACGCGACGGCTCCGGAGGAAGACTTTATGGTAGCGATGGAAGCCCTCGTCGCCGCAGACACCCTCAAAACAGCGGTCAACCAACAGCTACGGCACCTGAGCAACCACAACCAGGAATTCAACTACATGCTCCTGAGTATTGCCGCTATCCACGAGCTCAGTCAGGGCAAACACCCCGCCAGCCTGCTCGGCACCCTACGTCAACAAGTGGATGAACTGTTTCCGCAAGGCGGAGATATTCGTCCCGCACTCATGATAATGGACGTGCTGGCCCGCAGTTTCATCAGCACCAACGCCGAGCAAGGAACAACCTGGCTCAAGCGTAAAGACCTTGCCCGACTCGGCAAAGACCAGCAGCTCCGCGAATTTTTCTTCGGACTGATCTACCATGAACTGCGGCAGGGAATACGGCTGCGGCGGGCGAAGCTCCTCGCCCAGCGCAACGCGCTGGCGGGAGACCTCCCCTACCTCGGCGACCTCGTCAACCTGCTCAGCAAGGACGCTCCTCAGCAAGCCACCCGGCAGGCTTTGGACAATAACCCTGAGCTGCTGCGCGCTGAGCGCGCATTGTTCCGACTGGAGGAGGAAGAGCGTTTCATTGAGGAAGTCATCCTCAAAAATCAACGCAAACTCGGCAGCCTGCTGAACGAGATTTCTTCGCTCACCGAAGGTATTGATAACTTCCAGCAACAATTAAAATACCTTCGGGCCAATAACCAAGCTGGCTTTGACAGCCCGCAACTGGTGCAGCTCATCCGTAAATCCCTTGCACTCGTACGCCCGGTATTCCATCTCGCCCTACCTGAGCACGAGGCGAAACTAACGACCATCCAGGAGCTCTCCGAAGGGATTCTTGACGCCTACACGGGCGTTTTAGAGCAAGATTTCAACGCTGTCGTCTTGCATACCATCCCCGTAGCAGAGCAGCTGCTGGACCTTGACTTTAACGCTGTAGCTACCGAAGAAGGCTTGTCCATCCCGGAGCTGGCAACCCTGACAGCGGCCCACGGCTCGCGCAAGCGGAAACTGCAAGAGGTGTTCCGTTATGGAGCCTTCCTGGCGGCGGTAGCTCAGAGCAAGGACGCAAAAAGCATCCAGGATGCCATCCGCGCCATTGCCCTCCCAACGGGGAGTTACAGCATCAAGCGGCGCAACTTTGCCAATATAAGCCTGAGTGCATACCCAGGCCTAACGGGTGGATATGAGCGCATTAGTAATGACCTCGGCAGCAGCTGGGCACCCAACACCGGCTTTACGGCGCCGCTTGGCCTGGCCGTCAGCTGGGGCTACCGCGCAAAAATTGACGAAGCCAAATACCTAGCGAACGCTAAGTATCGCCGGCGGGTCGACCGTTCTCCAGAAATGCGCAACAACCGCTTTCTGAGCGGCAGTAGCGGCAGTCTCTTTTTTCCCCTACTTGACCTGGGCGCTGTCGTCCTCTTCCGTCTGGGAGATGACACCAGCAGCTTACCTGAAGACGTCAATTTCCAGCAGTTGTTTTCTCCGGGTGTCATCTATGCCCACGGCTTCAACAATCTTCCGATTTCAGTACTGGCCGGGGTTCAACTAAGCCCCCAACTCCGAAAATTTGGAGACGAACCCGCCGATGCGCTACGTTTTAATCTTTCCTTTACCGTAGACTTACCCATGGCCAACTTCCACACGAGGACGGTGGAACGGGATAGGAAGTAGGGGTTGCAGTTGTTGCAAAGGGGGGTGCAATTGTTGCAAGGGTTACAGGGAGAGGAGCTCCAAGGCTACCGTGGCATCCCCTACCGATCCCGGAGGGATCAAACCTCCCTTATCCCCGGATGAACCCAAGCCAAAGGTGAGGGGGTAATCCGGGAGCCGAAGGCGGTGTCCGATGCTCTTGCTTATCACATCCCTCCTCCACCGATCCCGGAGGGATCAAACATCCCTTATCCCCGGATGAACCCGAGCCCAAGGCGAGGGGGTAATCCGGGAGCCGAAGGCGGTGTCCTAGCCGAATCTTAGTCCATCGCCAACCGCAGGGCATTCAGGACATGATGGACTGTGTAGGTGATGTTCCGTCTCCTGTCTTTGCCTGCCGTCAGGAGCTTGGCTTGGGTGCCATTGGGACCGGCAATGGCGACCCAGATGGTCCCTACGGGTTTGGCCTCTGATCCACCGCCCGGGCCAGCTATTCCCGAAGTGGAAATGCCATAATCTGTGCCCATACGGGTACGAATACCCTCAGCCATTGCGATGACGGTGGCTTCGCTTACTGCACCGTGTTCCTCCAGAGTAGCATTAGGGACACCCAGCATCTGTACTTTCACGGCGTTATCGTAGGCCACTACACTCCCCATAAAATGGCCACTCGAACCGGGGTGACGCGTGATCATCGCAGCTACACTACCACCGGTACAACTCTCTGCAGTAGCTAGGGTCAGGCCCTTGGCCTGCATTTTTTCCTGCACAACAAGGGCAAGGTCTTTCTTACCATAGCCATAGACCAGCGGCCCGATGATTGCTTCAATCCGGGCTTGCTGCTCGCGTATTTCTGCTTCCATGACTGCGTCATCGGTTCCCCGGGTAGTGAGGCGGAGCCGAACAGTGCCGAGGTTCGGCAGGTAGGCCAATGACATATGTTCCGGCAGGCTATCCTCAACCGCCTCGATGCTTTCGGCGATGGTGCTTTCGCCCGCTCCTGCGGTCAGGATGGTCAACGACCGTTGGCGCAGATTGCCAAGTTTGCGCTTGCGCAACCGGGGTAAGACCTCTTCCTTAACCAGATACCGCATCTCGTAGGGTACACCGGGCATAGAGACAATGATTGTTCCCTGGTGTTCCAGCCACATTCCCGGCGCAGTTCCTCGCCTGTTTGTCAAAACGGTAGCCGTGCCGGGCAGTTCGCACTGCACGCGGTGCATGGGCTGTGCTTCGCGGCCGAAGGAGCGGTATATTTTTTGCAACCGTTCCCAGGTTTCCTGATGAAAAACCAGGTCAGTGCCAACATAGTCGGCCAATACCTTTTTGGTGATGTCATCTTTCGTCGGCCCGAGGCCTCCGGTAATCAGCACAATGTCCGCTGCTGCGATCGCACGATCAAGTCCTTTAGTAATCCCCTCCCGAGTATCTGCGACACTAAGGTGCTCCTGCACTTTATATCCTTCCCGATCAAGCGCCTCCCCCATATAGGTAGCATTGGTATCAGTTACCTGGCCGATCAGAATTTCGTCGCCAATGGTGAGGATGTAAGCTGTCATAAATGATTATTTGGTTGTCGCCAACAAGGTGCAGAACATTCCGCCAGAAAAAGGGCGCGGCCGCAGGATGCAATGATAAGGACTAAGGCAATGAATGAAGCCATCGCTCCTTCGGGATAATAAGGCGTAAGCCACCGCATTGTTTGACAACTCCGCCTTGCACCTGCGTCCGCGCCTACGTGAGCACGTTAATTAGGAGATATTCAAATAGTAGGTAGTCAAGTAGTCCCAGGACAGTGCGAGCCACTACTAAACTATAGACTATTTGACGATTGACTACTTCACTATAGACTACTTGACTATTTGACTAAAGGCTACTTCCCTACCTTTGCCCTATGCACAGATCTGGCTTTGTCAACATCATTGGCCGGCCCAACGCCGGCAAATCTACGCTCATGAATGCCCTTGTTGGCGAACGTATGAGCATCATCACTGCTAAACCGCAGACTACCCGGCACCGGATTTTCGGTATTCTTTCGGGCGAGGATTTCCAGATTGTATTCTCCGACACGCCCGGGGCGATTGAAGACCCTAACTACAAGATGCAGGAGATGATGAACCGGTACGTCAACTCCAGTTTCGAAGATGCTGACCTGATGATCTATCTGGTAGACCCCCAGGAAGAGTATACCGAAGACGACATGCTTGTCGGTAAACTGCGCCGAGCGAGTTTCCCGCTCTACCTCGTATTCAACAAATCAGACATCGTTGACGCTGACCGGGTCAACCGGCTGGAAAAGCAATTCAAGAAATGGATCAAACCCGACCGGATTTACGAGATCTCTGCCCTTACCGGAGCAGGTGTACCGGAATTCCTCGCTGATATTATTGCCGCCCTCCCCGAAGGTCCCAAGTATTTTCCTGACGATCAGCTAACAGACCGAAGTGAACGCTTCTTCGTTACGGAAATCATCCGTGAGCAGATCCTCCAACAATATCACCAGGAGATCCCCTACTCCGTTGAGGTTGATATCGAATCCTTTGAGGATACGACCACCAAAGACGGTAAGGAGTTGGCCCGCATCTCTGCCCTGATCTACGTCTCACGCAAATCTCAAAAACCGATCATTATTGGTCGAAAGGGGGCTGCGATCAAAAAGCTCGGTATGGAAGCCCGCAAGCGGATGGAAGATTTCCTCCAGCGCAGGGTTTACCTCGAACTGCACGTCAAGATCAAAGAAGATTGGCGCGATGATGAAGGTCTGCTGAAGCGATTTGGGTATGAGCGCTAAGGGCGAGGGGCTCCGGCCCGAGGGGCTAGTCGGAAAGACTAACCACTAAGACGCTAAGAACACTGAGATAGTAAGACGGATGGCAGTCAATCCGCGCTAAGGGCGAGAGGCTCCGGCCCGAGGAGCTAGTCGAAATGATTAACCACTAAGGCGCTAAGGTCACTGAGATAGTAAGGCGAATGGCAGTCGATCAGCGCAGAAGGGCGAGGGGCTCCGGCCCGAGGGGCTAGTCAGGAAGACTAACCACTAAGGCACTAAGGACACTGAGATACGAGAGCAGTCGACCAACGCTAAGGGCGAGGGGCTCCGGACCGAGGAGCTAATCAGGAAGACTAACCACTAAGGCACTAAGGACACTGAGATAGTAAGACGGATAGCAGTCGATCCGCACATAAGGGCAGGGGCTCCGGCCCGAGGGGCTAGTCAGGAAGACTAACCACTAAGGCACTAAGGACACTGAGATAGTAAGGCGAATGGCAGTCAATCCGCGCTAAGGGTGAGGGGCTCCGGCCTGAGGAGC
>CAZTTF010000362.1:0-11725 GCA_964616365.1 uncultured Lewinella sp. | reverse complement strand
CTAGGGCGGCGATAATGTTTTGAGTGGTATCAGTCATAATAACATCCTTTAAAAAACTCAATAATAATATGGACGTGACAGGGTCATTGTCAGTGGTCCAGCAGCCGACCTAGGGTCGGCAGTTGTTGCAGTTGTTGCGGGGTTGTAGTTGTTGCGACGAGCACAAAAACTTAGGTGAAGTAACAATTGCAACCCTGCAACAACTGTAACTTTTCGCGGCCCGAGGCCGCATCACCTCTTCTTTGCGACTACCTGGTCGGCGTAGCGCAAGTCAAAGCTTTTGTACTTACGCCAGCCTTCGTAGGGCAGTCCTTCGCGGTAAAAGGTTTTCAAACGACCGAGGCGTTCCTCCGTCCGTTGTTTATCGTATCGTCCCAGGAAGATTACCTGGTCTCCAACTTTAGGGGCGAGAATGAACTCACCCTTGGTATTTACGTAAACCTGCTCCACCAGCGCATCCAGGAAGGTGTCTTCGCGCAGGAACTGCGCAAGGGCAACCAATTGGTACAGCTGGTGATCAGGGTGCTCCATAAAATCATCCTGCCACAGCACCAGATTCCCAGTTGCAACTGGCACCCGAGCCGTGTAGGTCTCACTCAGTGGCATCCGGACACCGTCTTCGTCCAGGTAGTAATTCTGGCCGTTTTCGGCGATGATCCGTAGCAGCGGTACCCGCTGCCGAACGGTGATGTTCAGCTGCTGATCATCGTCTACGTAGGCGTCAGCATCTGCCACGAAGGCCTGGCCTTCAAGCACTGCCTCTACCCGCTCAATGTCAATGTCTCCGAGCGTAAGCTCCGCCATCGGCTTGGTGAAGGAGGAGGCCAGCCGGTCCAGTAGTTCTTCCTCGGTAACCAAGGTCTTTCCGTTCTCCAGCGGTAAGATCTCCGGCGCCACCGTTTGCACGTGTGCTGCTTCCCGGCTTCCGATGGCAGATATTGCCAGCAAGCCGATGGCGAGCGCCACGACGATCCAGCCGTAGGAGCGTACAGCGAGCAGAGCCCGCTGCCCGAAGGACAGTTTTTGCTGCTTGCGCTTAGCCATGGTTAAGGGTCTTTTGGTGGTGGTTTACAATTTTTGGTATCAGGGCATCAATGTCACCCGCCCCCAACAACAGCAGTACGCCGTCCTTAAGTTCCATCGCTACCTCCAGCATTTGCTCATCGGTTAGTAATCGACGGTTAGGGTTTTTCATTTGCTCATAGATCATCCGGCTGCTTACGCCCTCGATGGGGAGCTCACGGGCAGGATAAATTGGAATCAGAATAGCATCATCAAGGGTATCCAGTGCCTCGGCGAAGCCCGAGGCGAAATCCTGGGTCCGGCTGAAGAGGTGCGGCTGGAAAACGCCCGTTACCTTACGGTTGGGGTAGAGTTCTTTGGCGGCACCAATGGCTGCAGTGAGCTCAGTGGGGTGATGCGCGTAGTCATCAATAATCACGAGCTGGTCGGACTTAAGCTTGGTTTCAAACCTGCGTCTGATGCCACCAAAAGTGGCCAGGCCAGCACGAATACCAGCCTCACTGCCTCCTGCCAAAAGCGTAACCGCGCAGGCAGCCACTGCATTTTCGATATTGTGGCGGCCGGGTAATGCCGTTCTGAGGTTGGGAATCAGGTGGCCGTTTGGCTCCTCAAGATCAAAGTGGAAAGCGCCATCTTCCACCCGGATATTCCGGGCACAGTAGTCGCCTTTACCAATGCCGAAGGTGAGTAATTTTACCGCTGACGCAGATTCGGAGAAGAGACCACGGAAGTGTTCTACAACGTCATACCGGACAACCAAAGCCCCTCCGGGTTTCATACCACGGGCGAAGGCACGGAAACCAGTCTCCAGCATGGAAGCGTGATCTCCATAGATATCCAAATGATCGGGGTCAGTTGATAGTACGATAGCATACTGCGGGGAAAGGTGCAGGAAGCTCCGATCGTATTCATCTGCCTCTACAACGACCAGATTGCTCTCGCCACTTACGTAGTTTCCGGGGAAGTCTACGGGAATACCTCCCAGGAAAGCGTGTGGAGCAAGTCCTGCCTTTTCCATCAGATAGGTGGTGATCGTGGTCGTCGTTGTTTTGCCGTGCGTGCCGGCCACGGCGACGCAGTCAAGGCTCTTACTAAGCAGCCCCAAAACTGCTGCACGCTTGAGCAGTTGGTAGCCTTCAGTCTGCGCCCGCACCAACTCCGGAAAATCCCGGGGAATGGCCGGTGTCCAGACTACAAGTAAGTCTCCAGCCGGAGCTGGCATCAGGTCCGTACGGGCTGCACCGTAGTGAATCGTCATTCCTTCCGCTTCCAGTGCTTCGGTGAGCGGTGTCTTCGTTTTATCGTAGCCACTCACGGGTAAACCCTGCCCGTTGAAGTAGCGGGCAATAGCGCTCATTCCGATGCCACCGATCCCAATGAAGTAGACTTGTTTGACGTCAGCCAGTTGCATCAGGCATTGGTTTTTTCGGGTGAAGAAATAAGGTTGAGGACTTCCTCGGCGATACGGGTTACCCCACCGACAGGAGCCATTTCCCGGGCATTCTGCCCGATGCTTGTTCTTGTTCCCTCATCCTCCAGCAGTTCAAAAACGGTGGGAACGAGTTGCTGAGCCACCTGATCGTCAGCGACCATCAGGGCTGCCTTACGCTCGGTTAATGCCCGGGCATTCATGGTCTGATGGTCCTCTGCTACCCACGGGCTGGGCACCAGGATGGTCGGCTTGCCGAGGTACTGAATCTCAGCGATGGTAGTAGAGCCAGCCCGACCGATGACCACATCGGCAGCAGTATAGGCAGCTGCCATATCGTCGATAAAGGCGGAGATGGTCACATTGGGCAGCTGCGCGGTTGCGCAGCTCTTGAAGCTTTCGTAGTATGCCTTGCCACATTGCCACTTCCACTGCACCTGCGGCCGCGCCCCGATCAGTTCTGCATTGTCCCGCAACGCTTCGTTGAGTGACCGGGCTCCACCGGAACCGCCCATTAGCAATACGGTAGTTGCCGCATCAGCAGGACGCTCATTGCGCAACACCTGATTGAGCATTTCTTCCCGGACAGGATTACCCGTTTCTACCAACTTCGCCGCGGGGAAAAACTTCTCCATACCGGGGAAGGCTACACAGATCTTGTCGACGTGTTTGCCGAGCCATTTATTGGCCAGCCCCGCAAAAGCGTTTGGTTCCTGGATCAAGGTCGGAACGCCCATCTTCGCCGCAGCGTAAAGCACAGGGCCACCGGCGTATCCTCCGGTTCCTACCACCACGTCGGGCTGAAAGGTCCGTACGATTCGCATGCTCTTCCAGATGCTGGAGATCAGCTTAAAGGGAAAGCTCAGGTTATCAAACGTCAGCTTCCGCTGCAAGCCCGAAATCCAGAGGCCTTCAATCCGGTAACCAGCCTTGGGCACCTTCTCCATCTCCATCTTACCCTTAGCTCCTACGAATAGGAACTCGGTATCGGGACGGAGCCGCTTCAGCTCATCCGCAATGGCTATGGCCGGGAAAATGTGCCCGCCAGTACCTCCTCCACTTACGATTACCCGCAAGGGACGCCCGCCTTGTGTGTGCTTAGACGGTTTCATTGGTATTGACGGCTTCAATGTATTTGGAAACGGAAAGAATGATTCCGAAGGAAATACAGGTTAAAAGAATACTCGTTCCTCCCATACTTACTAAAGGCAAAGTGATGCCCGTAATGGGCACGAGGTCGAGGTTTACTGCGATGTTGTAGAATGCCTGCAATAGGAGTGAAAGGCCAATCCCAAAGGCAACCATGGCGCCAAAAGCTTTTGAGCTTTTAGTGACCAACCTGACGACCCTGAAAAACAGCAGGACGTACAGTCCGATCACTACAATACCGCCAATGGCACCGTACTCTTCGACAATGATCGAGTAGATGAAGTCAGAGTGCGCACTAGGCACGTAGGAGCGCTGCGTAGAGTTGCCCGGACCGACACCAATGATGCCACCGTTAGCAATAGCAATCTGGGCGCGACTGATCTGGTAACGATCGTCGTCAGTGGCTAACTCCGGGTTCATGTAAGTCTCAATCCGCTTTTCCCAGGTTTTTGCCCGCGGGATAAGCTCCGGATATTTACCACCAACCATGACCATCAGGCTGAAGGCACAGATACCAAGCAGAATCAGCATAACGATGTACTGCATCGCTACCCGGCCAACTACCATCATCAGCATACAGATGAGGAAAAGCATGGCCGCTGACCCGAGGTCGTTAATGGCGATCAGCATACACATACCAACGACGGGCAGGATGATCGGCAGGAAGGCCTCTTTGAAGTCCTTGATGACGTCCTGCTTGGAGCCAATAGAACGGGCTACGAAAATGATCAACGCGAGCTTGGCGAATTCTGACGTCTGAATAGTTAACCCGGTAAAAGGTACCCGTAACCAACGACGTGCGGAGTTGATTTCCGGCCCCATCCACATGGTCAGCAGTAGCACCACAAAGCCAACAACCAGCAGGCCGGGTGCCCAGCGGCTGTATTTCGTGTAGGCCAGGAGGTGACAAATGTAGATCACCACGATCCCGAGCCCCAGAAAAGCGCCGTGCTTCATAAGGTAAAAGCCAACTGCCCCTTCGCGGTCAGTATAGGCCAGGAAAGAAACGGAGCTGAAGACCGCAGCCATGGAGATAATCCCCAACAGAACGACAATCGCCCAGATGACCCGGTCACCCCGCAACTCAGTAGCTATGCGCGCTGATATGTTCATGCGTTGAGGTTTTGTACGGCCGTACGGAATTGGTCTCCGCGGTCCATGTAATTTTTGAAAAGATCGAAGCTGGCGCAGCAGGGGCTGAGCAGCACGGTATCATTGGTTTGCGCTAACTGATTAGCAAATGTCACAGCGGCTGCAGCAGATCCACATTCCACAATGGTGGGAATGTCTTCGGCAAAGGCAGCTAGCAGCTTACTGTTGTCCAACCCCATACAGATGAGCGTATGTACGTTCGCCCGTGCCAGAGGGCGGAGTACGTCGTAGTCGTTACCCTTATCAGTTCCACCCGCAATCCAGACCGTTGGGCCGGTCATAGCCTCCAGGGCAAAGTAAGTGGCATCTACGTTGGTTGCCTTGCTGTCATTAATCCAGGTGCGACCATCTTTTGTGGCTATCACCTCCATCCGGTGAGCAGCAGGCCTGAAAGTATCAAGTGCCAGCTGGATATTCTGCTCATTCACGCCCATTACCATTGCCATACGAATGGCGAATAGGGCATTAAGGGCATTGTGGCGGCCACGCAGCTGCCCCGTAGCGAGTTCAAAAGCATAACCATCGACCAGCACACTGCTCCCTTGTACGTCTTCCGGCCGGATCGTTTCGATGTTTGTATCGAGTTGCTGGCGGCGGAGCGCAGGTGCAATGGTCTGTTGATCAGCAAGGACGAACAGGCGGTCGTTCAACCGCTGGTGCTTGGCAATGCTTGCCTTGCTATCGGCATATTTTTCCAACTCGTAGTTGTACCGATCCAGGTGGTCCGGCGTAATGTTCAGGATGGCCGCTACCGAAGGGCGGAAGTTGATCATCCCGTCGAGCTGAAAGCTGGACAGCTCCAAGACGTAGACATCAGCCGGCTCGTGGTCAAGCAGAAGGCGGGCAAAGCTATCGCCCAGGTTACCGCCAGCGAGAGCGTTTACGCCAGCGAAGTCCAGCAGGTGATGCGTAAGCATCGTTGTGGTCGTTTTACCGTTCGAGCCGGTAATGCCAATGATCTCACACCCCTTCGGAGCGTATCTCCAGGCAAACTCAATCTCACTCATCACCGGAATGCCAGCATTACGCAACTCCACGATCATCGGCACCGTGTCCGGAATACCAGGGCTTTTCACTACTTCGTCTGCAGCAAAGATCCGCTCAGCAGTATGCTGGTATGTTTCGTAGGCAATACCTGCCTCGTCCAGTTCCGTAAGGTAGCGCGGATTTCCAGGCCCCAGGTCAGATACGAAAACCGCATAGCCCTCCCGTTGCGCGAGCCGGGCCGCACTTACTCCGGATTCTCCGGCTCCAAGGATGACTATAGATTTCTGCTTCATTGTTGGTGGGTTACCCCCGGATTAAGTTGCCACTAAGCGGCTTCCTTCCTCCGGGGAAGGGAAAAGTTTGACTCTCTTTAAATCGAGGAGGTTAGCGTAGTTTGAGGGTGAGGATAGTGGCCACTGCCAGGAGCAAGCCCACGATCCAGAAGCGGATCACAATCTTGGTTTCCGGCATGCCGAGTTTCTGGTAATGGTGGTGGAGCGGAGACATCTTGAGGATGCGCCGGCCTTCACCGTATTTCCTTTTTGTGTACTTGAAGTAGCCCACCTGCAGCACTACTGACAGGTTCTCTACCACAAAAATGCCACAGAGCAGGGGCAGCAGTAATTCTTTGCGCAACAGGATTGCAAGGGCAGCGATGATGCCACCGAGGGCCAAAGACCCCGTATCTCCCATAAACACCGTTGCGGGGAAACCATTGTACCAAAGGAATCCAAGACAAGCCCCCAGCAAACAAGCGCTGAATACTACCAACTCTTCGGTGCCCGGTAAATGAAGCACGCCGAGGTAATTGGCCGCAATTGCGTTGCTACTCACGTAGGCGAAGACGGCCAGCACTGTAGCAATGATCGCTGATACGCCGGTAGCCAAGCCATCCAAGCCGTCCGTTAGGTTAGCTGCGTTGGAAACTGCCGTGACGATGAAGACGATGAAGGGGACAAACAGGATCCACACCAGGCTTGCCCCAATGGAGAATATGTTCTCGTAGGCCATCTGGCTGTTCTTCACGAACGGGATATTGGTCAGCGTCGTCCGATAGTTAGCCCGGTTGACAATCTGGCCGTTGGCCAGGGTGATGGAGGACACCTCTCCTACCCGATCAGCTTCCGTCAGTCCAATGGAGGTTGCATCTTCTACGTCCATCCGCACGTTCACCTGCTCGCTGAAGAGCATCACCGCAGCGATCAGGATGCCGAGACCAACCTGACCCGCGATTTTAAAGCGGCCGGCCAGCCCATCTTTGTTCTTGCGCTTGATCTTGAGGTAATCATCAGTAAAACCGATGGCTCCCATCCAAACCGTTGCGATCAACATAGTGATCAGGTAGATATTGCCGAGGTTGCCAATCAGTAAGCAAGGAACCAGGATTGCCAGCAGGATGATAATGCCACCCATAGTCGGTGTTCCGGCTTTCTGTGCCTGACCGTCAAGGCCAAGATCACGTACTGACTCCCCCATCTGGTGACGCTGCAGCATCTTGATCACCTTTCCGCCAAAGATCATGCTGATGACCAGACTAAGGATGATCGCAATACCAGCCCGTACGCTCAGGAAGTCGAGTAAGTTATTCCCGGGGAAATCACCCAGAATAGACTCCAGCCATTCAAAAAGACTAACCAACATGCGTACGGGAGTTTAGCGCGTTAGATAATTCCAGCTTGTCATCGAAGGCAAAGCGTTCGCCTTTGATTTCCTGGTAGGTTTCGTGGCCTTTTCCAGCCACGAGGATGACGTCCTGAGGCTTGGCCAATTGCACCGCGGCAGCGATCGCACTGCGCCGGTCGGTCACCCGCAGTGCTTTAAGCTGAAGGGCCGCCGAATCAAGCCCGGCTTGCATTTCGTTAAGAATTACTTCGGGGTCTTCCGATCGGGGGTTATCACTGGTAAGGATCACCTGGTCGGCGAGGGTTGCGGCCAGACGGGCCATCAGCGGACGCTTGGTCCGGTCGCGGTCGCCTCCGGCACCGACCACACAGATCAAGCGGGCCTCAACGGCCATAACTTCTCTCAGGGTGGTCAACACATTCTCCAGGGCGTCCGGCGTATGCGCGTAGTCGACAATTGCCGTTACTGCTCCCGTCGGGTCAACGACGTGTTCGAGCCGGCCTGCGGCCGGCAGCAGGGCACTAAGTGCCACGAGGGTTTCATCCCGGTCCATGCCCAGCTCCCGGGCTACCCCGAAGGCAGCTACCAGGTTGTAGGCATTAAATCTTCCGATCAAGTGGGTAAACACCTCTGTCCCGTCAATTTCCAGTTGTAATCCCTGGGGAGCGTTTGTTAACACTTTCGCCCGGTAATCCGTCACCTTACGCAGGCTGAAGTGGAGCTTACGTGCCCGTGTGTTCTGCAACATAAAGTCACCGTTCCGGTCATCTGCATTCACGAGGGCAAAGGCCGTCTTGGGCAGTTGGTCGAAGAAACCTTTCTTGGCGTCCCGGTAGTTAGCAAAGGTTCCGTGGTAATCCAGGTGATCATGGGTGAGGTTGGTGAATACACCGCCAGCGAAGACGAGTCCGCTAATGCGGTGCTGCGCCACCGCGTGGGAGCTCACTTCCATGAAGACATAATCACATCCGGCCTCGACCATCTCGGCAAGGGTGGCGTTGATCGCCACCGCGTCGGGCGTGGTGTGGGTAGCAGAGGTTACCGTAGCACCAATGCGCACTTCCACCGTTGACAACAAACCCGTCTTGTAGCCAAGGGCCGTAAACAGGTCGTGCAACAAAGTGGTAACCGTTGTTTTTCCGTTAGTACCCGTGACGCCGACCAAGGTAAGGTCGGCACTGGGGTCGCCGTAGAAGGCTGCTGACAGTAGCGCAAGTGCCTGCGCTGAATCCTCAACGAGAATGGCCGTCACCTCCTGGCCTGCACAAACCTCCATTGCACCTGCGTCTGCGCCCACAATGATCGTCGCACCGGCCGCAATGGCTTTGGTAATATAGGCGTGGCCGTCAACCTGCGTGCCTTTAACCGCTACGAAGAGACTGTCCTGCTCGACTTTACGACTATCAAAAGCCACACTACTCACCCAACGGCCTTCCACCTCACCGGAAACGGTAAGTGGCGCAAGGCGATTAAGGAGTTGGGTGAGTAGCATAGTGGTCAAAATGGTTGCAAATAGTTCTTCGGCGTAGCCGCTGTTATTTTAGTTTAAAATGAGGGTGACATCTTTACCGCGCTTCCCCTTGCCGTCTTTGTGCCACTTTTGATCAGTGACCCGCCCCACCCCTTTAGGATGAACGACGTAGCCCTCATTCTCGAGCACGTAAATGGCATCACGGAGGCGCATGCCCCGGACGTTTGGGTAAGCCTGGCTAGCGGGGTTAACCGCCTTGATGTTTACTTCTTCTTCAATGGCTTCCACTACCACCAGCTCGCTGTCTGGCAGGCTGTCCACCTCTACGTCTACATTTACGTAGTTGAGTACCTCAGCGATCTCAGGCAGGTAGCCTGCATCACGGTTGGGCAGCTGGCGGGCATACAGCACGGGGCGTGGCCCCTGGTTCAGTGGCTCGTGCACTTCGATCATGCTGTTGTAGATGTTCGAGGCGATTTCTTTGAAAACCGGACCTGCTACTTCACCGCCGTAGTACTGCCCCTGAGTTGGGTTGAAGACGACGACAATGATTGAGTACTTGGGGTTTTCTGCGGGAAAGTAGCCCGCGAAGCTAGCCTGGTGCTGCACCTTACCGCGACGACGGCCGTAACCTTGCTGACTTGTACCTGTTTTCCCCGCAAAGCGGAACTTATCAGAGCGTAGCTTCTTGGCAGTGCCTCGTTCAACTACGCCTTCCAACAGGGATTGAAGTTGCTCGATCGTTTTCTGGCTCGCAATCTGCTTGTCCAGAACAGTAGGCTTGAATTTCTTCTCGACGCTACCATCTCTGCGCACCTCATCCACCAGGTATGGCTTCATCATTCTACCGCCATTGGCTACAGCGTTGAAGAACGTGAGCATCTGCAGCGGCGTCAACCGGCTTTCATAGCCAAATGACAACCAGGCATTAGAAATGCCAGACCACGTTGAAGAGCTCGTGTCATTCACCATTGGCTGGGCCTCTCCTTCAAGTTCCAGTCCGGTTTTCTCATTGAGGTGGAAGGACTGCAACCTTGCAGAGAATTCGCCTGCCTTATAGAGGCTGTCAGCCAATTTGGCCATCGCCACGTTAGAAGACTGTTCAAAAGCCTGACGTACGGAAATGTTATTCCATCTCCGGCTAAGTGGGTTCGAATCCTTTACGGTGACCTCGCCGTCGGCAAACGACTTCTCACCATTTTCAATATCGATCTCGCTGTCAAGGCTGACTTTATTGTCCTCCAGCAAAGCCATCATGGTGGCCAGCTTGAAAGTAGAGCCGGGTTCGGTAGCCTGAGAAATTGCATAATTGTACTGTTCAAAGTACTTTTTACGGTTCTTATCGGCATATCCGAGGTTGGCCATCGCCCGGACAGCACCGGTCTCAACGTCCATCACAATGGCAGTGCCCCAATCAGGGAGGTGGCGGCGAACCGCACGGTTCAGGGCGTTTTCAGCAATATCCTGGATGTTAACATCCAGCGTAGTGTGTATGTCTGCACCTGCAGTAGGCTCAACAATAGTGAGGTTTTCGGTCGGAATCCAGACTCCCCGCGAATTGAACATTACGGCTTTTCCGGACGCTCCCGCCAGCTCTTTGTCGAAGGCCCCTTCAATACCGGGCTTCGTTCCGGTCATTTTACCGATGGTGCGGCGGGCCAACCAGCCGAAGGGGCGTTTCCGCTCGTCCCGCTTTTGCACGATCAGACCACCGCGCATTTGCCCCAGGTTGAAGATGGGGAAGCTCTGAATCTGTTGCAGCTTACGGTAGCTGACGCTTTCGGCGATCTTGTAGTAATGCTTGGCAGGTTTACTGATACTGTCCCGCATCTCGATCAACTCCTGGCGCCAGGCGCCAGGGGTCAGGTCTGAATCTACGTGCTTGGCCAGGAGGAAAGCCAGACTATCGATGTTTTCGTAGTAGGTCTTGGGAGCGGCAACAAATGGATCAAAGTGCAGGCTGAAGTAAGGAACCGAGGTTGCCAGCAGGTTGTTGTTTCGGCTGTAGATATTCCCACGGTCAGCATCCACCGTACGCTCCTGGAAAAGATCAGCTCCCATCTTCTGATACTTCTCCTGATTGATCACCGCAATGTCAACCGTACGGTACATCAGGATCCCCATGACGGGAATCACGATCAGCGCCGTGATGGCGTAGATCCTGACCAGTACTTCGTCTTTAAGGTTGAGTGCCATGGTGGGTGGGTGGTTACGGTGGTTGAAGTTCTTGCCAGCTTGTATGCTGACCAACGGGTGGGCGCGGACGCCGGTGCCGTGTTTAGAAAAAGGGCAGTGGTTTAAGGAGTGGTGGTTGCTAGTTTTTTGGGGGTTCCCCGGTGCATACGCAAGCCTTCGTCCCGAACGTTTTCTAAAACTTCAGAACGGAGTCCATTGTACATGTTCTCGCTCTGGAGCGACATGTAGAGCCAGCGTTTTTCTTTGATCTTGCTTTCGAGGGTCTGGATCTTGCGGATATTGTATTCCGCATAGTGAGCATTACCAATGTACAACAGGGCCAGCCCACCAATGAAGGCGAGGTAGCCGAGGTTTTCCAGAATCAGCTTGGACAGGTCGAATGACGGTCCAGCTTTGCGTCTTGCTGCCATTGTTTCACACCTTTAGGAACTCGTGATTGACACTGTCTGGCTTGCGAAAACTGATCTACCCGAAGGAAAATCATTTCGCATCAAAACCGTCAATTCACTCATTCAGCAATCAAAAAAACACGCTACAGCACCGGCAGAAGTAGGGTCATTACACTTCCGGGCTGCGCTCCCCTACCCTCAGTTTGGCACTGCGGGCACGAGAGTTTTGCTGAATTTCTTCACCGTTTGGCACCACAGGCTTCTTCGTCAGAACTTTATATGCCCGGTCAATTCTCCCACAACAAC
>CAZTTF010000361.1:0-3293 GCA_964616365.1 uncultured Lewinella sp. | reverse complement strand
TGCTGCCAATTCAATTCATACTTTTCGCCATTGATCTCAGTAGTTTCCAGGCCAAAAGGCTTCAGGGGTGATTCTACCACGTCATAACGGGCAACTGGCAAGACTGTACTCTCTGCCGCACAATTGAAATTGAGGGGCAGCTACTGCTCCTCGGAGCACCCCGTAAGCAAAGCAACGAGGATTAAACAGCTAACAATCTTCATGATCGTTTATAGTTATTGGTCGCAAGTCAGACCGCTCGATATTGGTTGAGGGCCAGAAAAACAGTCTAGGCCTCACTTCCGCACTAAAATAAAGCCCCCAATCAGTACGATTGCTCCCACCAGTAACCACCACCACTGCACGCCTCCCGGCGTGAGGTCCAGCGGACCGGCCTCACCCTGTAAAGTAACGCCAGCCCAGAAGTAGGGGTGTTGGTGCATATCCGTTTCCCGGCGCGCGCGCTGGGCGCGCTGCAGGGCTTCGGCCCTACTTTCTCCAGCGAGGAGGGCGCGATAAAAATCGACCATCACCTCTTTGGTCGCGGCGTCGTCCACCTGCCAGAGGGTGGTGATGGTGCTCCGCGCCCCGGCGGCAGCAAAAGCGCCGCCCATAGTGAGGGGTAGTTCTCCGGGGGAGAGTCTGCCCAGGCTGGTTTCGCAGGCGGAAAGCACCGTTAATTCTGCAGCCATGGACAAGGCATAAAGGTCGTTCAGGTAAAGGAGTTCTTCGGTATCGAGGCTATCTCCGGGCTGAGAGAAGGCCACGAAGCTCCGTTCTGGTTTTTCGGCATCTACCATCCCGTGGGCCGAGAGGTGCAGTATGCGTGCCCCGGGAGCTGCGGCCAGGAAACGCTGCCGGTCGGCAGCGGCACCAATCACCTTCTCACTCCCAGGCACCAGTGAGGTGATGGTCTCCACTTCTACTTTAGCTTGGGCCAGGGGCTGTAAAGCGGGTAAATTTCGTTTACTGCCAACTCCCCGGGCAACCATACCCGGCGCCGCCTCTCCCCGAAACTCGGGAGCGAAGGCGATCAAGTTAGCAGAAGACGTAGTTCCAGATGCCGGAGGGGAAATCAGCAAGCGTAAGGAGAAAGCTGTTTGTAGGTCTCGGTCAGAAGACAAATAACGCAGCTCCCCGTAATTGACGGGAGCCGTTGCGCCCTCCAAGGGCAAGGCCGCAAAGGGCAGGAAATGCAAAGGGCCATCGGGTAGCAGGATGAGTCGCTTCCCGTTTAACCGCTCGGGTAACAGAACTTCCGCCAGGGCACGCCCTTGATTGAGGTAGGCCTGATCAAGGCTATCTTGTTCCGCTGCCGATCGTAGCGATTTCTGCTTATAGGCACTATTACTGATGGTCTCACGCCACGCATCGATCTGGCGCCGGAGGGAATCTGTTGTTGGTATCCGCCAGGCACTGGCGGCACCGTCACTAGCCAGGTGTACGGCCCAGGCGACCGTATCCGAAACGTGGTACATCAATGCATCAGCCTGCTCTTCACGCAATAGGGCGGGTAAATCTCGCTGCAAATCTGCCACCTGGAGATCAGTGAGTGAAGGGCGGGTCTGCACGGCCTGCAGCTGATTGAGCTCAAGACGGACGGCCGCCAGTTGGTCTTCTGCCATATCTTCCCGTTCCAGACGGGCAATTTCCTCCAGCAGGACTGTCTCCCGCTCGGAAAACGTGCGCTCTTTACTGGCCCGATTAAGCCTCAGCGTATAAGCACGTGCCCGATCAGTAGCAATTAAGGCTTCCCAAAGCAGTTCCGGCGTCCCTTCTTTTTTGTAACCAGACAGGGCGTAGCTGACCATGCGGTCGAACGCCCAGCGGTTCAGGTCATTGCTGATTCGCCGGCTGTAGTCCGTCACCAGCGTTTCCCGCATTGCCTTCAGTAAGTATTGCTGCTGACCATAAGTTGTTGTAGCCGCTGCTACCCGGCCAAGTTCGAAGAGTAAGCGGGCACGTTCGCTAATCAGGGAAAGCACCAGTTCGCGATCCTTTTGATTCAGGTCTTCGGTAAAGCGGACCTCTTCCAGGGGCAGATCAGCTTGCTGCTCCGGCACCAGCAGTCGTAATGCCTGCTCTGTTTCAAACAGCGCGCTATCCCGCTGCCCTGCCTGCGTGAAACACTGGGACCGCATCAGGTGCGGGCGAACGTTGTCTTTGGGGTCCTCCGCCAGTCGGATCACTTCCGAGAATTTCTCCATTGCTGCCACGCAATCTCCTACCCCAACCAGTAAGACACCATAATTATTGAGGATTTTCACAATGCGGTTATTGTCCACCTGTCCCTCAAGCGCAACGGCCTCGTCCAACAACTCCCGGGCCCGCTCCAGATTATTCTGCCCCAAAAAACAGTAAGCATGGCGAGAAAGGGCATCTAACTTATCGTTTGGGTCCTCTGCCAGTGCCACAGCCCTACGGGCGTAAGGCTCTGCCATTACAAAAGAGGTAAGGCGGGTCAGGGCACTTGCTGCCAGCGCGTAGCACCGAAAACGTCGGTACCGGGTCATCTCCGCTTTTTCGAGGTAAGGACGGGCCAGACGAACAGCACTTTCTGCCGCTCCGTAATCGCGCAACTCACCAGCGGTAAAGGCTAACTGAACGTAAGCCTGTGCCCAAACACTGTCCGGGACACCCGGCGTAGTGTTAAACACTTGCAGGCATTGCCGCAAAACAGTCAAAGTGGAATCGTTCGAACTATTGGGGTTTTTCCAATTTTCCTTCATGGCTGCCCGGGCATCCTCGTAAGTAGTGACCTTTTGCGCAGAAACCATGATGGGAACAAGGCAAAACATTAGCAGAGCAATGCTGCTGAAGTACTTTTTCATAGGGAAGGAATGAGGCAATAGCTGTAGGGCTGGCTAATATAGGAACTGATTTAAACTTTTCGTTCAAGACTTTATCCGCCCCCTCGTCTGACGAATCCTTTTCTAACCGCCTGCCCAGCAGGCGAAAAGAGAAAAGTTCGTCCGACGAGTTGGGGAAGGAGCAACGCCGCAAGAAGGCTTCGAGTCGTCAGACGAGGTTTTCGGCCTGCCGGCTTAAAACAACTCGTCGGACGACCTGCGCCCCCTCGTCTGACGAATCCTTTTCCAACCGCCTGCCCAGCAGGCAAAAGGGAAAAGTTCGTCCGACGAGTTGGGGAAGGAGAGCAACACAGCAAAAAGGCTTCGAGTCGTCAGACGAGGTTTTTTGGCCTGCCGACTTAAAACAACCCACCGGACGACCTACATCCCCTCGTCTGACGAATCCTTTTCCAACCGACTGCCCAGCAGGCGAAAAGAGAAAATTACGTCCGACGAGTTGGGGAG
>CAZTTF010000360.1:0-40589 GCA_964616365.1 uncultured Lewinella sp. | reverse complement strand
CCCGGGACGAAGCGCGGGCGCTGCCCGCGTTCGTCAACTACGCTGCCGCGGCAATGGCTTCGTGGCGGTTCTGGCAGTTCAACGTCGTCCAGCCTGCGGCTGGCAAACAGGAGCATTACCGGGAGCTGCAGGCACTGGTGGAGGTGTAGTCTATTTGTGCCTTAGTCTTTTAGGCCATCACGACCGCCTAAAGGACTAACATACCAACGAACTAATTAAAGCTTCAGCGTCAACTCCCTCCGCCCTATCTTTAACCATCATGCTATCCTCTCCCCTTTTTGTCCTTACCCTCCTTTGCCTTAGCGTCGTCATCTCCGAGTGGCTTGTGAAAAACACGTTCCTGAAACACCTCGGTACGGCGCTGGTCGTTATTTTATTCGTCGCGGTACTCGCCAATATTGGCTTGCTGCCTTCCGCCTCCCAGGGCTCGGTGGTGTACACCGGCATCTTCCGCTACCTGGCGCCGCTATCTATTTTTTATTTATTGCTGGACGTGAACCTGGCCAGTATCCGCAAAGCGGGCGCACCGATGCTGTTGCTCTTTGGGCTGGGAAGCATTGGCACAGTTCTGGGCGTGCTGGCGGGAATGTGGCTCATTGATGGCGCCACCCATTTTGGTGATTTGTACCCGGCCATCAGTGGGATGTTTACGGGGACCTACTCCGGAGGTAGCGTTAATTTCAATGCCGTTGCCATCCACTACAACGTGATGAAAGAGGGCGCTCTCTACGCCGGTATGACGGCGGTAGACAACATCATCACGGCCATCTGGATGATGGTCACCCTGGCTGTTCCGGTTTTGATGCGGCGGGTGGTAAAACCCAGATCAACGGCTGCGCCCGTTGCGGAGGACGTAGAACGGGAGTCCGAACAAGTCAGTATTATCTCTCTGGGGATATTATTGAGTGTGGGGCTGGGGGCGCTGCTGGCCTCAGAATTGCTGGCGGACTGGCTGGCGGGCGTCGGTTTTATGGTTCCTTCCATTCTCATTCTGACGACGATTGCTTTGGTGCTCGCACAATTGCCGGTGTTTCACCGGCTGGCCGGTGGTCAGGTTATTGGCCTGTTCTGTGTGTACCTGTTTTTGGCCGTTATCGGAGCCTTTTGTGAGCTGGCCGCCCTTGGCCAGATTGGGGACCTCGCCTGGCGCCTGCTGGCGCTGGTGGTGACGATTGTTGCGGTTCACGGCGCACTAGTCTTCGGGGTGGCCGCGCTGGGAAAAATGGATTGGGACACGGCGGCAGTGGCCTCTCAGGCGAATATTGGCGGGTCTTCTTCTGCATTAGCCCTGGCGAAAAGCCTTAACCGAATGGACCTTTACCTCCCGGGTATTCTGGTAGGATCTCTGGGGAATGGCGCTGGTACGTACTTGGGCTTTATGGTAGCTGGGTGGTTAGGGTAAGTAAGCCGCGGCCGCAGGTGCAAAGTAAAGAATAACGGCAATGTTAGCAGTAGTCGCGGCTTCAGCCGCAGACGCTACCATCAAGCAAGCGACTACAGTCGCCGCTACTGCTGCTTTACACCGCCTTGCGCTCAAAGAGAAGACTAACAACACCGCCTCTTGGGTCTTTTCATTGCATCCTGCGTCCCCGCCAAATTAGGCTAACAGTCAGGTAGTCGAGCCGTCAAGCAGTATAGGCAATCCTTAGGATTACCCGCTGCAAACCATCGCCTTTTCCGCCCGCAAAAACACTAGGTTTTGTGGCAAAAAAATCGTATTTTTGCTCTTATGGCAGAAAACAAAAAAGAAGCCCCAAAAAAGGACTACGGTGCGGATAATATTACCGCACTTGAAGGCCTGGAAGCCGTCCGGAAACGCCCGGGCATGTACATCGGGGGAACCGACGTCAAAGGCTTGCATCACCTCGTCTGGGAGGTTGTCGACAACTCGATTGATGAGCACGTAGCTGGCTACTGTAGTGCGATTGATGTTGTCATTAAACCGGACAATTCCATCGCTGTAACGGATGATGGCCGCGGTATCCCCGTTGGGATGCACAAGAAGCTCCAAAAGTCTGCACTTGAGGTTGTGATGACCGTCCTGCACGCAGGTGGTAAGTTCGATAAGGATACTTATAAAGTCTCCGGTGGTCTCCACGGAGTTGGGGTGTCGTGTGTGAATGCCCTGAGTAGCCGCCTGATCGCTACTGTACACCGCGATGGTAAAGTCCATCAGCAGGAGTACAGCGAAGGTAAACCGCAGACCGCCGTTGAAGTGGTCGGTGAGACCGACCATACCGGTACGACGATCACCTACACGCCGGATGCAACGATCTTCGACACAACGATCTACAACTTTGAGACGTTGGCGACCCGGATGCAGGAGCTTGCGTTCCTGAATAGTGGCCTCAAGCTCAGCCTGATCGACGAGCGCAATAAGGACAGTGACGGTAAATTTGTCCGCAGGGATTTCTACAGCGAAGGCGGGCTGGCGGAAATGGTTAAGTACCTGGATGAAGGCAAGCCGGACCTGATCGAAAAGCCGATCTACGTCAAGTCTAAAGAAGACAACGTAGAGGTGGAAGTTGCCATGCAGTACAACACGACCTACCAGGAGAATGTGTACAGCTTCGTGAATAACATCAAAACCCGCGAGGGGGGTACGCACGTCAATGGTTTCCGCCGGGCGGTGAACCGCTTGTTTACCAAGTATGGAGATGAGAACGGAATGTTCAAGAAGCTGAAATTCAAGATCAGCGGCGAAGATTTCCGGGAAGGCCTCACGGCAGTAGTGTCGGTCAAAGTGCCGGAGCCTCAGTTCAAGGGACAGACCAAAGGCGAACTGGGTAACAGCGAAGTAACGGGTATCGTGAGTCGTGCCGTTGGCACGTCCGTTGGTCACTGGTTGGAAGAAAACCCCACCGAGGCCCGACGGATCATCGATAAGGTGATCATTGCCGCTACGGCGCGCCACGCGGCGCGCAAGGCCCGCGAGATGGTCCAGCGTAAGAATGTACTGGCTGGCGGAGGCCTGCCCGGCAAACTGGCGGACTGCTCAAGCAAAGACGCCGCTGCTTCCGAAATCTACCTCGTGGAGGGTGATTCAGCCGGCGGAACGGCCAAGCAGGGACGGGACCGTACTTTCCAGGCCATCCTTCCACTACGTGGTAAGATCCTGAACGTAGAGAAGGCCATGGAGCATAAGATCTACGAAAATGAGGAGATCAAGAACATGTTCACGGCCCTCGGCGTCCGGATTACGGAAGGCGATTACGGAGAGCGGGTACTTGATCTCGAGAAACTGCGCTACCATAAGATCATCATCATGTGTGATGCCGACGTTGACGGTAGCCACATCGTTACGCTGATCCTTACCTTCTTCTTCCGCTACATGACCAAGCTGGTGGAGGAAGGATACGTGTACATCGCCCAGCCGCCGCTCTACCAGGTACGGCGTGGCAAGCAGTTCCAGTATTGCTGGAATGAAGAGGAGCGCCGGGAGGCGATTGCCCGCCTGAGTAAGTCAGAGAACGACGGCTCGGTCAAGGTCCAGCGTTACAAAGGTCTCGGAGAGATGAATGCCGAGCAGCTTTGGGAAACTACCATGGATCCGGATACCCGAATGCTCCAGCAGGTTACCATCGATGAAAGCTCAGAAGCTGACCGCGTATTCTCGATGCTGATGGGAGACGAGGTGCCACCACGCCGCGCGTTCATCGAAGCGAACGCGAAGTACGCCAAGGTGGATGTGTAAGGGTTGAGGCGTCAGATGAGCGTAGGCAAATCTGATGGCCGGCCTTGAAAACGGATTTGACTACTCGTTAAGCCCGATGCTGATTAAGTGATAAAATGGCCTCGCCGCAGATTGCGGTGGGGCCATTTTGGTTGCGGGTATCCCACTGTAACAAAAGGTGAATCACATAGCATTAATTATAAATCGAATCCAGGAGTTATCTTAAGGCTACCTTTCACCACCTGCATATGTCCTCTAAAAACCCAAAAAAGGCACTTCCTGATAACTTTTTCAGGATTCGCTGGCGCTTTGATTCCCGTATTTCACGCTGGGGAAAAATACTGCTGGTACTGCTTCCTGTGTTGTTGCTGTTAACCTCAACACTGGGGAAGCCAGCGGTCATTTCTCCTTTTATCTCCAGCTACCTGGATGTACTGGACAAGAATGCGCAGTGGGCAGTGCCTTATCTGCACAATAACCAGGGGAGCTCTCTGTACTTTGCCGCCGCCTTTATTCTGGTACTGACGGTAGCCTTGTTTCTGTTGTATGCGATCAGTATCGGCAGCCGTAAGGAAGATGGTATCCGGACCTTCAGTTGGCCGGATTTCAAACCCTGGTGGAGTTGGCGGATGGCGGCAGCGGCTAGCTTTCTGGTCATGCTGATCACTAACCTGACCTTATTCGATTACTATCAGAGGGCGTTGGAGACTGGAGAAGCTACCTTTCTTGATGGCTCCGGATTTCGCTTTTGGTACATCCTCGCCCTTGGTTTTCGGATCATCTGTGTGGTCATTGGCCTGAGTGCTTTTCTGAAACTGCTGTTGGGAGATTTTGCCCGAAAGGCCCTCCGCTTTCGCAGGAAGTACTTCTCGTACTTCTATCCGAGCCTGTTGTCTATTGCCATCATTGCCTTCGTTTTTACGCAGATGGATCAATTCGATTCCTTGTTTGTGGCGCTTATTCAGGACAGTGCCAATTTCGGGGTCTTCGCCCTATTCCTTTTTCCGGTATCGCTGATCGTTGTGTGGTTCATCCCCGATTACCTCTCTTTCACGGATGTACAGTATTCTGAGCGCAATAAAGCCTGGCGGATCATGAGCTCGATCGTTGGGCGTAACCCCAACCGGAGTTACAAGACGTACCGGTGGCTGTACGCGCACAAACGGCTGTTTAATCTGCTGCCGCTGGCAGCAGAAGACCGTAAGGCACCACCTTATTTTATGGAGGACCGGCAGCGGGGTTTCCCGTATCCCCCACCAGTATTTCATACGCTGGGGACCATCCTCGGCCTATTGTTTATCGTCACCTTAATTGGGGTATGTATTGACATTTTTGACCGGACGATGCCAACGGACGTCATCAATAGCTCGATGGTCGTAGGCTTGGTGGTACTGGGCACCGTGGCTTACTGGATGTGGTGCAGCCGCGTCCTGCGGCGCGCTCGACAACCGGAGAACAGAGCCATCCGGCGCCTGCCGCGCCGGAAGTACCGCCGGGCCAATCCGCTGACCGATTGGTGGTTTAACCTTATTGATCGTCAGCCGCCGGAAGGCATTGCCCCGGGCTCCCGGGATGCACAGAAAAAAACGTTCTACTACGTTGCTAACCGGAAACCCTTTTTGCTTGGTTTCTGGCTCGCTATTTTCATGATCACCATGCTATTGGTGCTGATTGTGCTCGTCACCATCGGACTCGACTGGCGCATTACCTATTTTCTCTTTCTGGGGTTTCTGGTGATTACGCCCTTCGTTTTTGTCTGGTTAGCCGTCTTCCAGGGATTTCACCCCTTCTATACCTTTGATGCCACCTCACGCGTGGGGGCTAATTACGATGGAGATACCATCATTACCGGAGAACCCAGTCCGGTGGAACGACAGATGGATCTTTTTGACGCCATCATCACCCAGGTGATGCTGGCCTTTGTCCTGCTCGTTTCCTTGTTGTGTATTCTGGTCTTTTTGATCGGCTTGTTGACCAGTGGTTGGCTGTCTTCTCCCGCGCTCCAACGGATCAATCCGCTGAACTTATACCTCATTATTGTCAATGGCACTATTGGCCTGATTGTCCTTTCGGATCGACTCATTACCCTCACGAATTACAATCGTCAATACCTCTTTTTACGCAAGCAGGTGGAAGAGCAGCGGGAGTGGAACGAAGCTATGGCTACGCGGAAAGCCAGCGGAGAACCACAGGGGCCGACCTATCAGCTAAAGCCTTACCCTGCCGTCGAGACGCCTTACCTCTTCTGGGGTTTTGCCCTCGTGGTCGTCTGGCTTGCCACTACCTATATCGGGAATAGTTATCACGAGGTAACCTACCACCCTGTATCGCAACAGCAGATCCAGGAGCAGGAATCTCTAGCATCGTATACGGAACAGTTTTTGGCCCAGCGGCCCGACCCTACGGTTCCGGTAGTCTTCATCGCCGCCGATGGCGGCGGGTTGAAAGCCTGTTACTGGACCCTGCGGGTCCTGCATCACCTCGATTCCGTGGCTGTTGCGGCGGGGGAACCCGCGTTTTATGACGAACGCGTTTTTCTGACGAGTGGAGCTAGTGGAGGTAGCATTGGACTGTCGATGTACACCTTGTTGAAGTACCACCTCGGTGATGATCTGCCGGCTATCCGGCAGCGGATTGAGCAGATTGGAGCAACCAACTTTTTGAGTGGAGACTTCGCTGGACTGCTCACCCGGTTTCCGCTGAACTACCTGCCAGAACACCTCGTCACCGGTGGTCCGCGGAAGTTTGAAGACCGCGCCGAGGCCATGGCAAGGGCTTACCTGAACATCATTTTTGCGGATGACCCTGAGATGGGGTACCCTCGCCTGAGCCGCCTTCCTTACTGGCAGATGTGGCGGGAGAAAGACTACCAGCTGCCACTCTTTGTGGCCAATACGGCAAGGGGAGAAGATGGTCTACGGGGCTTAGTGCACCCTTTAGAGACCGACCGCTCCCTGACGGCGGGTGCTTTGGACCTTACCCGCAACGGCGACCAGACCATCTCGTTCCCTGATGCTGCTTTCCTGGCTAATCGCTTCCCGCTGATGAGCCCGCCGGGCCGAATCATTGGTAAAGGGCACTTTCTGGACGCCGGATCAGCCGACAACTCCGGCCTGGCGACGGTCTATGACTTCTTGCGCTACATGAAAACGAATACGGAAGTGGATAGCCTCTCATTTGGTGGCGATACGCTTCGGTTAGCCGAAGCAACGCAGGCAGCGGCGGCTTACCGGACGCTGCTGGACCGGGAAATCATCGTGGTGAGCATTCGTAACGCCCTCAGTCGGTACGTCCGGGATGAATTTCTGGCGGAGCTGGACAGCCTCAACCGTTTCTATTACCAGCCGGACCTGACGGCGAGTACGGCCGCTGCGGTTAACTCCGGGATTGCCGGTGTCCCGATTGCCTGGGATGATTACCTCCGCTCGCCGGCGCCGAAGGCGCTGGGGCTGCTGGATACCTTCATGGCCATCAATCTTCCCTTCCGGCTACGCCCGGAAATGGTGTACCAGTCGTTGGGGGGAGAGTTAAAAGACACGACGCTGCACCAGAAGATCGGAATGATCAACCGGGAGATCAACCTCACGATGGGTGCTGACAGTACTTACATTCTGGCGCCGCCCCTCGGGCGGCTGCTGGCGGAACCCAGCAGGACTTTCATGGGGCGCATGTTACTTCACCCACAGAATCAGGACCAGTTTCGGTGGTTGCTACGCGAGTAAAGGGGAGCTTCCCTGTGCTTTTACAACTGAACCCGGCACCTGCGTCCACGCCCATTGTACCTCCCGGATATTCCGACATTGGCCGGGCGGGGCCGCGGGTGCAGTGCGATGGAACGAGATAGCATGATTGTCAGAGGAGACCGCGTCGTATCAAAACGACAAACGGGGATGCGTCAGCATCCTACCAGCCCCAGGTGCCTTCCCCTCCTTTAAACGGACCTACAATCCGCTCCGTTATCCAGCCACCATAAAAGTCTCCGGGCTGGGGCGTAACGAGCTCGTCATTGACGTAGCAAGCATCCACCCGTCCTGCGTAAAAAGCCAGGTAGCCGTCGATTTTAGCGAAAGCTGGGGAAGGATTGTCGTAGCCCCAGGCAATTTTTGCTGCCGTTTTATCGCCTACGGTAAAATCGTAATAGTGGGCAGCTCCCTTCCATTCGCAAAAGGAAGCCGTGGTGTCGTGCCGCCGGGCGAACTTCATGCGCACGTCGCGCTGCGGGAAGTAGTAGACCGGCGGGTGACTGGTTTCCAGCACCCGGTAGCCACGCGAGGTGTTCGCAATCTCCTCCCCGTTAAAAATAACCCGGAGGGTTTCCGGAACGGCTTCAAGACGAGGTGGGCGGGGGTAATCCCATACAGATTCCTGGCCTGGTTTTGGTTGGATGGGGGTCATGGTGGGGTGGTTCTTCGTTGATGCTACATACGGCAGCCGATTATGTTGTGGGTTTGGGCTGGAAACAACAATTTTGTCTTTTTAAAAGAACTTTGATAAATAAAGTGAACCCTTTTTCATGCTGTTCCTTTAGTTAGTTATAACCCTAACGAAGACGAAGTGCGTAAACTATTCATCCTTACATCCTTGCTTTTATTTGTTGCCTGCAATGCCTACCGGCCCTTGACGGACGTGGAGGCAGTTGCCGCAGGCAACTGGAAGACGAAAGCCCTGCCCGCCTCGCCCCAGGATACGACGGGAGATCCGGTTGCGGGCTTTGATTACCTGGTGCACGGTGACTACATCGGGAGTGGGGTTCCACTGGCAATTATGCAAAAAGCGGCACCGAAGATGCCGCAGACCAAGCTCGAGCCTTTCCCGAGAAATGAGCTCAACGAAGGCATCCCTTACATGATGACGGCCTTCGTCGCGCCAAACGGTGCCAAAATGGCGAACGGCAATTGTTTTACCTGCCACGCCGGGAAAGTAAATGGAGAACTCATAATCGGGCTAGGAGACAGCTTCTCTGACTTCGAAAACGGTATGGTTTTTCAGGGGACCATGATGCGTCTCGGAATGGGTTTGCTTTACAACAAGAAAAAGGATTTGGAGCCTGCCGCTTTCGCTGACTTTAGTAAGTATTTTAAAGCCATGGCGCCTAAGATTAAAACGACCCAGCCAGGGAGTAACCCGGCCTTCCGCCTGGCGGAAGCATGTATGATGCACCGGAACCCCGAAGACCTCACCTACGTCAAGGAGCCCCTCTATGAGATGTGGGATTATAACATTGCGACCGATACGCCTCCGCTGTGGCACGTAAAAAAGAAGAACACCCTCTACTACAACGGTATTGGCCGGGGCAGTATGCCTAAGTTGCTCCTCCAGGCCTCCGTCCTGGGGGTGCCGGACAGTAGCCACAGCCGTAAATCCGTTGAGGCATTCAAGGATGTCTACGCCTGGCTACTGACCCTCGAAGCGCCGGAGTTCCCCGGCGAAATTGCTACTGAGCTTGCCGCCACGGGCAAGCCCATCTTCGAAGAGCATTGCGCCGGTTGCCACGGGACTTACAGTGCGGAGGGCGATACCTACCCCAACAAAGTGGTGCACCTCGACGTGATCAAGACCGATCGCTTGTACGCTGACTATATCCGCAAGAGCGGGATCGTGGACTGGTACAACCGGAGCTGGTTCGCGACAAGCGAACCGAAGTCAGCCTTTGTGCCAACCGACGGCTACGTCGCCCCTCCACTCGACGGCGTCTGGGCCAGCGCGCCCTACTTCCACAATGGCTCCGTACCGACCCTTTACGAAGTTCTGAAATCATCCGCGCGGCCAGATGTCTGGGCCCGCACCGGCATCAGCTATGACTACAACTGGGAGAAAATCGGTTGGAACTATAGCACTGACCCAAAGGGAAAGGATTACCGCAAATGGACGTTTGATACCACCGTCCCCGGCTACGGCAACGGTGGCCACACCTTCGGCGACAAGCTGACCGAAACGGAGCGTTGGGCCGTGATCGAATATTTGAAAACGTTGTGATGGCGGCGGGGAGCGCGGCTCAACTGTTTACGGGGATGATCTCACGCCAAGCTTTTTAGTAGCAATGAAACCAGGCTTTAAATAGTTACTGCTGCCAGGTAATTGTACCAGAGCGGATAATGCTCACGAGCACTACAACTACCGGCTTCCCTTACTTGCTCTGTAAGTTCTTGAACGCACTTAACCCACACTCCAGGAAGTTCTCGTAATCATCAACATCCGGCGTATAGGCAACCGGAGGATTGAGGGTTGCTCCTTCCGGACTAACGAGGACGTAGTAAGGCTGTGAGCTCTTGGCATATACCGTTTGCTGGAAGTACTGCCACTTTTTACCAACAGTATTGATGATGCGGGTCCGGCCGGTACCGTCCATCCGGTCCACCTCCCGGTGTTCCGACTCAGGGAGCTTCTCCCGGTCGTCAACGTAGAGGCTGACGATGACATACTCATCGGTCAGGTAGCGCTTGATGTTGTCTTCCGTCCAGACGTGCTCTTCCATCTTGCGGCAGTTAACGCAGGCATCTCCCGTAAAGTCGAGCATGACGGGTTTATTAACCTTACGCGCATACGCGAGGCCTTCTTCGAGGCTCTTGAATGGTGTGATGTTCTTGTCTGCGTCACAGGGCAGGAAGAAGTTGTAGCAAACCGGAGGAGCGATGCCACTCAGGATCTTTCTGCCGGTGTAGGTTCCGGTGTCTCCGTCTTGCGTCAGGCCAATGCTTAAGTAGCCGGTGAAGGCGATTGCACCAATGGCAATAATGGCAGCAACGGGGCCGATCTTTCGTTTTTTACTGTCCAGCGGGAAGCTGATAATTTTAAGTAAGTACAAAGCAATACCCAGCGAACAGAGGATCCAGACGATCAGGAAAGGCTCGATGCGCAGGAGGTCCCACTTGCCGACGAGGTCGGCAACACTAAGGAATTTAAAAGCAAGGGCGACTTCCACAAAACCGAGGACAACCTTAACGCTGTTCAGCCAGCCACCACTCTTGGGCATGTTGTTCAGGAACCCGGGGAAGGCGGCGAACAGGGCAAAGGGTAATCCCAGCGCTACCCCGAAACCGGCCATGCCGGCAGTGAGCGGCCATGCCCCTCCGCTGACGGATTCGACGAGGAGGCTACCAAGAATTGGTCCGGTACAGCTGAAGCTGACCAGCGCGAGGGTGAGGGCCATGAAAAAGATGCCCACAATTCCACCAGTGCCTTCAGCCTGACTTGCGCGGTTACTCCAGCTTTCGGGGAGGGTCAGCTCGTAAAAGCCAAAGAAGCTGCCGGCAAAGAACATGAAGACCACGAAGAAAATCACGTTGAGCGTAACGCTACTGGCAATGGTGTTCAGAATACTGGGGTCAAGGCCATCCAGCAGGTGGAAAGGCGCGGACAGCAGGACGTAGATCAGGAAAATGAAAAAGCCGTACAGACCGGCATTCCGAATACCGGCGGCGCGGCTGCCGCCGCTCTTGGTGAAGAAGCTTACGGTGAGGGGTATCATGGGGAAGATACACGGCATGATCAGGGCAAAGATGCCGCCCAGAAGACCGAGGCCAAAAACGGACCAAAGGCTCTTTCCCGCCGTCTCGGTGGCCCCGACGCTGCAATCTGCAACGGGTTCGGGGTCAAAATTGGTGCCGAGGCCAAGCTCGTCAGCTCCGGTATTAGTCATGGTAGGTGGCGCTACTGCCGCAGTATTGTCTGGGGCAAGTCCGTCAACAGTTGCCACTGGTTGGGCGCCGGAGAGGTCAAGTACAAAAGGGATCTCGCGGGGCGGGAAGCACATCTCGTCGTCACAACTCTGGTATTCCACGTAGCCGGAAACGCGTACAGGGCCGCTAACAGAAACAAGTTGGCTGTAGGTTACTTCGCCGCCTTTTACTTTAGGTACTTCGGTGTCCCAAACGGCGTCGAAAGCCGTTTTTAGGGTAGCGCTGGTTTCACTGACTTCGCCCTCCGGGGTAACACCCTCCACGGGGTCAATCACGAAGGTGGTTGGTGTGGGGCCAGCTTCAGGGTCGGTTTCAATACCATAAATGGTCCATCCGTCCTCCAGGCTGCCTTTCATGTTCAGGCGGTAGGTGTTGTCGGAGAGTTGCTCGGCGGTAAACACCCAGCTTAGCGGGTCGGTCTCCTGCGCGGGTAATCCCTGAGCGGTGTAGGTCGCCAACACTTGTTCTGAACCAGAGGAGGTTGGCTGTGATTCAGCCGGGGAGGTGGGTGCTTCAGTTGGGCTGGAGGTTGGCGCGGCCGCAGGTGCTGTGGGAGTTTGTGGAGCAGTATTGAGGCTACCTCCTGCGCTGCCGCTGCCGGCATTAGCGCTCGCGTTATCACGCTGCCCTTTTCCGTCTTTTTGCTTGGGGGCTGTACCCGTTGCCGGTGCTGGGATGTTCCAGGTATAATCTTCCTCCGTAGGGGGAAGGCACTGCTCGTCATCGCAACACATGTATTCTAACAGCAGTACGATGGGTGTTCCGTAGTTCTTTATTTTAACCTTCTGTGTCATGACGAAGGGCTCGTCGCTGAGGAACTTAATGACGTCTACCCCGAACAGGTCATCCATGCCGGATTTCTTGTGTCCGGTCTCTGCTGCTTTACCCAGCAGCTCAAAATGATCGCCTTCTTCCCACATCAGGGAAGTAGGAATTGGTCCTCCTTCGGGGGTGAACTGGCTGTAAATATTCCAACCGGGATCGGCGGTCGCCGTAATGATGAGGTTGTACTCATCATCCTGTAGTGCTTCGTAGCTGAAATCCCAGCCAATCGGACTGCCAAACTGGGCCGTCAAGCCGAAGGACAGAAAAAGGACGAAGACAGTAAGAATATTGCGAAAAAACATAATCAGGGGCATTTGCAAAAACGGAGCAAAAATAGGGCTTATCGCGTTGCGATAACGTCAGGTAAAGACTTGAGCCATTATTCTTGGGCGTGAGATCAGGAAAACGAATAAAGAGGTCAGAAAGTTATCTCCTCGAACATTATAATACTACAAATGTAGTTTGAAAAAACCGACCGCGCAAGAAAAGTCCCGCAACTTCAACTATGCGGGTAGCATTTGATACATGGCAAACAATTCTACCATATGGCACTATCACAAGTTGAGCGCGATCAATTGTCCGGAGTAATCCGTGAAATCTTGATTAATGATCCGTCCATTATTTTGGACGCGTTGAAGGAGGCAAAAGAGCATTTGATGGATCGTCAGCGGAAAATCGATGCGATTATTGATGAAGATTTTAAACAATACGAAGATGTTTTTAAAGCGCTTGCCTGATGCTTGATTACCTAACCAGGCAGGATATTATACATATTAATACACGCACTATAAATGCCCATGGCGGCAACTTTGTGCCTCCTTCTAACTTCCTGCATGAAGATGCACAGGACTATTTGCTAGCATCTGTAAAGTCAGAAATGTTTGGCGAAGCATAGTACCCAGCCATGGGGGATAAGGCAGCGGTATACATGTATAACATTATTAGTAACCACGTCTTTCAGGATGGTAATAAGCGTACGGGACTTCAGGCTGGTAGAACTTTCGTTAAGCTTAATGGATGGAAGTTTAAAGAACCGCTCGTTGTGGTGGAGTCTAGAGGAAGAAGAATGCCAGAGATAGGAGATGACTCTGCCAGCATTCTTTTCAATTTTACGCTGGAAATGGCTTCAAGAAAATACAGTCTTGATGAAGCTAGGTTGTGGTATGTAGCTAACATAATGCCGCCTAGCGGTGGGCAAACTAGCTATGAAATGGCTGCTTGAGCTGACTTTATCTCCGCAACCGGTCTTCCTCTTTCAGCCGCTGAACCTTCTCCCAGAGGGCGAGCTTTTCTTCCGCTTCTTTCTCCTGGGCGCGCTCTGCCTTGGTTTTCGTGAAGGCGTCTGGTGGCAGCAGGTGTTCCTTTTGGCGTGGTTTACGCCGTGCGGCGTCAGCGCGCCGCTTTTCTACCTCGTGTTCTTCAAGCTCTCCGCGGTAAAACCAACCAGCGAGGGCGCCAACCACAAGGCCAAGTAAGTGACTTTCCCAGCTGATGCCCTCCTGGCCGGGAACTATACCAGCGACCATTCCTCCGTAGTAGAAAAGGACAACCAACGAAACGATCACCGCCCGGAAATCACGGCGGAAGATGCCGCTGAAGGCGAGGAAGGCAGCCAAAGCGTAGACTACGCCACTCGCCCCGATGTGCGAGATGGTACTACCTGTTTCGAAGTCATATGACCGGCCTGCTACCCACACGAAAAGCCCGGTTCCGATCCAAAGCGTCGGGAGTACCCGCTTCCATAAACGTGGGTAGAAGAAGACCATGAGGCCCGTGAGTGACAGGAAAGGGAGAGAGTTGCTCAGCAAGTGCGGCCAGCCACTGTGTAAAAGTGGAGACGTAATAATGCCGGTTAGCCCTGAAATCTGCCGTGGTACGAGGGCATAGGGTAAGCGCAGGACATAGTCGGGCAGGAACATCCCTAAGAGAGAGACTGTCCAGATAATGGCCAGCAAAGCCAGCGGCCAGATGATGACGTTTTGCAGGTTGCGTTTTTTGAGCATGGGAAAGGCTTATTCGTCTTCCTGCGTCTGGGGCATTTGATCTTCGTCGTAGAGTTGATCAAACATGCTGTCTACCCGGTGCATCTCATCCAGTGTTTCGTCTATATAAAAGGCGATGTTCGGAATGCGCCGCAGGTGCCGCTTAAGGCGGTAGGCGAGGCTTGATTTGAGGCGCTGGTGCTCCTCTTCCATTTGCAGGATAACAGCTTGCTTATTGTCTGTATTCCAAATGCTGACGTAAATCTTCGCCTGGCTGAGATCAGGTGTTGGCTGAACTTCAGTAACCGTGACGAGGGGCTCCGGTCCGTAAATGTAGGAGCCTTCTTGCTGCAAGACGGTGCTGAAGTGGCGCTTAATCAGTTCAGCGACTTGACGTTGTCTTTTCGATTGCATCTATACTTATTTAGCTTAAATAACGCGGTAAGGTTGGTTGCAGTTGTTGCGGGACTATAATACTTCTCCCGACGCAGGAGTTGCAGCTATATGAGGAGCAAAACGATCAGGGGAATTACAAGCCGTGTTCTCGACCACTTTAGTGAAGCGGTACAACAGGGAACCTGCGCTAATATGATTGGACAGCCCGGAGCAACTATCCTGAATCCACGAGCCCCAGACAGGTTGCGATTTCAAGATCAATCATTCCGGCATAAGGAGCAGACTTCTTGACGCCTAACTTTTTGACTATTAACTGCCCACTCACCAGAATGCTTAACGATTTCTTATACATCCATTTAGTAGTTTTTGCGTTCTTACCTTTGTAACTCCTTCAAAACAACGTCAGTTATGCGCACGCTACTACTTTCTCTCTCGCTATTTCTTCTTGCCGGAACAGCCGTTCAGGCTCAGGATACGAATCTGTGGAAAACGCTTTCCAAGATTACTTACGAGAAGAAGTTTGACGAACTACTGGGCTTTAAGGTCGATGTTCCGGTTTTTAGCCAGGACATCCAGGATCTCGAAGGCAAGGTGGTAGAAGTAAGCGGTTATATCGTGCCGGTAGAGGGCTACAAGAGCCACACGGAGTTCGTGTTTAGTGCTTACCCTTATAACATGTGCTTCTTTTGTGGCGGAGCAGGCCCTGAGACGGTAATGGAAGTAACGAGCGTTGAGCCGATTAAGTACAGTACCGAGCGCGTTAAACTGCGGGGTAAGCTTACCCTGAATAGTGATGACATTAATCGCCTCATGTACGTGCTCACGGAGGCCGAATTAGTTAAAGGAGCTACGGGTAAATAGCAGCTTAAGGATACTTAGCTTACTTGTGTTTTTTGCTTCGCCTCAGGTCTCCTGATGTTACGACGGACTCCCTGTCTGGTAACACGATATTTACCTGCCTGACACCGATACCACCTGATCATAAATCCATTTCCCTTTGCTTAATCGTTTTGCAAATTATTTACTGCTGGCTACAGTGTTGCTGTTTACTGCTTGTGGTAACGACCCTCTGGTTCCCCCGTCCCCTGCACCTGCGTCCCCGCCCCGTGCGACACCAAAACCTGGCGCTAAACCTGTGCCCCGCTTTGATCAGGACTCGGCGTACAGCTACGTTGCCGCTCAGGTAGCTTTTGGTTCCCGCGTAGTCAACTCTGTGGGACATGCAGCGACCAAGGAGTATCTGGTTAATAAACTGAAGGAATTCGGTGCTGTGGTAGAAGAGCAGGATTTTACGGCGACAGCCTATACGGGTACGGTGTTGAAGGCTACTAATATCATTGGGCGGTACAACCCGGAGTTGCCAGACCGGATTTTACTGGCTGCTCACTGGGATACGCGTCACATCGCCGATAGTGACCTGGAGCAGAACCCCACGGCGACCGTAATGGGGGCTGATGATGGGGCGAGTGGAGTCGGTGTACTGCTGGAGATTGCCCGGCAAATTGGTTTGTCTACCCCTGACATTGGAGTAGATATTGTCTTTTTTGACGCTGAAGATCATGGTGGGCCAGGCAATGCTGAGAGCTGGGGCCTGGGGTCACAGTATTATGCCAAAAACATTAGTGGCACTAAAGCCCGTTACGGCGTCTTACTGGACATGGTTGGTGCTGAGGACGCCACTTTTGCCTACGAAGAGTATTCGCGTGAGAATGCTATGCCAATTATTGAAAAAATTTGGTCGATTGCCCATGCCCTCCCCTACGGTAAATACTTCCCAAAGCGGAATGGTGGAGCCGTCCTTGATGATCACTTTTTTGTGATGCGTCATGCCGGTATTCCGATGGTTGATATCATCAATCACCGCAAGGATACCGAGACTGGTTTTGTTGCGCACTGGCACACGGGCGAAGATAACCTGGACAAGATCAGTAAGTCTACTCTCCAGGCCGTTGGTCAGGTAGTTACGGCACTCGTTTACCGGGAAGCACAAGGAACGATATAGCGCTGAATGCTTGGTTTGGAAAACTGCCGTGCGTAGGCTTCAATAGACCAAGTGAAGCGGTTCCTGGCGTTTGACCTGTTTAACAGGTATAAGCCTGGCGGTGATGTCTAAACATCACGTTAAATGAAGACCCCCTGAGGCACGCGTGATGGCCTCAGGGGGTCTTTTATTAATTAGAGGAAGTTAATAGTGGCTAAATGCTATGCTAGCATCTACTTTTCATAGTTCTCCTGGTGCCAGGGGATGTAGTCTTCCACAGACCGTGCTTTAAGCACTTCGCGGTAGTTACTCTGTGATACTGCCAGGACGGTGTATTTGAACTTGCTCGTCTTCAGAAACTCATCGTTTCGTGTTTTTACGTTATCCAGGTAAGCAACGGCTTCTTCACCGGATTTGAATCGTCGGAGGACAAGTACGGGTTGATCATTTTCCTTGCCGAGGTACACATTGGTGATTCGGATACGGTCAAGCTTGTTGTACTTATTATTGAAAGCAGATGCGCTGATTTTTGCCTGGTTGATGTCGACTTTATTGTCTTCGAAAACAACGAGGACGTAGTGCAGCTCCTTCATGCTTTCTTTGAATCCGCCGCCGATGACATTGTTTCGTCCGGGCACCCGAGCACCTGTCTCACCGAGCAAGCGGAGGATTTCTTTGGCCCGGGTTTGTTCTGGTGTACCGTCAAACTGAGCGACCACTTGCCGCAGCGCGGCAATATAGGCAGGGCGTCCCTGCAGGTTACCAGTGGTCATGGCGAGGAGCAGGGCGTAGCGGGGTTTCAGCGGGTGTTGACCGAGGAGGGTTGCCCGACCTTTGGTTGCCAGTTGGTGGGCGCGTTCGTATTCCCCTGCTTCGAAGGCGGCCAATGCTGTCTCGTAGTCACGGGTAAGCTTATTGTCTTTCAGCAATAGTTCCTCAGCGTATCCCGGCTCATTGGCGAGGCGGGAGAATTTGGAACCTTTATACTTCTTCAGTTTTTCGGCATAAACCTCGGCCTTGGAAATATTCCCCATTTGCTTGTAGATGAGGTAGAGGTAGTACCAGCTTTCAGCTTCGGTAGCAGATGCGGGGTAATTCCGATCTAATGTTTCAAAGGCTTCGATTGCTTTGGGGAGGTCTTCTAGTTTGTCGCGGTATTCGCGACCGAGGTTAAACCAGTTTTCCGCCTGTTTAATGGACATGGTCTTCTGCTCCGCCTCCGTGGTTGGGATGCCATTCAGGAGGATGTTGATTTCATCTTCGGTGACAAGTTGAACATCGTCTTCTGCGGTAGCGGCATCACCGGGGGCGCCGAAAATGTCTTCTCGCGCAGCAGAGCTGCGCCGCCAGTTGTCGGTGAGTGGGCGGTCTCCCCATTGCCGTTCGAAGTCACGTTGGCTTCTGCGTAGTGAGGAAGTATTGTAAGCCCAGAAATTACTGTTTCCGAGTGCAGGGGCTCCCGGGCGTGTACGTCCGGCCTGCGCAACGGGGTTGGTTGGTCGGGCAGCTGCTGCGCGCTGCTGCTCGAAGAGTTCCTCGGCCCACTTGTTGCGGTCCGCCTCCGGAAGCATACCGATCCGGAGTAAGCTATCTTTAGTTTCGATGTCGGTAATCAGAGAAGCGATGCCGGAGAGTTTGTCGCGAAGGGCACTAACCTCGTCAAAGCGTTCGTCGTTTTTACCCATGACGGTAAGGGTAGAATCGTAGTAGAGTTTGGCGGGCAGGTAGTCATTGTCTGCATAGGCCAGGTCTCCCATTAACTTGTAGGCCTCGAGCTGTTGTACTGGCCCGGCAGAGGGACTGTCGAGTGCTTTGCGCAGATAGTCTTTACCTCCGGCTTCATCATTTGCCCGGAGGGCAATGGCTGCCATGCTGAAGTATATCTGGCTTTCGTAAGGGAGGTTTTTCTCTTCCTTTACCATGCGCTTCAATTTCTTGATCGCATCTTCCGGTGTACCTGAGCCGGACAAGTAGGCATTTTGGGCGAGGTTCAGGCGGGCTCCGAGTTCCAGTTCATAGTCCGGAGAGGCAGCGATGGCGCGGTTGAAGTTTTCTGCAGCAGCTGCTGGCTTACTCAGCTCTTGGTTGAGTTGTCCGGCAATGTAGTAGTAGCGGGCCCGTTCGTTGCGTTCTTTTGCCACGGCAGCAGCCTCTTCCAGGTAAGCGATAGCTTCTTCTAGGCGATTTTGTTCGAGGTACAGAAATGCCTGGACGGCCATTGCCTGTCGCCGGACATCGGGGTAAGTACCACGGTCGGCCCGCAGGTCTTCCAGGATCAACTGTGCCCGGTCGAAGTTGTCGCGCTTGATCAATGTCCAGGCCAGCCAAAGACGACCTTCCTGGTGGGCAGGACGGTGTTTGACGATATAGCTTCCGGGCTTGGTGCCATATTGCTCCCCTTTTGTTTCGAGGTTGGCGGAGTTGTTGAAGAGGGAAATCATTCCCACTGGACCAAGTTCCTCGTCTTCAGGCTGTGGCTCGGGTTCATCTTCGAGGCCGGCAATCGCTGCCGTGTCTCGGCGGACGGGAGGAAGCTTGATGCCCTTTTTACGGGCGCGGGCACGGGCTTTACGCTCTTTTTCGCGTTCTTTTTTCTTGATCTTACGCTCTTTGGCTTGTTCTTTCCGGATCCGGTCGCGTTCCTTTTCTGCTTCCTTACGGGCGCGGATACGTTGCTTGCGTTCCTGCTCGGGCGTGAGTTCTACTTCTCGACGGCTGCGGAACTCCTCTTCTTCCGGAGCATCTGCTTGCCCGGTTTTTCCACTAGTACGGGTTTTCGTTTTCTTGCGTTTGGGACGGGGACGAAATTCTGAGGTGAGGAAGCGGAAGGTTTTTTCCGCACTTTCATAGTCCTGCTGTACGAGTTGGGCTTGCCCTACAAGGAGGTAACAGTCATCTACCCAGTTGCTGTAAGGGTGCTTTTTGACCACGATAGCAACTTTTTCAATTGCTTTGTCGAGGTCCTCTTTTACGACGCTGACGTTATCTACTGCGAGGAAAGGGAACATTTCCAGGCGCTGCGTATAATTGTCGACGTGCTGTTCGTCAAGAACAAGCAGGCTTTCAGTCATGAGCTCTCGGGCATTGAAATAGCCGTTATAATGGGAGTTCATGTTGTGCCATAGCTTTCCTAATGCACCTTGTTCATCGCGGCTTTTGGTAGACGCGCAACTGGAAACAATGATTTGGAAAACTAAGAGTAAGAGTAGGAATCTTGTAAACTTGTGCAAAACCGGTAGTTTTTAACCCAAACAATGACCTCCAGGGAAAAGGAGTTATGCCTTTGGGTACTTCAGAGGCGGGGGCGGCTCGTTATCTTTGCCTGCCCCTTGATATAACACAGGAGGCAAAGGTACACACGATCACCGCCACAACTCGTTTTAAACGGTTGTCAGCGTAAGCAAAGTGTAGACTTAACGTAAAAAACTAATCCTTTCTTCATGGAGGAAAATGAAAAGAAACTGAATCGCTGGCAACGCTTCCGGGCTGGTAGCAAAGATGAGTACCAGCTAGTCGTTCGAGACGTGAAAAGTTACCGGGAGGTTGGGTCATACAATTTGACGCCATTTAACCTCTATGTAGCTGTTGCTGCACTGCTGACCCTGGTCGCAATTACGGTTTTTCTGATTATAGCCTACACCCCTCTTCGTACTTACATTCCTGGGTACGGAGATGTGGTAACCGTGCAGGAGATGCGAGATATGGAAAACCTGTTGGATGATATGGGGGAACAGATGATGGCACAGGAGGTGACGATAGAAGCATTGAAGCGTAAAATTCACGAAACCCCGATTACCGTTGATAGCATTGAAGACCAGACGATTCTCGTGGATACTACTGATCTTAAACCAGTCCCGCTTTCCGAAGAAGAGGTGCGCCTGCGGAGAGAGATGGATCTTGAACGGGTAGGGCAGGCGAGTCGTGGCGGCAGCAATATTCCAACACCGGGCAGTACGGAAGTCCCCCTGGCGGAAATGAATTTTGTTGACCCGGTAAAAGGAGAAATAAGCGCAGGCTTCAAGGTGACGGAAGGTCACCTCGGGGTGGATATCCTGGCTCCAAAGGATACCCCCATTCAAGCGGCGCGTGATGGCATCGTCTTTATCAGCGAGTTTACCAGCTCTAATGGTAATGTGGTTGGGATCCAGCACGACAATGATGTGATCACCTTCTATAAGCACAACTCAAAGTTGCTTAAAGAAGTTGGAGACCAGGTCAGGGCAGGAGAGGCCATTGCAATCATTGGAAATACCGGTACGCTTTCTACAGGACCACATCTCCATTTTGAGTTGTGGCACAAAGGAAGGGTTATTGACCCGACACGTTTCTTGTCTTTCTAGAAAGCCTTGGGGACTAAGCTGCTAGCTGAGCGAAACGCTCCCGGAGCCTTTCCCAGGTAGCAGCAAAGAAAAACACCCTCAGGAGGCGGATGTCCGCGCCATTACTTCTGCTGATGGTAATACTACTCTCATCTTCGGTAACGGATGTAATGTTGTACAGGGGGATGTAGATAGGTTGGCCGAAACCGAGTTTAGCTTCTAGCGCGACTTGGTCAATCTTGATGCGGAAAATGCTTCTGCTAATCATGAAAAGAAAGACCGGAAGCAGCAGTAATGTGGATGTTTGTACCGAACCAGGGACAATTACTTCCCATACGGTTACTAGCGGAATGGCCACGAGACTCAGGATGGTGAGAAAGAGTGTCGCATTGCGTAATGGGTATAAATAGCCCTTTTTATATTGTTGCCAAAGTTGCCATAGCCCAAGTAAGGTCATTACCGCCACCAGGGCCGCTACAAAGGTGGCGAGGTGTAATGTCCAGGCGGGGACAGCGTCTTCCGCAAGGCTGTAAGCCCAGAAAACATAAGCAATTACCATGAGGCTCCCCAGGGTGGCAATGATTTGATATGGCGCTGTCTTTTTAAACATCTGATGCGTTTAATCACTGAGTCATAAACTCGGTGAGGCGTAGGTTATCCTAAGTGCTTTTCCATGCAAACACTGTTACTTACTCCCTGGTATTGTCCGTAATTCTCAGGCATACGTAAGTATCCTTGTTTTTCGTACAGCCGGATAGCGTAGGGTTGGCGGACACCGGTTTCGAGCAGGCAGCGTTTGTAACCGAGCTCCAGGGACCATGCTTCTAATGCATTCAGCACTTCTACGGCAATTCCCTGACCGCGGTAGTCAGGTAGAGTAAACATGCGTTTTACCTCCATCGTTCGTTCGTCGTAGTGCTTGACGGCACCACAGGCTACTATTATATCATCCTTTTGAGCTAGGACAACGTACTTGATATCATCCAGGCCGTTGTACTGATGGTAGAAGTCATGCTCATCCTCATCAGTTATAGCAAGGTGGGCGTCTAATAATTGCACGAGTTGCCGGAATTCGGGGTGAGCGGCATCAGTTCTGCGTAGAGAGATGTCAGGCATTTTATCAAGTTTAGTGATCGGGAAAAGGTCGTGAAGCGCATGGCTGATGATCCTACCGATACCACATCAGGATGCCTCCGAAGGCCGTGATGAGGGCCATGAGTACCGTGGTCATACTAATACTCCGGCGGAGGTAGTTACTGAAATTCCGAATAGCCTCTGCCTGCTCCGGGTAAGCAGGAACGATTTCGTCTTCTACTCTTGTGGGACTGAAAATCTGGCCAGGCGTGAAGTCAACCTTATTCATAAGTAGGATGCGGTAGGCACGTAGCACCTTTGCCCGAAAGTAGAGGTTTACCCCTAGCATCGCAACGAATAAAATGATGACAATGGAAAGCAAGATGGTTTGCATGGATAGGCAACAGTTGGGTGGGGGTAATTGGTTGAAAGCACCAATAACAAGCTACTAATACTGAGCACTAGTGTTTTTTATAGGTAAGTATAGGAATACGGACAAGTGCTTTCAGAAGTGGAGGTAAAAAAACAACCCCGAATACACGTTATGTGCATTCGGGGTTACTTGTTGCTACAGTATGGACCGCTACTTACGGTTTGATGAACTGCAGTGAGTGAATACCTGCTGCATCAATGTAGGTGGCAAAGTAAATGCCAGATGGTAGCTCGCTCAGATCAAGACGGATTGTTTCCGTACGATTACCTCCGTTAAGTGGCTGCACCTGGTAAGTCTGTCCGTTGATGTCGCGCACTGAAAGCTGACCACTGTTAAGCGGAAGATCGCTCTCAATGGTAATGAAGATTTCGTTGCCGGGGCTGGGGTTAGGAAAAGCCGTAAGCTCGGTTGTGTTGTCGCTTCCGGCAACACCCACATCGCCGAGACCTCCGGGTAGCCCGCCGGTGTCAAGTCCATCTTCTTCTACTCTGGTGACCGTTACGAAGTTCTCGCTAAGCTCGAAGCACTCGTCGGAGAGGGCTACTGCGGCAGCATCCTGGTCAGCTACCGCGGTAAGGTTACCACTGTAGGAAACTCCCCACACGCGGCAAACACCAACACCTGCCATGCCAAAGTCAATCGTCGATGAGTTGGATGTACCAATAATGATGTTGTCTTCATCGGTAATGACGTAAGCGTAATCACTGGTACTTCCCGAAGTGTTGATGAAGTTAACAATCGCAACTGGTGTGCCAGATGTTTCATCAATCTCTACTTCAATCTCGGTTGCTTCGGTATCCGTAAGCACCATTCCACCATCTGGGTCTTCCAGAAGAATAGTGATGAAATTACTGGTGAGGGCATAACACTCAGTACTTAGTGTTGTCCCCGTCAGGATCTGATTGACGCCTACTGTAATTGTCCCCGTGAAGTTGAAACCATAGATCCGGTATTCACCGGCACCAAAGCCTGCAAGGGGGAGTACGTTGCTTGGGAGGTTGGCAGCAATTACCCGATCGTCGGCATCGGTGATGAAGTAGCGATAGTTCAGGGAAGCTACCGTAGGTTCAACAATAACGATAGGTACCGAGCCTGGCTCCAGGCAGAAGGTGATAGTATCTGCTCCGTCAGCGGTGGTAATGTTTTGCAGCATACCAGCGGAGATTTCTCCGCCACGGGTGATCGGAACGAAAGTCTCAGTCAGTTCGTAGCAATTGTCGGCGAGTACGTCTACGTCAATCTGGTTACCGATAGTAGCCGTAATGTTACCGGTGTAGGAAAGGCCCCAGGCGCGGTAGTCGCCTTCTGGCAGGTCTCCGAAGGGAACGGTGCCAGGGTCAGTGCTGATCAGACGAATGACATTGTCAGTATCCGTGATGATTACCGCATAGCCCGCCAGACTTTCACTAGTTGTGGATACACTGATATTGACGTCGCCGTCTACCACACAGGAAATTCCCGTTCCGGAGAGGTTGTCTACGGTGATCTCGCCGGCTTCAGGGCTGTCATTAATTACCCGAACACAGTTGTTTGAAATGCCAACACAACCCGTGGCAACCGTACTGAATGCCAAAGACGTTCCGGGCGTAGCAATGAAGTCTCCGGTGTAGCTAATGGCAAAGACCTTAACCTCCATCAGCGGGAGTGCACCAAAGTCAAAAGAATCACCATCCAGAATGCTGAGAATTACCTGCGCATCATTAGCAGTGGTGATGACATAAACGTAGTTCTCATTAGAGATCAGGCTGTTGTTGGTGAAAGTAACGAGGCCATCATCGGGGTTTTCTGGACAGAAGTACAACTCTGTTGCTCCGTTACCAAGAATATCACCACCTTCTACCCGGGTTATGTTGACCGTGATGAAATCATCACTCAACTCATAGCAGTCTGTAGAAAGTGGAGAGTTGAAAATGTCTAGTCCGGGGCTTACACTCAGGCTACCGGTGTAAGCAATACCGTAAATCTCAAAGGTTCCGGTGAGGGCGTTACTGAAGTCAAAGGTGTCAGTCATAATCCCCGTCAGCGCAATGCCATTGTCCGAAATGATGTAACCATAGTTCATCGTGGCGGAAGTAGTGCTAAAGCGAAGAATATCCGGATTACCGTCACCTGAACAGAAGTCGACAGTGGTGCTGCCATCTTCCAGGCTTACGCTGCCGCCAACAGGAGCTTCGCGGACAACGGTTACGTAGTTTTCACTCAGGGCAAAACATCCTGATGCAAGCATCGCTGTTGTGACTTCAGTCCCTGCAGACACTACAAGGTCACCGTCGAAGGAGAGCGCGTATACTCGGCAGGTGCCCGTTCCGGCACCATCGAAATCAAAGAATGGATCTCCTGAGGTGGCCAGGAGTGTGTCCTGATCGTTAGTGATCAGGAAGATGACGTCCTCAGAAGCTCCCGTGACGGAAAATTCTACAATGTCAGCCATGCCGTCGTCGGGACAGGTGTTGATGATGTCTCCACCATCTGCAAGGCTGATGGTGCCAACAGAAGCACCGGTACGGATAACGGTGACAAAGTTGTCAGAGAGATCAGCACAGCCTTCTGCTAGCTGAATGTCCGTGAGTACATCGCCAGGCTCGACGAGGAGGGTGCCCTGGAAGGAAAGCCCCCAGATGCGGCAAATGCCGAAGGGCGCATCGTCGAAGTCAAAGTCCGGGCTGTCCTGAAGGCTTAAGACTACGTTCTCATCGGTAGTCGCAACGAAGAAGAAGCGCGCCGTGCTATTTCCCGTAGAGCTTACGGAGACAATGTCAGCAATGCCGTCCATTGGGCAAATCATAACTTCTGTTTCGCCGTCCGTGGTGGTAATGGTTCCTCCATCAGGCGTTTGCTTGGTAACCGTCACGAAGTTCTCCGACAGTGCTGAGCACTGTGTCGCAAGCGGGTCTACCCCGGCAACGAGGCCAGGCTGTGCGGTTGGGATGCCGTCATAACCGAGGCCCCAAACGCGGCAGGTGCCTGCCGGAAGGGTTTCAAAGTTGATTGCATCGGTGAAAGCAAGTTGCAGGATAACGTTGTTGGTATCCGTAACCAGGTAGTTGAAATTAGACAAGGTGGTACCCGTAGAGTCAAACCGGACAACATCAGGAATAGCATCACCGGGACATACCAGAATGTCCAATGCTCCGCCCTCAATTGAAACAGTGCCGGTAGAAGCGTTAATTCTGTTTACGGTGACGAAGTTGTCAGACAGCGCCGCACAGGCAGTGGCAAGCATCACCTCGTTAATGTTGTCGTCAGTTGTTGCCAGGATGTCTCCGCTATAAGCGAGTCCGTAGACACGGCAAATACCGGGAGGGACGGTCTCAAAGTCAACGCTTGGTTCAGTGGGGAAGGCCAGGATATTACCATTGTCATCGGTAATGATGTAGGCAAAATTCTCTCCGGTAGCTCCGGTGTTGGTGAACGTGAGGAGGTCGGAAACGCCGTCTCCCGGGCAGACGTTGATGTTGGTAGCACCATTGCTCAGGCTGACCGTTCCGCCGCTCGGTAGCTCGCGGGTGACGGTAACAAAGTTGTCACTCAGGCTGAAACATTCAGTGGCCAACTGGGTAATGGCCGCATTTTGGTCAGCCATGGCCAGGAGGTCTCCTTCGTAGCTAAGCCCCCACAACCGGCAAACACCGATGCCTGCTGCTTCAAAGTTGACAATGTTGCCCGCAGGTACATCAAGGATAATGTTGTTCTCGTCAGTAACGAGGTAGGTGAAATTGGTGCCGCTGGCACCAGTTGAAGCAAAGCTCACCAGGTCGTCTGCTCCGTCTCCCGGGCAAATAGCAATAGAGGTCTCGCCCGCTTCCGTAGCAACCGTACCTCCGGCAGGAACTGCCCGGATAACGGTAACGAAGTCATCACTCAGGTCAAAACAATTGTCCGCCAAAGCAACTACGGCAGCATCATCTCCGGGGGCAAAGGTGAGTGTGCCCTGGTAGGCCACTGCCCAGATACGGCAAGTCCCTACGGGAGCACCTTCCAGGTTGAAACTTGGTTCGTTGGAGAAGTTGAGGATTTCGTTTGCCTCGTTTGTCAGCAGGTACACGATGTCTCCGCCAGAAGCGCCACTAACGACCACTTCAATAATGTCGTCAACACCATCACCAGGACAGGTTTGGACGGTGCTTTGGCCATCAGTAGTCAGAATTGATCCGCCTTCAGGTACTTCACGGACAACTTCCACGAAGTTGTCGGATAAGCTGGCACAGCTGTTGCCCGCCAAAACATCTTCTGCAGATTGTCCGATGGCTACATCGAGATCACCGGTATAGGAAAGGTTCCACGCCCGGCAAGTACCAACTGGAGCTGCGTCGAAGTTCGCTGTGTTGTCCATTGGAAGTCCGATGATGACGTTGTTCTCATCAGTGATGATCAGGCGGTTGTTCTCGCCGGTAGCATCCGTCACCGTAAAGGCAATGATGTCGTCGTTGCCGTCACCAGGACAAGTTTGTACGCTTAATGCTCCATCATCCGTAGCAATGGAGCCACCAGCAACCACGATGCGGTTTACGGTAATGAAGTTTTGAGAAAGGCCGCTGCCGCAAGAGCCTTGCCCGTCCAGAATGCTAACGTTCTGTCCTGGCTCGATGCTCAGGCCTCCCGCCAGTGCGTAGATGCGGCAAGTGCCAGGATCGACGCCTTCAAAATCAATGGTGCCTGATTCGTTAAGGGCAAGCACGTTGCCTGCGTCGTCGGTAATTACGTAAACGGCATTATCGGCAACGGTCGTCACCGTAATCTCATCGGGACTGCCATCACCAGAACAGACGTCGTAAGTATCCTGGTCAGATTCAATGGTGATATCCCCACTCATCCCGTTATTGATCGTAACGTGGTTGAGGGTCAGACCGGCACAGGGAAGAGAAAGGGTGGCACCGGTAAAGGTGTCGCCCACTTCCACGAGAATATTACCGTAGTTAGAGAAGGCATACACTTTAAGCTGACCGGAAGGCAGCATGTCAAAGTTGATGAAGTTGGAAAAGTCGACAAACTGCACGATGTCGTTGGCATCAACAACGATGTAGGCAAAGGACTGCCGGAAGTTGTTCACCTGGAAGCGAAGCCGGTCCGTTACGTCGTCATCAATACAGGTGTTTCTGACCGTGTCTCCGGAGAAGGCGAGGCTGATGCGCGCGTCGTCGACACAACGACGATTGTCTCCAGGAGTGGGGGTTTGGGCAAAAAGGGAGCAAGAGAAAACTAAACTGAATAAGACCAGTGAGAGTCTGGGTAGCGGTTTTAACATGAAAGATGATTTGAACTAAGCGCGGGTGCTATCGAAAACGGAAGTCTTCTGGAAATGAGATTATCGGGTAAATTTAGTGAATTGCCTCCGATCACAATAAAATCTATATGTTCTTCATTGAACATAGCGGGGTTTTAACACCCATTAAGTGATTTTAGCCCCTTTTTACGGACCTTTAGGCGCGCCCGCAGGTGCAAAAACGGTTGTCTGGCAAGGTTCTCCTGGCAGGTTCGGCGCGCGCAGCGCGCCCCGCCGGCTATCTGGTGTTGCTTTTATAACCATTTAATGCACCTGCGCCCGCGCCCGGATACTGTCCAGAACTACACCCAATTTTTTCCCGAAAACGATGCGTTTTTTCCTCCCTTTGCTGTTGTTGCTTTCTCCGGGCCTGTATGCCCAGGAGCTGGTTATCGACCCGGATTACGATGCAGTACGGCTGGTGCGCGACGTCTTTGCCTCGGGACAATGTGAAACAATATCCAATATCCGGCAAATTGGAAACAACCCCGATGGCATCGGCTTTTTTACCGCCAATGACACCATTGTCGGCTTTGATCGGGGTATCATCTTATCCACGGGAAGTGTTAGTGCCGCGGCGGGGCCGAACTCGGACACGGACGTTGGTAGTGAACTGGAAGGGGATGTTGCAGACCCTGATCTGGACATCGCCTCTACCGGTAATGTTTTCGATGCCAGCGGCATCGCTTTTGACTTTGTCCCCCTGCAGCCTACGGTAACCTTCCGCTACGTATTCGCCTCAGAAGAATACTGTGAATTCGTAGGAGCTCCCTTCAATGATATTTTTGGGTTTTTCATCAGCGGCCCCGGCATCAACGGCCCCTTCAGTAATGGTGCGATCAACCTCGCACTCATTCCGGGGACCAATCAACCCGTAAGTATCAACAGTGTCAATTACGAAGAGAACGCGGCATTTTATCTCGATAATGAGTTCCCCACCGTCAGGCAGGCTGCTGGTTGCGGAGGGTCGGGGCAAACCGGACCAAGGTTTGACGTAATCGAATACGACGGACAGACGGTCATCCTGACCGCCACGGTAGATTTACAGATTTGTGAGACTTACCAAATCCGCCTCGTGGTGGGGGATGTGCAGGATAGTGATCTTGATTCAGCAGTATTCCTCGAAGGGGGAAGTTTTGACCTCGGAGGTAGTGTTACACTGGAACCCGAAGACACGACCCAGGCAACGGTAGTCTTTGAAGGCTGCGCCCCGACGAACTTTCGGGTGCAGCGCGGACCCGATAGCAATCCGGATCAAGCCCAGACGATTGCTTACCGGATCGGCAATAATTCGACAGCTACCGAAGGGGTTGACTTTACGGCGGGAACGGGAAGTGTTACGATTCAGCCCGGAGAAATGTTTGCGGAAATACCCTTCGAGGCTTTTGCTGACGGTACGACGGAAGGACAGGAAAATGTCTGGCTCTATCTGGATATTCCCTGCGCCTGTTATACGGACTCTATCGAACTCTTTATTGATGAGCCTGCGCCTTTGGAAGTTGGTTTAGAGGAAGCCTTTTACTGCCCGGATGAACCGGCAGTACTTCTGCCTGCAGTGTCCGGAGGTGCACCTCCCTATACCTACCAGTGGAGCTTTGGAAGTACCGACCCGGCACCAGAATTGACGCCACCACTACCGGCTTCTATTCAGCTGACGGTAACGGATGCTTGTGGCCAGATGGAATCTCGCTCCATCGGGACTTTCAGTAGTCCTCCTCCTTCTTTCAGCTTGCCTGTGCAAGACCTGGCGGCTTGCCGCAACGAGGACCAATCGATCGTGATGGACATTACCGGTAATGTGCCAATAACGGTGATTTACCGCCTGAACAATGGACCGGAGGAAACCTGGACTTTCACGGAGGAAGGTCGGGTTGCTGCTCCAATTGACCGGGGAGGTAATTATCGGATCATAAGGGTGCAGGATCAAGCCTGCTCTGTTGAATTGGACCAAACGATACGGGCTGATTTTTTTCAGCCATCAATCAATCCCCGGTTGGTCAACCCCAGTTGTGCGGGAGAGGAGGATGGCTCGATCACGGTCACTCACCTGCCGACAGTCCCTCCCTACACCTATACCTGGACGGGAATTGCTCCGACCGGACTTGAGGCTACCGGCCTCAGTGCCGGCAGCTACCGGCTGCGGGTAACTGATGCCCTGGGCTGTTCGGATGAAAGAGACCTTAGTTTGCGGGATCCTGACCCCTTATCTCCCGTAGAGATATCCTGTACTCAGGTGCAGCGCCCCCCTCTGATGGTATCTGCGGGCGGTGGCCGCCCGCCATATGAGTACAGTGTTGACGGGGTTAATTACTTCGGAGCGGACGCGTTTTCCAACCTTAATGAGGGGGAGTACTACCAACTCCGTATCCGGGATGCTACCGGGTGTAGCATAACCCAAAACAACTTCTTCTGGCCTAAAGCCACCCGCAGGCCGGCACGCCTGCCTAATTTTATTCCTCAGGAGTTGGCCGGTAGCGCTCAGGTAACGCCCGAGTATTTTGTGCCAACCGATCAGATTGTGGCTTACCGCTGGTATCCGGCGGAGATTTTTGATTGTCCCAGCTGTCCTTTCCCCACGGTAAGCGCCCCTCAGAGCCAAACCATCAGCCTCGCTATCGATAATATTTATGGTTGTACTGATAGCCTGGTAACCTTCGTTGCGGTAGACGGCAGAGTGCCGATTTTTGTGCCCAATGTTTTTACCCCTAACGGAGATGGTACGAACGACTACGTTCCTGTTTACGGGAACCCTTTGCAGGTGGAGCGTATCCTGTCTTTCCGGCTCTTTAATCGTTGGGGGGCATTATTATGGGAGGACGAAGACTTTGTTCCCAATGACGCACGCCGTGGTTGGGATGGGTACCTCAACGGGAAGTTAGCGAACGCAGCTGCCTACGTTTGGGTGGCAGATGTCTTGCTGACCAGCGGAGAGACCCAGCAGGAAACCGGGACAGTGGTGTTGCTGCGCTAAGCTCCTTGCCTGCCCCGTAAAGCTCACTCAAATAAGGCGGTCTTGGTGTAACTTGCCCCAACCTCACGTAAACTTAAAAGCACCATCCTTGGCCAGACCAAAGAAGCGTCACGAACAACGGGATACCCTGGAAATGGGGGATTACCTCATCCCTGTCCGGATCATTACGGAATCCGGGCGGTACAATACGCGTGCTTCGGTAACGTCTAATGCTTTGATCATCCGGCTGCCCTACGGGCTGCGTGCTTCCGATCGGGAAGCCCAGCTGAAAAATATGCTGCGCTGGGCACGGGAAACGCTGGAAACACAGCCGGCAGCTTTTGCGAACTTTAAAAAGGTGGAGCGGTCCGGAGCTTACCTGTTTTCTGTTCGGGACGACAGCTACAAAATATCGGTCGTGGCGCATGAACGGAAGCACCACAAAATAGTCGAGGTCGGAGCGGGAGAATTGGAGGTCAGGGTAAATACGGAAGACGTCCGACTGGCTAACGGGAAGCTGCTTCCAAAACTACTTGCGAAGCACTTTGGTGGTTTGTACCTGTCGCGGGTATCCGAGCGGGTGCATGCTTTGAATGACCAACACTTTCAGCGCCCCATCAACACTGTCCGCCTTAGTGATACCTACTCCCGTTGGGGTAGTTGCTCCAGTAAAGGGAATATCAATCTGGCTACGAGATTGATCCTGGCGCCCGATGAAGTGCTAGATGCCGTAATCATCCATGAGTTAGCACATTTGCTGGAAGCAAATCATTCTGCCCGGTTTTGGGCCCACGTTGAACGGGCGCTGCCTAATTACCGGGAATACGACGAGTGGCTCAAAGTGCACGGAAAGACGCTATTGTTTAAGCCAGTTGCGGTGTAGTTGCTAGTTTTGCGTTTTTCAACTGGTGTCCCGCGGAAACGCGTAATCAATGGATGCTTTCCCTGGTCTTTAACTTACTCTCCCTAAACATGATACGCTACATACTCTTCCTCTTTTCTGCCCTGCTTTTGTCTGGCTGCGTTGCTTCCGGAAAATATAAAGCATTAGTAGCAAGCACTGAAACGGCGGCACAACAGCAAGCCGATAGCATCAGGGTGTTGCAGGACAGTACGCTAAATCTGTTGCTGGCACTGGAGCGCAGCCAGGGCGGCAACGATGCCTTATTGGCTACGCAGGATAAACACCTGGACCGACTGGCAGAACAAGAAGATGAGCTTGATCAGCTCAGAGGTAGCCTTACCTCAACGAATTTTCAGATGACGAATCAAGTGAGCAAGCTTAAAAAAGAGCTGGCGCTTTCCTACGATGTGTTCGACACCTTTAGGGGAGAGCATCGTGATATCGTGCGTGACTTCGAGACAGGTGTTAATGATGCCGCCAATGTCCTGCGCAAAGCGCTGGATGGAAAAATCGGAGACGAAACCTTTGACATCATCTCCGGAGAAGGAGTAGTTACGCTCAGTGTGCAGGAGGATCAGCTGTTTCAGCCCAGGTCTGTATCAAAGCTAACGGAAACGGCTCCGGTAATTCTGGAGGCTATTTTGGAGACCGTACAAAGTGACCCTCTACTCAAACTAACGGTAGTAGGGCATACGGATAACCAGCCTAACCCGCGTCGGAATACGAATAATTGGGAATATGCGGCGCTGCGCGCCACCTTTTTGGCCGAAGAATTAGCCCAGACGTATTACCTGAGCCCTAACCGGGTCGTTGCGGCCAGCCACGGAGAATATGGCCCCGCAACCTCGAATGCCACCGACGAAGGCCGGGCAAAGAACCGTCGGGTAGACTTTGTACTGCGCAATAATGTCGGCAACCTTCTCCGCGAGCTGAAGCGGCTAAATCGCGAATAGGATTATCAAAATGATAATAAATAGCATGTAATTAAACTAATTGATTATATTTTGTTATCTTTAGGTAGATAAGCCGATACAGTATGATTGAACACATTGATCCGACAAAGGTCCTTTTTTTGGACATCGAGACCGTCAGCGGTAGTCCAACTTATGATGACCTGGATGATACTTTTAAATACCTCTGGGGGCTCAAAGCTCCGGGTGTACTCAAGCGTTATGGTGAAGTGTTGGAGGAAGCTGAAGTAGCGGATAGCTACATTGATAAAGCTGCGATCTTTGCCGAGTTTGGTAAGATCGTTTGTATTAGTGTTGGTGCTGTTTACCGGGACACTGATAAGCGATTGAAAATTCGGTTAAAGTCATTTGCCAATCGTGATGAAAAAGTCTTGCTGGAGGAGTTCAATGCCATGTTAGACCAGTACTATGGTAATGTCAACACCCAATTTATTTGTGGCCACAACATAAAGGAGTTTGACGTGCCCTATATGTGCCGGCGGATGATTGTCAATCAGCTTAAATTACCCCGTATGCTTGACATCGCCGGTAAGAAACCCTGGGAGACTAAGCATTTGCTGGATACAATGACCCTGTGGAAGTTTGGCGACTATAAGTCCTATACTTCCCTAAAATTGCTGGCAGGCGTGTTGGGCTTCCCAACGCCTAAGGATGATATTGATGGTAGCCAGGTTGGTCGTGTTTTCTGGGAGGATGATGACCTCGAGCGCATCGCGGTATACTGCGAGAAAGACGTCCTGGCTACCGCTCAGCTTTTCTTCCGCTACCAACTTAAGCCATTACTGGAAGATGATCAGGTACAGGTTGCTGATCGTTAATTGGTGGACAGCTCATCACTAAGAGCTAGCTTAAATTAGCGGGCCAGGGGAGCGGTACCTTCTGCAGTAAGTTCACGGTGCCAACGGTCCATGGGAACTACCCGGTAGTGGAATTTTGTTGCTGGTAAAGGAAAGGCATCGAGAAAGTGCAGTTGATGGCAAGCCAGCCCGTAAGGGGTACGGTGTATCATTTCCCAGGGGCCTTCTTTTTCGGTTGACCGATAAACAGCATAGTAGTAAGGAAGTGCTTCTTCAGCTAAGCGCTTGTCTACCTCCCAGATGATCTGATTGCCAGTTTCGGTCTTTTTGGGTTTGCGAACTTTTATCCTGACTGGCTTTACCGGCACAGCCGAGCGCCGGGGTGGCAGTAATACTGGTTTTTGGTATGCCCCGTTGAGGCTCTGGCGAATGGTGTAAGGACCTTCAAGGAGCGACTTGGCGCTAAAAAACACGCTCCCACTAATACGGTCACGCTTTCTCGATAATGCTATTTGGCGGGGAATCTCATTTGGGTCTTTCCAGGTAGGGTCAATGTCATTACTGTAGACTTTGTAGGCGGCATGACCAATCATCAGATCCGTTGTTTTTGGGGTGTTCTTAATCCACCAGTCTACGAGTACACGATGGCTGGCGGGTGCGTATTCCATACTCCAGTACAATTGCGGAATCAGGTAGTCGACAATACCAGCCTCGGCCCAGCCAATGGCATCGCCGTAAAGGTTGTCATAGCTCGATACGGAAGCCCGGGTAGCGCTACCTCGCTGAGGGTCTTGTTCAATGTTCCTCCAAACGCCGTAGGGGCTTATGCCGAACTGTACCCAGGGCTTAGCTTTCTGGATGCGTTGGTAAGTCTCCCGCACAAAGGTGTTTACGTTGCTGCGTCGCCAGGAGGCAAGGTCTTGACCTGCCCCATATTTGGCGTAACTGAGGGAGTCGGGAAACAGTTCTCCCGGAACGGGGTAGGGGTAGAAGTAGTCGTCAAAGTGAATACCATTGAGGTCGTATTTCGCGAGTAATTCATCAATTACGCGGCCAAGGTGAGCTCGTACAGCGGGAATTCCGGGGTCTAAATACAGTCGTTTGTTGTAGGGCTGTATCCAGTCCGGATGCCTGAAATAGAGGTGGTTAGGAGCTAGTTGCGACACGTTGGTCGACATATGTGCCCGGTAAGGGTTCACCCAGGCGTGCACCTCAATTCCCTGTGCATGGGCAGTTTTGATGGCATAGGCCAAGGGGTCAAAGCCACTGACCGGAGGCGTACCCTGTTTACCGGAGATAAAGCCGGACCATGGGTCAAGTTTGGAAGGATAAATTGCATCCCCGGCTGGCCTGACCTGCAAGTAGATAACGTTGATGCCGGCCTGGCGTAGTCGGTACAGTTGAGAGTTAAAGTCAGCCTGCAGTGTGGCTGCGTTTATGGTGGGGTTTTGTGGGTAGTCAATATTGAGTACTGTAGCCATCCATACTCCACGGTGCTCACGATTAGGCTCCGGAGTATGAATTCCGGAATTGGCGGAGCTGACGGGGATAGGTGTTTGACCGTTTATTTTTGCGGGGACGCAGGTGCATAAAAAGGGGATTAAAAGCCAGGGTAGCCGGCGCAAAATGTCTTCCATATTCCCAATTACCGACAAATTTTTAACATAGGACGCAACAATGTGCTGGCAATTGGGAATAGACCGAAATGAATGATTAGCTTTGGTGGACGTTCCTTGCGTTTGGTTTTTATGAAGTCAAACTGCACTGTGTACACTCGGTATATCATTTTTTATCCAAGGCCGTTTTTCCGTGCCTCCGGCAACTTAGCCTTGCTAAGTTCTGCCAAACACAATTCATGTTTTCAAGACTAGTGAGTATGAAAAAATTATTTACACTCTTCTCGTTGCTCTTTTTAGGGGCAGCCAGCCTTTTTGCGCAGGACGCGCAAATGGCAATCGACTATCTCCAGGAGAAGCATTTAGAACTCGGCCTCGAGTTTGAGGATGTCCAGGACCTGGCGATCTCTGATGACTATACATCTAATGGTCTTCGTCACGTATACGTAGCACAGCGCTACCGTGGCATTCCGCTGTTTAACGGACAGGCAATTCTGCACTACCAGGGTGGAACGCTGGTGCACAGCACCACGAGCCGTCTGCAAGCAAACCTTACTGCGCAAAACCTCATCACGGCACCTGCGTTGAGCGCCCCCAATGCTGTACGCGCTGCTATCGGTGAAGTTGCACCAACCTTTGGTAACCCCGTTCAGACGGGTACCGAAGAAGGTACGTTCCTTTTCAGCCTGATTGACGTTAGCCCGGAGCCAATTCGCGCTCGCCTCGTTTTCTTCCCAACCGAAAAGCAAGGCGTTCGCCTTGCCTGGGATGTAATGATTGACCAGCAGGGTACCCACTCTGATTACTGGACGATCATGGTCGACGCTCAGGACGGTTCTACCCTCGCGCAGTACAACCACGTACTGAAGTGTAACTTCGGTAGCCGCCCGCACAAGCACAACTACGGTAATGCTTGCGCCGACGTTACACCGGAGCTCCCGCTGGAAACGACCTCCCTGATGGCAGGTGTTGCTGATGGTTCGAGCTACAACGTCTTCCCTTTTGGTGTTGAGTCTCCCATCCACGGCGAGCGTGAGATTGTGAACGAGCCGGCTAACGAAATCGCGTCTCCCTTCGGTTGGCACGACACCGACGGCGAAGAAGGCCCTGAATTCACCATCACGCGTGGTAACAATGTTTATGCTTACCTCGATAAGGATGAAAACCCCAACAGCCCTGACCCAGGGTTTGAGGCTAATGGTGGCGACAGCCTCCAGTTCGATTTCTTCTACGAAGACAATCAGCAGCCTGACTCAATCATCGAAGCAGCCCTGACGCAGGTATTCTTTACGACCAACATGGTACACGATTGGCTGGTCCACCACGGTTTCGACGAGGCGTCTGGTAACTTCCAGCGGACCAACTATAGTGGTGACGGTGAAGGCCGTGACCCCGTTAATGCTGAGGCTCAGGATGGTTCCGGAACAAACAACGCCAACTTTGCCACGCCACCAGATGGTTCCTCTCCCCGCATGCAGATGTTCGTGTGGGAGAATGGTGCCGCTAGCGTAATGGAAGCGACCTTCCCTGCTGACATTGCAGGAGCATATAATACTGGTACGGCAAACTTTGGTGCAGTCATCGCCAGCGTGCCTGTTACCGGTCACGTTGTTCTCGCTGACCCACAACTCGCTTGTGATCCGATCACTAATGACCTTACCGGCAAAATTGCGCTGATCCGTCGTGGTACTTGTGAATTCGGTACCAAGGTACTGGGTGCTGAAACGGCAGGTGCAATCGGTGCGATCATCTGTAACGACACACCTGAAGGTTCTCCTGACGGCCGTGGCGGTACCATCAACATGGCGCCAGGCGCTGATGGTGCTTCCGTAACCATTCCTTCCGTGTTTATCTCGCTTGAGAACTGTGCTCCACTCTTCTCTACCGTGGAAGCGGGGGATAGCGTAAGTGTTACCTTCCAGTCAACTGCTCCTCCAGCTATTGACGGTGACTTTGATTCTGGTATCGTAGCCCACGAAATTGGCCACGGTGTAAGTAACCGACTTGTTGGCGGACCTAACAACACCAGCTGTCTGTTTACCGACGAGCAGATGGGCGAAGGTTGGTCTGACTTCTTCACGCTGGCTTCAACGCCAACTACGATTGACGCTAACCCTGACGGTACTGAAGGCCGTGGTATCGGTAACTTCGCTACCAACCGTGGTATTAACGGTCCTGGTATCCGCCGTAAGCAGTACAGCACTGATATGGGAGTGAATAACTTCACCTACGACAACATCATTTCTTCAGGCGTTCCTCACCCACTAGGGGAGATTTGGGCCACTACCCTTTGGGACCTCTACTGGGCCATGGTTGACGAGTACGGTTTCGATGAGGACCTCATTGAAGGTGACGGTGGTAACAACAAAGCCGTCGAACTCGTAGTAGAAGGCTTGAAGTTTACCGACTGTGGACCTGGCCTCCTTGATGGCCGTGATGGTATCCTTGCCGCTGATGAGTTCGTTAACAATGGTGCTAACCAGTGTTTGATCTGGGAAGTATTCGCCCGTCGCGGTATGGGCTTCTCCGCTGATGGCGGTAGCCCCAACGACCGTACCGACGGCCGGGAAGCATACGACCTCAGCCCTTACTGTATCGGAGGTGTTCAGGCAGTCAAGACTGTTGACAACGCAATCGTAGAAGCTGGTGACAACGTTACTTACACGATCCGCGTAACGAACTACGACTCGCTGCTGGCGAAAAACGTACTCGTAACTGATGAGATTCCTGCCGGTCTCGAGATCGATGAGACTTCTGTTGTAGGTGCCAACTTTACCGTTAGCGGTAACGTAATCACCTTCACACTGGGAGACCTTGAATTCGACGATCAGGAAACAATTCGCTACACCGCTAAGACTGACGAGGAAGTAGGTACTACTGCCAGCTTCTTTGACGGTGCGGAAGAAGGTGATGATAACTGGGAGCTGATTAACCTCACCGGAGACATCCTCTGGGAGCAGGCCGACACTACTCCTTACGACGGCGAACTGAGCTGGTACATCGTTAACGCTGGTTCTGCTCAGGACCAAACCCTGCAGACCTTCGAAGCACTGCCAGTTGTTGGTGATAACCCAGGACTTCGCTTCTGGACCAAGTATGATACCGAAGCCCGTTGGGATGCAGGTATTGTTGAGGTCAGCGCAGATGGCACCAACTGGGAAGCTGTCGACGACAAGTTCCTGCGTGGCCGTTACCGTGGCCGGATTGATGAAAACGGTTCTGCTCAGCTGCAGGGACAAACTGCTTTCTGGGGAGACAATGGCGACTTCGAAGAAATCATTATTGACCTGAGCGACTTCGCTGGTCAGGATGTATTCTTCCGCTTCCGCTTTATCTCTGACGCAGAAGTAGCTGGCCGTGCCTGGTGGGTTGACAATATCGAGATTGTGGACATCATCAACTACGACGGAGAACTAACCGTAACGGCAGAAGACTTCCCCGTATTTACCACGCGTGTTGGTAACCTCGGTACCCTGGCGACCGGTGGTGACGGATCTAACAATACTAATGACCCGACCCTGGGCCAGACGGAGGTAAGTGTATTCCCTAACCCAGCGAACGAGCAGGTGAACGTTAAGATCACCAGCGAGCGTGCGGGAGATGCTACCGTACAGATCCTCAGCGTTGACGGCCGTGCCGTTCACACTGAAGTTGTAGGACTCGTTCCTGGCGGTACAACCACCAGCATTAACACTGCCAACCTGCCAGCAGGCGTTTACCTGGTACAGGTAACCGGTGCTAACCGGGTAAGCACGACCAAGCTTACTGTACAGTAAGTCACTGGGCACAAACCCCGCTTTACGGCGGATTTTTGCGGCAGTATCCAACATTGGGTGCTGCCGCATTTTTTATGGCCTATCGGCAGTGAAAGGGATTGGTTTCGCACGCTGAAGCGTGAATTATATACTCCCCGCGGTCACTAGAGGTGAAATTTGTGACGAGGCTATTTTTGTGGCCAGCAAGGCAAAAAACGTAGGCATGGCCACTGTCACGGCGAGGCTTTTTAACGCAACTGGGAGCAAACAGCGTCCGTCAAAAATCACCAGGGTTGGCCGAGGGGAGTATAGATAATGGTCTTACTTCACATACAGCGTATACTTGCCATTCGTGTGTGTCCAGCCTTACCTCGATAGAGGAGTAATGGCAACCGGCGTGTGCTCATAATGTGGAGGAGTAAAGCCGTCTGGCAAATAAGACAAAAGCCCCGTTGCCAACGCAACGGGGCTTTTGTAATTAAGCCTGAAACCAGGCCTGCGGCCCGGTGTTGGGGTAGTCTTCCTTAGGTCAGGAAGGGGTAAGGCTCACTGTAGTTGTCAGTGTACAGCTCAGAAGCATCTGGGTAGTCACTTTCTTCGGCAAACTTAGCAGCTTCAGCAACTTCGTTTTTGACGGCGTCTTTGATCGCCTTGATGTCTTCAGCTGATGCCATACCGTTGTCGATCAGCAGCTTTTCTGTAACCTTAATGGGGTCACGCTCCTGGTAGTCTTTTACCTCTGACTTCTCACGGTACTTAGCCGGGTCAGATACAGAGTGCCCCTTGTAGCGGTACGTCTCGATATTGAGGTAGTACGGGCCTTTTCCAGAGCGGATGTGCTTAGCAGCCCGCTCAATAGCTTCGTGTACGGCTACGGGGTCCATACCGTCTACCGTTTCACTTGGCATTTCGAAACTCAGTCCGAGCTTAGACATGTCCGTAACGTTACTGGTGCGCTCAATACTGGTACCCATGGCGTAGCCATTGTTCTCCAGGATGTAAAGCGCGGGCAGTTTCCAGTTCATGGCCATGTTCCAGCTTTCCCAAAGGGCGCCCTGGCGTGATGCACCGTCGCCGAACATTACTACACAGAGGTTATCGGTCCCCTTGTACTGTTCCGCCATCGCAATGCCTGTTCCAATAGGAATCTGAGCACCTACGATACCGTTACCACCGAAGTACTTATTCTCCTTGTAAAAGAAGTGCATAGAGCCTCCCTTACCCTTGACGATACCGGTTTCTTTACCGTAAAGCTCAGCCATGGCAGCTTTCATACTTACGCCACGACCTATAGCCGTACCGTGCTGGCGGTAAGCTGTCACAATTCCGTCACCTTCTTGCAGTGCACTCTCAATTCCGGCAGCAACTGCTTCCTGACCAATGTAAACGTGACAGAAACCACGCACCTTCTGTTGTCCGTAAGACATCAGAGCACGTTCCTCAAAACGGCGAATCCGGAGCATCAGCGTGTACCATTCGAGGTACTGCTCTTTGCTGTATTTCAGGCCTTTAGCCGTTCCGTTTTTCTTAGCAGTCGTCGTTTTGCGGGACCGGGTTGTGGTCTTTTTCGTTGATGTTGCCATGTGGGTTAGCGAATTTTCGCTGATTAGAGGAAGATTGTTTACTAAATATAGGATACGCAGAGAATATACGTAGCCCACCCATAGATAACCAGCAGATGCTGACTTGGTTGTATCAGGCGCTAAGGTCAGACATGTTAGCGCAATTACTCCTTGTCACCGTGGTAACTATAATTCTGCTGTCCATTTACAAGCTTCCAGATTACGCGTGTCGTGCTGAGTAAAGCCAGTCGCTAGGTTGGCTATAATTTTGGCGGGGACGCTGGTGCTATAGGATGGGACCAAGAAGGAGTACGGACGTGCCAGAGAAGGCTAAAGCAAGAAATAAGGTCGAGGATTAATTCATGCGGTAATACCCTGATTTCAGGTAGGCTCCTTCGGGGAATCCGAT
>CAZTTF010000359.1:0-4273 GCA_964616365.1 uncultured Lewinella sp. | reverse complement strand
AACGAAGGGGGCTTTCTATGGTTGCGCAAATAGTGTCATATTCAGGTTAAGCTGGCAGGTTTTTTTGCCGATAGGAAAGCAGACCCCACACGAAGTGGTTGAGGAATTCTGGGGAGGGCATGTCGTGTGAGCCGTAAGGGCGCAAAGCGTAGCTAAAGCGAGACCTTTAACGTGCGAAAATAAGGAGTAGTTTATCAGGTCAAGCTGGTTCAGGTGGAGCTCGCATGAGAACCGTAACTGCCAGGTCAGATAGCTTTAAACCTGTTCCTGCCGGAAGTACTTTGGTACCGAAAACCGCTGTCCGTAGCGTTCCTCCAGTTCTTTGCACTGCTGCAAAAACTGTTGTTTCCCGAGGCTGCTTACGTAGCGTAGCACTCCGCCGGTGTAAGCAGGGAACCCCCATCCATAGACACTCATGAGGTTTGCCCCGGCTTCTTCCGTAATGATCTTTTCCTGCAGGCACCAGCCTGATTCGATGATCTGACAAAAAAGGAAGCGGTTTTTCATGCGCTGCCGATCATAGTCCGTCTTGGTAACGGGGAAGTGTTCTGCAATTCCGTCCCACAGCAAAGCAAGGCCTTTGCCCTTATAAGCGTAAAAACCGGCACGTTTTTGTTTACCTCCCCGACTGAGATCAATGAGCATTTTCTTTAGCGCCGGAACGGCTGGGTGCTGCTGGTATTTATCTCCGTAGTGATCGGCAGCCTGCTGCTCGTAGCGTAGCACGAGGTCAAGACCCAGTTCATCAGCCAGGGCCAGCGGCCCTGTTTGCATGCCTGCCTGACGGCCCATGTTTTCTACCAGCGCTGCCGGATAGCCTTCGTTAAGCATTGTCACCCCTTCGAGGATGTAGGTATTCAACACCCTGGCGGCAAAGAACCCCCAGCTGTCTTTGACCACAACGGGGATTTTACGGATGGCCGTCGCAAAGTCGAAGGCCCGGGCAATGGTTTCTTCACTGGTTTTTTCTCCGCGAATGATCTCTACGGTGTACGTTTTTTCGGCAGGAGGGAAAAAATGGATGCCCACATAGTTTTCCGGACGGGTACTCCCTTCCCCTAACTCTGAAATAGGGATAGAGATAGTGTTGGTCGCAAAGATGGCATATTCATCAAGCTGCTCCTCGGCTTCGCGGGTAGCTTTAAGTTTGATGGATTTATTCTCAAATACGGCTTCAACAACGAGGTCGCAGTCTCTGAAGTCCTGACTATTATCCGTTGTCTTAATTCGGCTCAGGAGTTCCTGGCGGTCTTCAGGCTGGAAAGTACCCCGCTCAATGTATTCCTCGATTTTCTCTTTTACGTATTCCAGCCCCCGGTCAGCAATTGGCTGGGAGACATCCTTAAGCACTACTTCGAGGCCGTTGCGCAGGCAAAGAAAACCAATGCCAGATCCCATCTGTCCTGCACCGATCACCCCCACCTTCCGGGGGCGGAATTTGCCAAAACCTTTTGGGCGCCCCTGACCTTTTCTCCGCACAGCCTGCTTGTCGAACCAGAAGGTGGATACCATATTTTTGGCGACCCTGCTGGTCGCCACCTCCGCATAGTAACGGCTATCAAGCCGGTAGGCGGTCGTAAAGTCTAGCTTAGAACCTTCGGCGAGTAGGTCAATGATGGCTCGCTTCGCGGGGTAGAGGTCTCCGGTATCTGCTGAAAGTCGTGCTGTCAGCAGCCGGATGCGGTGGCCAAGGTTAGGATCGGCAGCGGTGCCGCCGGGAATTTCTCCACCAGGCAAGTCCCACGGGCGATGTGAAGTGGGGGCATCAAGCAGCCAGCTTTTTGCTTTGCGGATGAGGTCGTTCTCATCCTGCGCCAAATCGTCAATGATCCCAACTTTTAATGCCTCCTGAGGGCTGTAACGCCTTCCTTCCAACAATAAAGGGTAGGTCCTTTCAATGCCCAGTAACCACATAAGCCGGATAACCGCTCCGCCACTGGGGATGAGTCCTATCTTTACTTCCGGGTGGCCCAGCCTGATCTTTTTTGGACCGGCCAGTGCAATGCGGTGGTGGCAGGCGAGCGCCAATTCAAAGCCTGTTCCAATAGCATCACCAGCAATAGCAGCTACCACAGGTACGCCGGGCATTTCCAGGTCGCGCAAAAATGTCTTCAGCCGCTCCGCTGCTTCAAAAGCAAGCTGCGGATCATCGAGCTCCAGCAGGTAACCAAGCTCTCCACCCTGCAGGAAGTCTTTCTTTGCCGACGTAATGATGATACCCCGCAACCGGTTGGCCGCTTTCTCTGCTTGCAAATGAGCGATCACCGGACGAAAGGCTTCCACCAGCTTGTGGTTAAGCACGTTGGTGTCCCTGCCGGACATGTCCAGAATCAGGGTGACAATATCGTCGGTGTCTTTGCGGTATTGAATCATTGTCAGTTAACGGTTGGCGGTTATCGGTTGGCAGTTGGCGGTTATCGGTTGAAGAGCTAGTTAACCCTTTCAATCACAGTGCTTACGGCCAGTCCTGCTCCGGCATCGATAGTAAGGCTGCCCAGGGTAAGGTCCTGGCGTTCGAGTTCATCGAGTAAGTGGCAAAGCATCATTCCACCCACTGCCCCGAGTGGTTCTCCGAGGGCAATGGCACCTCCCAGTACGTTATAGCGATCGTCGGGGATGCTAAGTTCGCGCTGAAAGCGGATGGCCGGAGCGGCAAAAGATTCGTTGAATTCCCAGAGGTCGATGTCTTCACGTTGTAGCTTGGCCTGGGCGAGTGCCAGATCGGCGGCATTGACGCCGCCAGTAAGCTGAGTGGCATCAACCGTACTCATGGCCACGGCACGAATTTTTGCCCGGGCCGGTAAGCCGAGGGTGTCACTGGCTGCAGCATCACCAAGCAAGCAGAGTGCACAGCCATCGGCGGCCTTGCTCGTATTGCCCGTCGTATGGTCATGGCCAACGTGGTCTACCAAAGGGAACCGATGCAGGGCCATCTCGTCAAAGCCAGCCAGACCCATCTCCGCGAAGCGCGGAGAAAGAGGTGCCAATGATGCAACGGAGAGATCTGCTTGCGGGATACTGTCCCGGTCAAGAATAGTCAGGCCATTACGATCAGTAATGGTCTCCATGCTTTTGTCAAAATGCCCGGCAGCCTGGGCCGCAAGTGCTTTCTGGTGGCTCCGGACGGCATAAGTATCCAGTGCTTTCCGATCAATACCCTGTACACTGGCAACGAGGTCGGCCGCCACGCCCTGCGGGATGTAGTGGCTATTGATGACCGTGCTGGGGTCATTCATCATCGGCCCGCTGTTGAGGTAGGTGGGGACCCGACTCATACATTCCAGTCCGCCGGCAATCATCACCTTTCCGTAGCCAGCAGTGATTCTGGCTGCGGCAAGGTTAATGGCCTCGAGACCGGAGGTGTTGAAGCGATTAATCTGCAGGCCACCCCGGCTTTGCTTCCAGCCCGCATTGAGCAGTGCTGCCCGGGCAATGTTGTATCCCTGGTCACCGGCAGGCGTATTGCAGCCAATTACAAAATCGTCGATGGCGGCAGGTAAAGAAGCATCACAGCCACGGCGCGTAGTGAAAGCCTGCAGGCACTGACTGAGCAGGTCGATGGGCTTAACTTCGTACAGGTCCTCCGTGCCGGAGGCACGGCCGCGGGGAGAACGCAATACATCGTAGATAAAAGCCATTAAAGAGGGGGTGTGGTGGTCTGGTAATCGGGGCAACCGGTTTTGCCCCGGCTGCCGTCGTCAAAGGTACAAAGATGCATGGGTCTTGCCTGAACCATGCCGGCAATTCACGCTTTATTTTATCGCATGTCATTCAATCCGCTTCACCGCTCCTCAACGGACACGCTCGACGAGGGCATTATTCGCCCGGATATCCCCCAGCCGCAGTACGGCTGGCGGTGGGTGCTAAGCTGTTTCTATCTGTTTTTTCTAGCAGCACTGATGGCACTGGCCCTGTTTTCTATGGGAGAGCAAAACCTCGCGGCGCTTACTCCGGCGCAGGCTTTCGATTTCCCCGAAGTACTCTTGATCGTACTTCCTCTCCTGGCGGGCTGTCTGCTGTTCTTTCGCACGCAGGTTGGATGGGTGATGGCCACAAATATTGTGGCAACCATGATCGTCATCTCCGCCCTGGGCCTGATCGCGCAGTTCATGCCAACCATTGAGCCGGAAGATGATTTTCGCGGAGCGCGAATGTTAACCTCTTTTTCCTCGCTACTACTCGCCTCTGGTGTGCTGTATTTGCTAAGCCACCCCGCCCTGCGGGCGGGTTTCCGGGTGCCACAAAGCTGGATCCGGCGCTGTATTACGCTGGG
>CAZTTF010000358.1:0-4359 GCA_964616365.1 uncultured Lewinella sp. | reverse complement strand
AAAGGCCTTTGGCTTAATTCCCGGCTGAACGGTTGGTGACCCTCCGAAAAGCTAAAATAAATAAACTCGCCGCACGCTTCCCGCTATGTGCACCACCGACAGGAACTAGTCATCTGGATGGCTAAGGGAAACCTCGTTTTGGCTCAAACAGTATTCATTTCTTGACGCCCTTCGGAGGGTCACCAACCGGCCGGTCCTTAATGCCAGATGGGTGGTTGCAGAGGACGCTTGGGAAGAAAGCAAACCATTGATTGATAGTTCCAAGGGAAGTTAGAGAGTAGTGCACCAAATTGTCTCTTACCTGCAAATCGTGCTTTATCCTCTGGGTCTTAGTAGCTTCTCTTCGATTACCCAACCCGGAGCTACCGTAGTTCTGGCCGTGAGTTTTTGCTTCTTTGGGCGGGCCAAAAGAAGGGTGAAACAGTAAGAAGCCTGCATCAACCGGAGGCAACGGTTTCGTTTTCTGACCGTTTGCTTTAGCGACTTGGATAGCTACAAATTTGTGTAGGGAGAGTAGCTCCAGGAGAGAGTGAGAACCACTTATTAATGATTCTCGCTGATTAAATCGACTCTGATTAGAATTTGTGGACTTAATGTACAGCACTATATGCACCAAACTCTAAGTAAGCGTCAGGTTTGGACGAGACAATAATGCAAGTTCCTGACTATCATGTTCTAATTCCCGTGATCATCGAATCTGTTGGTCATTTAGCCTGTTAGGCAGTCATGACCGCCTAAAAGACCGACAGACGAAATAAACCAGTAATAAGTGTTCAGTCCACTTCAACAAGAAGAAACCAAGCATCATTGCCAAACCTCGCGTTAAATAAAGCTTGTGCCCCTGCTAATGACCACCGCATAAAACTCAGGCAAAAGGTCAAAACGCTCCTGATAGGCGCTCGAGAGGTGTGCTTTTACGTCCTCAAGATCAGAGGTGCGGACGAGGTTGAGGGTACACCCACCAAACCCGCCTCCCATGATGCGCGCACCAGCTACCGCTGGCAGGCCGACGGCTTGACTTTGCAGAAAATCAACTTCCCTGCAGCTTACGGCATAGTCATCCCGCAGACTAGCATGGCTCGCGTTGAGGAGCCTGCCCATTTCCGCGGCGTCTCCAACCTGCAAGGCCTCCGCGGCTTGCCGGACGCGTTCGTTCTCGTGGATAACGTGCTGCGCACGTTGGTAGATGATCGGCGGCATGTCAGCAGCGGTTGCTGCTAGTTGCGAGGAGGTTGCGCCGCTGAGGTGAGTAACTGCTGGAAATCGCTTTCTGATCAGCTCAAGGGCCTGAGCACACTGCCTGACCCGGTCGGGGTATTCACTTCCGGTCAGCTCGTGCGAGACCATGGAATTAACCAGGAGCCAGGTATAGCCGGGTAGGGTAGCATCAACCAGGGTGTACTCCAGGTTGGCACAGTTGAGCATCAGCGGGCCATTTGCTGAACCATTCAGGCTGGCAAACTGGTCCATGATGCCGGATGGGATGCCAATGAAGTTATTACTGCTCCGTTGACAAAGTTGGGCCAACTCCGGCCGCGAAATGCTTGCCCCGACAACTGCGTCGAGCAACACCGCCATGCCGCCCTCCAGGGCGGCGCTGCTACTCATGCCCGAGCCGCGGGGGACGTCCCCTCCGAAGACAATTTCCAGTCCGGGAATAGGGTTTCCGAGTTGCTGAAACTGGTCCGCAATGCCAGCCAGGTAGTCTACCCATAAGGTGCCCGTTTTGCCGGTGACGGGCAAAGGGAGTTCATAGACCTCTCCCAGGTCGACTGCATGCAATCGCAGCGTGGCTTTGTTATGCCGCTTGGCATAAAACGCTATTCCTTTATCAATGGCCGCAGGCATGACCAAGCCACCAGTGTAGTCTGTATGCTCACCGATGATGTTGATGCGGCCAGGGGCATGGATGCGAAGCAAGAAATCCTCCTGCTTCAGCTGGTGGTCCGTAAAATAGGCTGTCAGATGAGGAAGCATGGTTAGCGATTTCGGTTCTAATTAAACAACTTGTTCCCCTGCCCGGGGAAGCGCTTGCTTACTCTGGTAGCCCGCAGTTTACTCGCTTTCGTCCATGGTGTGGAAGACACTGGCCACGTCGTCGTCCTCCTCGAGCATCTCGATGAGTTTGACTACTTCATCCACTTCGTCGTCAGTAAGCTTTTTTGTGTGCGTGGGAATACGAACAAGTTCGGCCTTGCTTACTTCAATGCCTAGCTCTTCAAGCGCAGTGCTGAAGCTGCCGAAGTCCTCGAAATTGGAGTAGAAGGATACATCCTCATCTTCTTTTTCGATACTGTCGAGGCCGGCGTCAATCAATTCAAATTCAAGCTCTTCGAGGTCTTTGCCTTCGAGGTTTTCCTGCTTGATGATGAACTGCCCTTTGCGCTCAAACATGTAGTCAACGGAACCGTTGGTGCCGAGGCTGCCACCGTACTTACTGAAGATGTGACGGATGTTGGCAACCGTACGATTGTTATTGTCAGAAGTTGCTTCAACGAAAACCGCAACGCCATGAGGTCCGTACCCTTCAAATGTTACCTCGTCATAGTTAGAGGTGTCTTTGTCGGTAGCCCGCTTGATGGCAGCTTCGATATTCGCCTTCGGCATATTAACTGCCTTAGCATTATTGATTGCCAGGCGGAGCCGTGGGTTATAGTCAGGGTCGGTACCGCCTTCTTTAATGGCAATGTTGATCTCACGACCAACCTTAGTGAAGGCTTTAGCCATCCCTGCCCAGCGTTTCATTTTCGCCGCCTTACGGTATTCAAATGCGCGTCCCATAGTATTATATTTTATTGGAGGACGAAGATAGCAGACAGAAAGCAGATGGCAGAATACAGATGATAGATTTCAGGATTAAGGTAAGAGATTATACTGGACGAAACGGAGATGAAAGGTTCTGCTATCTGCCATCTTAAAATTCTGCTGTCTGTCGACTATCTTCGCCTCATGCAGATCCTCACCGTCGTCATTGGCATCATCTTCGTATTGCTCTTGCTCAGTCTACTGGCAACGTCCATCATGGAGTTGCTCTCTTCACTAATGAGCTTACGCGGACGCAACCTGGTCAAAGCCCTGCGCAACATGCTGGCAAGTGCAGACCCCAACGAGACTTTACTGGACGAATTTCAACGCAACAGCCTTTACCGCCACCTTACCCAGCAGTATGGCCGGAGGACACAAGGCGTTGCCGCCCCCAGTTACATGAGTGCGGAGACTTTTCAGAGCATCCTCATGGACGTGATCCTCAAAGGAGACGATGTAACCAAACTGGAGGAAAGGCTGGAACAACTACCGGACGAAGACCTTAAGAACGTACTGAAGCAACTACTGCGTGAAAGCGGCGGGCAAATGGATCTTTTCCGGCTAGAGGTACAGAATTGGTACAACAATGTAATGGACCGGGCAGCTGGCTGGTACAAGCGCTACACGCAGAAGATCCTCCTCTTTATGGGCATGGGGATTGCCATAGTTTTTAATGCCGATACCGTCGCGCTCTATGATCGGCTGAGCAATGACCCGGAGACCCTGGCTACGATTGCTAACGCAGCGGAACGCTACGTGCAGGCCCGCGATTATGCGGGCGGGCCGGCCATCGCACCGGCTCCTTCGTCCCCAAACACTGCACCTGCGGCCGCGCCCGACGATCCTGCTCCTTCAGCCGACCCCGGCTTTGACGGGCAAGTACCAGTTAATCCTTTCGATTCCGTCGCACCGGTATCCGAGCCGGTTTCCTACGACCAGCCCGCTAACTACATGTACGGCAGCGAATCGGAAATAGCTGCAGAGAAAGACTTTCGGGAATCCCTCGAAGACCTCAAAGGACTAATTAACACCGAAATCGCTGAGGTCCGCCGGCCTCTGGGCCTTGGCTGGGAAGGTGTGCAGATCCGCCAACTCAGTATTTTTGAGTTGGGCACCAAGTTTCTGGGCTTCATTCTGACGGCACTGGCCATCTCGATGGGAGCACCCTTCTGGTTTGACATGCTCAAGAAGCTGGTCAATATCCGTAGCAGTGGCGCCAGACCGTACGATAAGTAGATTTGGTTACAACAGGGTAGGTGCTTACTTTTCTCCGCCCTCCTTGAGCTTGCGGGCGTTTTCGGCCACCTGCAGCCCTTCAATCACGGGCTCCAGCGCACCAGCCACAATTTTATCAAGGCTATGGAGGGTAAGCCCGATGCGGTGGTCAGTTACCCGGTTTTGCGGGTAGTTGTAGGTGCGGATTTTTTCTGAACGGTCACCACTTCCTACCAGGGACTTACGGTTGGCGGCAAGCTCACTCTGCGCGGCACTGTCCTGTGCTTCCTTGATGCGGCGGTAGAGCTGCGCCATGGCAATTTCCTTGTTCTTGTGCTG
>CAZTTF010000357.1:0-8043 GCA_964616365.1 uncultured Lewinella sp. | reverse complement strand
TGTGTGTCGTGAAAACGTAGGTAGCTATGATCCTAACGATAAACGGGGATACCCGCTTGGCTGGGATGGCGGCAACATTGAAGAAGGTACACGCCTGGATTATGAGATCCGCTTCCAGAACACTGGAACCGACACTGCCTTCACCGTAGTGATCAGTGATACGATCTCGACAGCGCTGGATCTTGCGACGTTCAAAATGGAAGCATCCAGCCACGATTACACCGTAACGATTGATACACACCGGGTGGTTACCTGGACGTTCAACAACATCATGCTGCCAGATAGTAATACGAACTTATTACTCAGTCAGGGATCTGTGGTCTTCAGCATCGACCACGATGATAGCCTCGTGCCAGGTGATGAAATTACTAATGAGGCGGCGATATACTTTGACTTCAACGAGCCCATCATCACCAACGAAAGCTTGCACATCATTGCTAAGGATGGCCTGCCCGTAAGTACCCGTAGCATCGCTGCGCAGTCACTTAAATTCAGTGTTTATCCGAATCCAACGGACGGTCTGATCAAGCTCGATGTTCCGACTGATGAATTCAAAGGGGACGAGGTGCTACAAGTGACTGATATGTTTGGCCGCCCATTAATAAGCGTGCAGTACCAGCAGTTGGGGCAGGGCTTGAACGTAGGGGTACTTCCTCCAGGATACTATCTGCTGCTTGTTAATGATGCTTCCGGTATTACCCGTGGTAGAGCGGCATTTGTGGTAAGCGGAAAATAAAATTTGATTGGGTGGCGACCAGATGCAGCACTTTGGCTCGCCACCCAGTCTTAATTGTGTATCCGACTTACTCAACTATCTGAACTTACTTACTTGTGCTGCATAATTACTGCCTGGAATTAGGTTTTGTATTGACCCGTTTGGGCGCGCGCTTCAGATTGATGACTGCGCTTTTATCACAAGGACTGGTCCGACCAACTTTGCTCATCAATGTCAGAGAAAGCAACAAGGTGGGCTATTCTGCTCGTACTTGCTTAGCAAGTGATTTTTTATTCTTTGCAGCGGCCGGGGTGATAGTGGAAGACGGAGCAATGCTCTGTTGCTAGTAGAATGTAAACCAAGCTCACTTGTGCTTGCAAGCAAGTGGGGCAAAAAGAATGATTTAGTATCCGAGTGTGTGTTTGTCCGGCTTTCGGTAACGGAAGCCGGGCCTACTCGAATAAGGGCTTAGGCCTGAATTGTCCAGCATTTTTGACTTCGAGTCAGGGATTTTCTTTTGATTATGACTTTTTTGGTTTCAACAATACTGGGTTGAGCGGTAGAAATAATTAAGTGATAATTAGATTTAGTGTATTTTATTGGTAATTATCCTTCAACAATTGAGGATATGTGTACTTGTTTCCGAATGCCGTATGGCTGATAATTGTAGTCAACAAGTGATCTTCACGAAATACACTTATGACTATGAAACAAGTCTTCCTCTATCTAACGCTTTTACTTTTCTCTTTTAACCTTCAGGCCCAATGTGCTGATTTCACGCTTGTTAGCGTTGATTGTCAGCCCGGTGGTGTATCCGTTTTTGAGCTGTCCGCGGAACTTCCTCCTGATTGGTTTGGCGAGATCCACACTTATTTCATCGATGGCGTTTCGGGCGATACCTTATTAACGGATCCCATTTCAATTAGTGGGGGCAACGTCCTGCTCACCACTGATGTGCAGGAAGGAATCTATCAGATTGTGCTTGATTTGGATGGCCTTTGTCAGGAGGTACTCGCAATTGCTCTTCCCTTTGATTGTGGATACAATGCTGAATCGAGCGCTGAGATTTCTGGGAAAGTATGGTTTGATGCTAACCAGGATGGTTTACGTCAGGCAGGTGAAGGCCCTGTACCAGCAGTGGTCTCTCTAGAAATCCCGGGGGCAGTATTTGCCCAAACGACCACTGATTTGGCGGGAAACTATGTTTTCCGCTTCCCGCCTGACCTGGATAATTACGCTATAAGCTTTGAACCAACGACGGATGATCTGCTATTCCCAACACTCTATCAGGTAGGAGAGGACTCTACAATAGATAGTGATATGTTTGGAAGCTTTATCGCTGAGGTGATATTTGCTGACGGTAACGTGGTTGCCCGGAATATAGATGCCGGATTTAGGGCTTGTGATCTTTCTGTAACGCTGGATGATACAGTCGTTGATTGTAATGCCGGCTGTTCGGGTATACTATCTCCCACAATATCTGGTGGGACGGGGCCTTACAGCTTCGCCTGGTCAAACGGGGCAACAACCCAGACGATCGAAAACCTTTGTACGCGGGATTTTACCGTCACGGTAACCGATGCAACTGGCTGTGTAGCTGAGGCAACTGCTACGGTAATAGAGGGAAGTGATATTGCAGTAGCCATGAATGTGGCGGCCCCAACTTGCGCACCAGGATGTGATGGAATACTTACTCCTACAATTACCGGCGGAGTGCCACCCTATACCTATGAATGGCGCTCTGGCGGAGTAATCAGTACAGAGCCCCAACTTATCAATGTTTGTGAAGGAATCTATTTCCTGGCGGTAGCTGATGCTACGGGCTGCGCAGTCGAATTTGAATACCATATTCAATCGGTTCCCTCATTTGTTGTTACTGCATCCGTTATGGATGCCACCTGTTTTGGTACCTGCGACGGTAGCATTGATCTTACGGTAGCTGGAGGGAGCGGTAACCTTAATTATATCTGGAACAATGGTGCCATCGGCCCTTCAATTACCGGGCTCTGTGCTGGAGAATACGTAGTGGTGATCGATGATTCCGCAAGTGGTTGTAGCCAAACCTTTAGCTACACTATACTTGAGCCAGCTGAAATAGTATCTGTAGTAACTACGAATGCGGATGTGTGTGGAACCAGTTGTACCGGAACGGCTGTAATTTCCACAACCGGAGGAACACCCCCATACATCTATACCTGGGGCGCAAACTCCGGAGATAATGACCCTGTACTGGAAGATCTGTGTCCGGGGAACTATCAGGTGACCATCAATGATGCTAATGGCTGTAGTGGAATTACAGACTTCGTGATTGAAGAAACTGGTCTCATTGCTGTTGTTGACCGCATGGGCGGAGACTGCGATCCCGATGGTGGTAACTTTTCTGCTCAGGTCGTTGCTACCGGAGGAACGGCACCATATAATTATACCTGGAGTGACGGTACAGAAGGTAGTGCGTTCCCAATCGGCGATCCACTGGCATCTCATTCAGTTACCATCACTGACCAGAGTGGCTGTTCAACGGTGTTGAGCGAGATTACTGCAGGGGCAATCAATCTGATCAACCTTGGTCCTGCGTTTAACGTCAGCGCGTGTAACGACCTGGAAAATGTTCTTGAGCCTTTCATTCTTTCACTTGGCGGAGTGGATCAGGTCGTTTTACCCAATGGCGATACCTTAATGTATCCTGCTGCTGTCGGCTCACTATCTAGTGGTGACTATGAGTATATCTCTACTTCGCCAAATCGACATTGCCAGGAAGTTGTCAGCTTTGCCCTCGATGTTCTTGAAGTGCCAGATGACATTGAAATACTTCACCAGCTTCCTGCGGGTTGTGGAGACTATGGTTGCCTGGAAATAACTGGTAGCTTCCTTCCAGGAACTGTTGCTGCTGGTCTTGATATTGTAGTGGTGGGGCCTGATGGCTACGTTGCTACTCCCAGAGATCCGTTGCCGTATCTGGCCTGCGAACTGCCGGGGCCCGGAGAATATACAGTCATTATAAATGATGGCTGTATACCCTTGGAAATAACTTATACCGTTACTCCGATCACGGATTGCGGGGAAGTTTCCGGAACACTCTTTTCTACCGCAGATGCAAGCTGTACACCTGGGCCCGGGGATATCCCCATCCCCTTTACCATCATTGAATTACAGGAACAAGGTACTGGCCAGAGTTTCTTTACCATCACAAATGAAGAGGGCATGTATTCGATGTCCCTTCCTCCGGGAACCTACCAGGCTATACCAATAGTCAACGGGCAAGCGCCTGATGGCGCTTGCAGTGATGTCCTGTTTACCCTCACCGGTGATATAGCGGTGGTCGCCGATGTCTATGCTCCGGCAGCGGTATTCTGCCCCCAGATGGACCTGGATATTTTCATGCCGCAACAGCGCCGCTGTTTTGAGAATAGCATGAGTATTTATTACTACAACCAGGGTAATGTAGCCGCCGAAGATGTTGTCCTTACCGTCGAGTTAGATCCATTTTACACCGATATTACGGCCGATGTTCCGTTTACTCAAGTGGATAATGTCTTGTTCTTTGACCTTGGTACTGTACCGTACTGTGGGTTTGGCTGGATTCAAATCAACTTTACGATTAGTTGTGATGCCGATTTGGGACAGACACACTGCGTAAACGCCAATATCACTCCCAGTGGTTTTTGCGACCCGGATCCTGTATGGAATGGCTCTTTAATTAATGTCACAGACGCTGTATGTGACGGTGATAGTGTGAGGTTCACCCTCTCTAACGTTGGTACCAGTCCGCTTTCTCAACCACTTAGCTATGTCGTCGTTGAAGACGGAATCATGATGTCTGCCCAGCCTATTGTTACTACCATTCTTGCTCCTTCGGAAATATTCGAGGTTGCTGTCCTGGCAAACGGTAGTGTCTTCCAGATAGTGGCTACTCAGGAACCGGGGGCCCCGGTTGTAAATCCGCCGTCTCTACTGGTTCAAGGTTGTGGAGAAAATCCTTCTACTGGTTTCACTAATATACTACCGCTGGGGAATGGTTTGCCTTGGATGGAAACAGTATGCCTGGAAAATACGGGGAGTTGGGATCCAAATGATAAACGAGGGTTCCCTTTGGGACACACAGGCGATATGATTGCTCCCGGTACCAGAATCGATTATAATATCAGGTTCCAGAATACAGGGACAGATACGGCTTTCACCGTGGTGATCCGTGATACTATTGGACCGGCACTTGATCTGAAAACATTCCGCGTGGGAGCTGCTTCTCATCCATTTGAATTATCGATTGATACTAACCGGGTGCTAACGTTCACTTTTGATGATATTCTCCTTCCGGATAGTACGACTAACCCTGTCGGTAGCCAGGGAGGTGTTTCGTTCACTATTGATCATGATAGCAGTCTGGAACCCGGAGATCTGATTGAAAACCAGGCCGCAATTTTCTTCGATTTTAATGAGCCGATTATCACCAACGTGAGTACCCACATGATTGAGCTGCAAGGCTTACCTACCGGCCTTCGGCCGGTGCTGGCGAACCGCGTGACAATTGAAGTGTACCCGAATCCTGCTACAGACTGGCTTCGGGTTAACGTTCCGGATGATGAAGTGAGGCCCGGAGAAGCACTTGTTATTAGTGATGTCTTCGGCCGAGAAGTTCAACGGCAGCCTGTAATAATGGCATCCAGTGAAATCCGGTTACAGGAGCTACCTGCGGGCATTTACGTGCTAAATCTTGTCAACCGCGTTGGCCAGGTAAGGGGCAGAGCAAATTTCGTTGTGCTGGATTAGGAAACAAGACATTATTCCCCGCAAGGTTTATGAAATGCTCCGAAGGATTGAACGCGCGAATGCGGAAATATTTAAGGTGCTACGGGACGAATAATCAATTGCTTATTTGAATACCTGAGTGTTAGTACGCCCGGTCTCTTAATGGTACCGGGCGTCTTTTCTTGCTAGAGGGTAAAACACGCCGCAGATTATGTTGACAGACTGATATAACATTGTCCTCGTATTACAGCATACGAGTCTTAATTATACTATCTGGAAACGAACGGTGGTGCCAATACCTGCCTGAAATAAAGCAGAAAGTACATCTCGATTCGCTGCTACGAGTACCCGTGGGTAGCCACCGATGGTTTGAGCATCAGGTCCAAGCACTATGGGCCCAGATGGGGCCAGTTGTATTGTCCCCGGCAAAACGGGAGAGCTGATCATTGGCGGAAATGAAGCAGGCGTTGCCGTGGCGGGTAATAGCCGCGTTCCCTGACGATTGCTGTCCGGATGAACTACAAGATCGGTCGCTAACAGCCAATCTTTAGTTGCCTTATCGAGCAGGGGCCACTCCGGCCCCGGAATTACGGACAGTAAATAGGGACTTTGAGTAGTATGTTGGTAAACGTCGAGGTCCATCCTGAAACCAGCCTCTGCTTCCCATTCAACCGCAGTGGACCATCCGCTAGTGACCGCAAGTGTGTCGGGCAGACCTGCTTCTGAGCTCCCCAAAACGTTCTTTAGTTTCCAGTTGCCATTCACCGCAAGATAGCTACGGAGGCCCTGCATAGCTGCTGTACTGGTGAGTAGGCTATCTCCCGCTAAGTATTGCACTTGGTAGAGTTCCACTAACCGCCCATTAATCCGCCAGTTCATGTCTGCCCCTGTAAGTGCAAATTGACCAGAGCCACTTAGTAGCCATTGCCCTCCCGTTTGTGTGAGTTCCAGGCAGGTAGCACGTTGCTCTCTTCCCAATAACCGGTTGGCTTCGGCCATGGCTCTTGCGTCGGCAGGGCCTCCCGAAGCGAGCCCAAGGTGTTGGTAACCAGGCCGCCCTTTGTCTACGATAAAAGCTCCGCCTCCAGGTTTGAGACATTCTATAGTTAGCGTTTCGGCCATGTAGTATCATCTTTAAAGGCAGAGAACGCTGCCAGTGAAATAGAATGGAAACGAACCCTGTCCCCAGGGTGCAAGCGGGAAAAATTGCTTCCCGACCTGATCATATTTACCGGGCAACTTCCGATTAAGCGCCAGCCCCCGGGGCTGGCTGTGGGGTAAACTCCGGTTTGCCTGCCAGCAATGCCAACAGCTCCTGCAGGTACTTGGCTGCGGGGTTGAGAGAGGCGGGGAACCAGTAATTCAGGAGCCGTTTGACCAAGAAAACCAAAGCCTGGTCGGTAACCAAGTTGATAAACGAGGTAGGTTTCAGCAGTATGTAACGCTACCAATTGATCCGGACTAATCTCTAAAAGAGCTGCAGTAGCCTCCAGGTCTGGCGCCACCGCAGGGTCGTAACAAACAGGTAGTTCGTGCAGGAACGGGGCTGATTTTTCCGCTTGTTCGGGTTTCAAGTCATAGACGAATTCCTTTAGTTGATAGGCCGTTATTTTAGGAGGCAGATACTGCACCAGGAGTGAGGCGTAACTTGGTACACAGGATAGCACTGCGGGGTGTTGTCTTAATACTTCAGCATAGGCATGTACTGCAGCGTTGATCTCCGGAGTAATTGTTTGCTCCCAATTCAGGAGCAAGCTGTCCGGCCCGTAATTGATTATTTGGCGGGGTAATCTCATGGCTTGTGATTTGTCAGACGGTGGTATATGGCCGTAATTTCTTGCGCTGCCATACCGTATCGTTGGTGGTGTCGTTGGCTGCGGCGCTGCCTGTCGTCGAAAGTTGGCTTTTGTTGTTTAAGGACCTTCAACATTGCTTGATGGAGTGCTTCAATGTCTCGTGGCGGGAATATGATACCATCCTCACTTGCGGAAAGAATGCTTGTCGGCCCACCCGAATCGGAGGCGATGCAGGGTAAGCCACTCAGAAGGGCTTCAATTAATACCAGGCTTTGCGTTTCCAGCGAAGAGCACAAGACAAAGGCATCAGCTTCCCGCATGATCTCCGCAACCTTTACCAGCTCATGTGGCCCGGAGATCAGAATTTGGCGCGGACGCAGGTGCAGTGACTGGATTAAGGAGCTAAGTGCCGCATGGTCACCATTGCCAGCGAGGTGGAGGCGCACCTCCGGAACGGCCTTAACAAGGCGACTAAAAGCCGTAAGGAGGTCCGGGATGTTCTTGTTTTCACTGAAGTCGGAGACGTGCAAAAAAGTAAAAGCAGTTTCAGGGTCAGGAGGTGCTGGTGAGAACAAGTTGGCTTCAATAACATTAGGAACAACCTGGTAACTTCCTCTCAGGCCATGCTTTTGCATTCCCTCCTGCAGGGCAGGGGAGACAGGCAGTAAACAAGCGGCGCTCCGCGCCGCCCTGCGGGCTAGCGATAGTTCAGCAAGGCGGTACCAGGGCCAGTCTTCGAGAAACCGATGACTATGTTCTGTTACCAAAAAAGGGACAGATAATCTA
>CAZTTF010000356.1:0-18399 GCA_964616365.1 uncultured Lewinella sp. | reverse complement strand
AACGATCTTCCATACCCTCGTAGAATAAGTCAAGGTCAGCACGCAGGGGCTGGGAAATGGCGGATATTCCACGTTGGGAGAGGGACATGATACGTTTACTTAGTAGTGAATAGAGAAGTGCAGTCGGATATTAAGAAGCCTGATAAGAGATAGCCACACTACCGCTGTCCAGCCTTTAGGTATTTCCGTTGAGGCAATTCATAAGCCTTGATCGGGGCGCGAAGCCCCCCGAATCTGCCCGAAAGCTACAGTTTTTGCATCTTAACTGCATGGAACGCTTTCTTTCACTGCTTCTGCTTTTACTACTCTGCACCTGTTCTTCTCCTCCCGCAACCACTGATGAGGCCTTGTCTCAGGGTCAAATAGGGCAGTTCCCGGATAGGGCAGGACTGGTGAGCGCGCGCCCTAATATACTTTTCATTTTTACTGATGACCATGCATTTGATGCGCTCGGGGCATTGGGTAATGAGGAGATTAATACGCCAAACCTGGATAAACTTGTCAACCGCGGAACCACCTTTACGCATGCCTACAACATGGGGGCGTGGCAGCCTGCGGTCTGCCTCGCAAGCAGAGCAATGCTTAACACCGGGAAATCCTTATGGAAGGCCCAGCAATTGGACCGGAATCGGAAAAACGGCGATCAGGCAACAATGGCGGATAACTGGGGACCACTCATGCAGCGCGCTGGCTACGCCACCTACTTTTCTGGTAAATGGCACGTAGCAGCGCCAGCAGCAGAACAATTCGAAACGGTTGCGAATGTTCGACCGGGAATGCCTCATGACGGATATCCTTTTAGTAAGATGCAGGCCCTGCAGGCCCGCCACGGAGGCAGTGCTCCGCTAGATTCGATCATCGCTTTATTCCCACCGGGTTATAACCGGCCACTACATGCCGATGATGATAGCTGGAGTCCTTCTGACCCTAAATACGGAGGCTTTTGGGCAGGCGGTAAACACTGGTCCGAAGTGCTTGGAGATGACGGAGTCCGCTTTTTGGAGCAAGCGGCTACCGATGAACGTCCTTTCTTTATGTATCTCGCTTTCAATGCACCCCACGACCCGCGGCAGGCACCTGCCGCCTATGTGGAGCAGTACAACCAGGAAGCGCTCTCCATTCCCAGGAGTTTTCAACCCGCCTACCCGTACGCGCAACAAATCGGGCTGGGACCCGGCATCCGGGACGAAGACCTGGCCCCGTACCCCCGTACTCCTCTGGCCATCCGTACCCACAAGCAAGAATACTATGCCTCCATCACGCACCTCGATGCACAGGTAGGCAGAATACTGGTTGCCCTTGAAGCTTCGGGTAAGCAAGACAGCACCGTCATCATCTTCACGGCGGACCATGGGCTCGCCGTTGGGCGCCACGGTTTACTGGGTAAACAGAACCTGTATGACCACAGTATTCGAGTACCGCTGGTGCTGGCCGGTCCCGGAATTCCCGTAGGGAAACAAATTAGTCAGGATGTCTACTTGCAGGATGTGATGCCAACAACCTTGGCAATGGCGGGGATGAAGCCGCCAGCTGATATTGCTTTTCATTCGCTCATTCCCCTTATCAACGGAGCAAAGGAAAGCTACAACTCGATTTACCTCGCCTATACCACCCTGCAGCGGGGGATCAGAGCAGATGGCTTCAAATACCTCGTTTATCCGGAGGTCCCGGTAGAAAGGTTATACCATGTTGCAGAGGACCCCGAAGAGTTGGTGGACCTGGCCGGAGAACCGGAGTACGCAAAACTATTGCCTGAGTTTCGGGCAAAGCTGCGCATGTGGCAAACCATTACCGGAGATACCCTAAAGATCCCATTTTAGAGGGGGCTTATGCGTCGTCGGGCTGAAGAAGGCTGGTTTAGCGGCGAATTGCTGCCGACAAACTATGGACAACCATCCCCGTTGCTACCGCAACGTTCAGGCTGTGTTTAGTGCCAAATTGCTCAATTTCAATACACCCGTGGCATTGATCGATGACGGACTGTTGCACCCCATTCACCTCGTTCCCAAGCACAATTGCCACTGGCTGGTCGTTCGGAGGGGTGTAGTCTGTTAGCCGGATCGAATTATGGGTTTGCTCTAAAGCTTGCAGCTGGAAGTTATCGGCCCTCAATTGCGCGATGAGGGCAGCACAATTCTCGTGGTAGCTCCAACTGACTGAGTCGGTCGCTCCCAGCGCCGTCTTCAGGATATCCCGATGCGGAGGTGTCGCGGTGATGCCGCAGAGGTAGAGGTGCTGGAGGGCAAAGCCATCAGCCGTTCTGAAGATGCTCCCCACATTGTTTGCCGACCGGATATCATCCAGGATCAGGCATACCGGAATTTTTTTTGTGTCTTTAAAAGCGGCTGGCGTAAGGCGCTGTAACTCAGACATGGTTTTTTTGCGGAATGGCATCACGGTAGAGGTTTATGATTGTATCTGAGGGAGTGTCTTAAAAGCAGCGCAGCCGCCGTTACGAAGGCGTAACGGCGGCTGCTCAAGTCTTTGGTAGGGGGGGATGGATTAGTTGCCAAGGTAGTTCTTCAACAATTTGCTACGGTTAGCACCGCGCAGCTTGTTGATCGCTTTGTCCTTGATCTGGCGAACCCGCTCGCGGGTCAGGCCAAACTTCTCACCAATGTCTTCGAGGGACATTGGGTGCTCTACACCGATGCCGTAGTAGAGCTTGATGACGTCACACTGGCGCTCGGTCAGCGTACCCAGACTGCGGTCAATCTCACGGCGGAGAGATTCTTTGTACTCAAGGGCAGAATCCGTTCCCGGGTTAGAGTTGGCCAGTACGTCGAGTAGACTATTGTCTTCACCTTCAACGAAAGGAGCATCCATGGATACGTGGCGGGCAGCAACACCGAGGGTTGTTTCAACCTCTTCGGCAGCAATCTCGAGTTCGCCGGCAAGTTCCTCACTGCTGGGCTCATGTTCAAAAGCTTGCTCCAGGCGACTGAAAGCTTTGTTGATCTTGTTCAGGCTACCAACCTTGTTCAGCGGAAGGCGAACAATCCGGCTCTGATCGGCGAGTGACTGCAGAATAGACTGACGAATCCACCAAACGGCGTAGGAGATAAACTTAAATCCACGAGTCTCATCAAAGCGCTGTGCTGCTTTGATGAGGCCAAGGTTGCCTTCATTGATCAAGTCTGAAAGACTCAGTCCCTGATTCTGGTACTGCTTAGCTACAGATACCACAAAGCGGAGGTTTGCCTTGGTAAGCTTCTCCAGCGCGATCTGATCCCCCTGCTTGATGCGCTTGGCCAGATCGACTTCCTCTTCGGGCGTCAGCAGGTCTACTTTACCAATTTCTTGGAGGTATTTTTCGAGCGACTGACTCTCGCGATTGGTAATCGACTTGGTAATTTTAAGCTGTCTCATACAGGAATAACGTTTTTAAAAGCGGGCGCAAAATTAAGGGTAATTTACCTAGGAATCAAGGGCTTAACCAATAAGTCCGCTACGTAACAATGTACAAACAAGGTAGACACTAAATAAGTTGGGTAAATAAAGAATTTTGGTAGTTTCACATAAATTGACTTAATTGGCCGCCTCCACAATCCCAAAACGCTGATATGGAACGTGTTAAGTTTACTTCTGAATTCATCTGTCGGGCATCCCCTAACATCGTTTACCAATTCCTTACAGACCCAGCCTGCATCACGCGTTGGTTCTGCGATGAGGTAGATGTAATGGATCAGACGTACACTTTTGTTTGGGACGGGTTCCCTGAAATCGCTGAACTCATCGAAGACAAGGAGGGCGAACTCGTTCGTTTCGCCTGGGAAGACGCTGATGACGATGATGAGTACCTCGAGTTTGATATCCAACGTAGCCCCGTTACCGGAGAAACCATCGTAAACGTTACGGATTTTGCCGACGACGATGAAGTAGAAGATCAGAAAGCCCTGTGGCTAACCCAGCTTACCCGAATGAAAGCTGAAATGGGAGGTTGATTTTCTTCCCTTTCACTACCTTTAGAGTACAAGGTCAGCTGTCGTAGCAGACCTTACTATTACTGCTTCGCCGCTTCCACAGGAGGTGGGCGCGAACGCAGGTGCTATGTGGGGTAGGGTGCATCAAGTCTTGCTTCGTGCCAGCGTTCTTCCTCCGCTACGTTTAATTTTTACTGAATGCCAGCCCAGCCAAAAGGATCTACTAATTCCGTCGTTACCATTGCTCTTGGACTTACTTTTTCTGAGCAACGCCTTTTGCCGGAGCTGGGGTTGACAGGAAATGATCTGCGTGTTTATGGTCCTGATGACTTTACCTCTTACCTGGAAGCTTTTTATGCCCTTGGTGCACCGGCAGTAAACCGGTCTGCGCTTAGAACCGAGCAGTACCGTCAACTCCTACGCGAACACCTGAGCACGGCAGCGCCCGTGCCATTTTACGGGGCATCGTTTGCTGCGGATCAATTTGCTACTGCGGAGGAATTGCTCGCCAGGCGAGATGAAATACTCGATGCGGGCTACCAATTGGCAGCCACTCCCGAATCAGGCTGCCCGGATCGCATCCGGGTACTCCACGAAATTGAGGCGTTAGCCCTGGAGGATAATGGACTGGACCTGATGGCCGGCGCAGCCGACCGCCTTGAACTATTGCTTGGGGCCCTGGAAGAAGACCGGCATCCGCAGCTCATGATCTATCTGAATGAGCCGCGGGAATTATTACCTGCTGGCTTACGCCGCCTCCTCCTTCGGCTGGAATCTCTCGGAGATACTGTTGCATCACTACCATCGCCGGCGCCGGCCACTGCTGGCAGTGACCTGGGGCGGTGGCAAGCCGCCCTTCAGGGCAATGGTAAGGCAGATCTGAGTGGTGACGGATCTCTAGTTATCCTGCGCGCTGCACGGGAGACCCACCTGGCCGCTTACCTGGCGCGGGTCTTGCGCCAGAACCCTGACTACCGGCCGGGACTTCTGCTTTCAGTTCGTAACCAGACCCTGGAAAACGCGATGGCTGCCGAAGGTTTACCCAGTCTGGGAGTGCCATCCACGAGCCTGGCCAGACCTAGCCTCCAGGTGCTAAAGCTGATTACGGCTTTTCTGTGGAAGCCCTATGAGGTGGAGCGTATTATGGAGTTCGTGAGTCTTGTGACGAAACCACTGCACTGGCAATTGGCCCAGCGCATTGCTACTTACCTGGCAGATACACCCGGCTTTTTTGGCCCGCGCTGGTTCGCAGTGGTGGAAGGCTTCTTCTCAGAAATAAGCGATGACCCGGCGTATTCGGCCACTGAAGTTGCTGATATCAGAAAACAATATGACCGTTGGTTTGGTCGCCGCCGCTACGCGCGGGAAGAACGCGTCCCTAAGTATGACCTCAGGGTACTGTTCAATGAATTACGGGAATGGGCCTTCGAGGAACGCTCGCAACGGCGCAAGCGCGATGTGAAAAAACAACGCCCCGTCGGAGACTACGTCGGCTTACTGGTATTGTCAGCACAGGCGCAGCGTGCGCTGGAATTACTTGACGCCCAACCGGAAGCGGAGCTCTCATTGCTGGAAATCGAGCGACTGGTGAGAACGGTATACGAACCAGCTCCCACCGAGTTTCAGGTCAGAGAACAAGGTGCTCCCCCTACCATCTTTGCACCTGCGTCCGCGGTTAATATTCCTGGTGGCGCATCCCTGGAAAATCTGGTTTGGTGGGATTTTATTGAATACGAATCGGACTATTTCTTCAGCCGCTATTACCCGGACGAGCTCACCTGGCTCACGGATAGGCAACAGGTACCCAATGGCCCGGAGAAAAAGAATGCGTTGGCTGCCTGGCAGAGTTTACGTCCCGTTTTGCACGCCCAGCAGCAATTGGTGCTATGCTTGCCTGAAAACGTAAACGGGGCCCACGCCGAAGCGCACCCTCTGTTTGGAGACCTTGAAGCAGCATTCCCCGATGGGGCGCTGAGTAAAATTACCATTAATGTTGACGCTGCCGGAGTCGGAACGCCCCCAGGAGTTACTTGGACCCTCCCTGATTTTGCGCCGGAACCCGTAGTGCCGCTGGGTCGCCCGGTTCCTCAATTAACGATCGACCGGATGGCTAAGGCGGAGCCACGGGATAAGGAAACGCCAACGGCAATGGAAGATCTACTCTACTATCCGTACAAGTGGGTATTCCGGCATCAGTTAGACCTGCGCGGCACCCCGATTCTAAGTATCTCAAGCGAAAATCGCCTGCGGGGCAATCTGAGTCACCTTTTCATTGAGTTGCTCCTCAACGATATTAAAGATGGCGTGGTAGCTATGGAGAAAACTGCCGTGGAAGCCTGGATATACGAAAATGCGGAGCGCCTCATGCAGCGGGAAGGTGCCGTGCTGCTTGAGTATGGTCAGGAGCCCGAGCGCGTACAGTTTATCCGTACTATGGCGTATTCCGCCTGGTCCCTGGTGCACTACATTAAGGAAAACGGTTGGACCATCAGAGGTTCTGAAGTACGACTCTCTGGAGCGCTTGAGCCAATGGGCGGGCAGGAAGTTGTTGGGCGGGCAGACCTGGTACTCGAGCGGGAGCAGCACGGTAAGTTTGAGGTCGCACTTGTGGATTTAAAGTGGCGGGGAAAGTCGGTGTTTCGTAACCTTTTGCGGAACGCAAAAGATGTGCAGCTATGCCTCTACGCTGAGTTCATCCGGCAAAACCAACCAGCCGGCGAAGCACCGGCAGGTAGACAACCTGACTCTGTGCATACGGCCTACTACGTCATTCGTGATGCCCAGATGCTGAGCCGGAACGAATTGGCTTTCGCTAATATTGAAACCGTAAGCGGACCGGAAGAGGCCGGGGTAATCCAGCAGGACACACTTCGCAAAATCAAGACAACCTTCAATTGGCGCTGGGAACAATTCGCTGACGGGATCGTGGAAGTCAGATGTAAAGAGACACTGGGGCACCTTGAAGACATCTATCTCAATGAGCCGCACGACGAGCGGCTGGAAATGGAAACGGACGATGCCCGCTTTGACGATTATCGGAGTCTGATCGGCCTGGTGCGGTAAGCGCTTGTTTGGATTATTTACCTCCGACTTTTTAGCGAGACTTAACGTTGACGGCTTAGCGATTTCCACTTATCTTCACGAGACAAGATTCCCTGCATTATGGCTTTGAAAAGTGTTGACCAGATTTACGGCATTCCGCTCCACTACGCGAGAACTTCAACCCATCCTTACGGAACCCGGGGCTTACAGCGTAATTTCTGGATGGAAAAAGACTTCCACGAAACCCTGGAGGCCTGTTTTGAGGAGGTGTTTACCGCTTGCCCGCTGGGCAAGCCTGAAGTCATTACCTCCGCCGGAGCCTTTGTCAATAAGCCCGGGACGCACGGCAAGGGTGCCGCCATTGATTTTGACGGCGCTTTCTGGTCTGACTACACCATGATGACCACCAGTTACCCCGTTAACGTCGAGCTGTATCTGGGGATCGAATCTTTCCTGCGGCGGCATTTTGGCATCGTCCTGAACTATCGCTACAACGCTGCTCACGAAGATCACTGGCACATCGACAATAGCGTGAGTACAAACTTTAGTAAAAACTCCCGCTCAAAGGTCCTGTACCTGCAAATGACATTGCGTCATATTTACCGCCTGGACGTGATTGTAGATGGATTATTCGGACCCCAGACCGAAGGCGCTTATAAGTTGGTTGCCCGACGCCTGGGACTTAGAACGGGCTTTTCAAAAGCCGTCTGGATGAAATACCTCCAGCTTACTGGCCAGGTGGCCTTTGCCTTATTTGATCGCCCAAAATCCCCCCGCGGCCTGATGGAGGATCTGTACACCCTGGTGGCCGAGCAACCAGGAAGCCGGTCTCAGCAAATACTTGAGGCCCTGAACGCGTTCCGGGAGCACCCGGAAACGATGGACTGGTTGGGAGCTATGTACGATAAGGACACTATTCTATCGGAGACCATTGCAGAGATTATAGGTTAATGCGATTTCCTGCCTGATCAGTCTTGAGGCCGGTGCGGCAAACCCTACCTTTGGCGCACCACCAACTGACTTACAGATTATGTCTGAGAAATACTCCACGATCCATTACCACAATTACCTGGAGTTAGAGCAGCTGCTCTCGGCACAACGCCTGCGAAGTGAAGCTTTGGGCGACAAGGCCCACGATGAAATGCTCTTTATCATCATGCACCAGGTGTATGAGCTTTGGTTCAAGCAGATCCTGACGGAGCTGGATTCTGTGGCTGATCTTTTTCGGGACCAACAAGTCAATGAGGATAATATGAACACGGTACTGTTGCGCCTCAAACGGGTGTCAACCATCGTGAGCCTCATGGTGGAGCAAATTCACGTCATGGAGACGCTGACTCCGCTCGATTTTCTTGATTTCCGTGATTACTTGTTTCCTGCCTCAGGTTTTCAGAGTATGCAGTTCCGCATGATCGAGTCGACGCTTGGTCTCCGGGAGGAAGACCGTCTTACGTACAATGGACGGTCCTATAAAATTGTCTTCACCGAAGCACAGCAGGAACGCCTCCAGCGTATTGAAGATGGTGGAAGCATTTTTGAACTGGTAGAGCGTTGGTTGGAACGGACCCCTTTCCTGCGTTTCGAAGGGTTTGACTTTCTGGAAGCTTATAAAGAGGCTGTTGATCGTATGATCAAGCGCGAACAAACTGCCATTACCAGCAGCGACCACCTTTCTGAGAAAATGAAAGGAATGCGCCTGAAGATGCTGGGAGATAGTAATTCCTACTTCAAACACGTTTTGGACCGCGAAGAGCACGAGCGGATGCTGGCAGAAGGAGAATGCCGCCTGTCTTATGATGCGACCATCGCCGCACTGCTGATTAATCTCTACCGGGAAAAGCCCATCCTCAATATTCCCTTCAACCTGCTGATGGAGCTGATGAATATCGACGAATTACTCACTACCTGGCGCTACCGACACGCACAGATGGTGATGCGAATGATTGGTAATAAACTGGGTACGGGCGGATCATCCGGCCATGATTATCTCGCCAAAACAGCGGAACAACACAAGATTTTCAAAGACCTGCACAACATCAGCTCGTTGCTGATTCCCCGATCAGAGCTGCCAGACCTGCCAGGAGGATTGGATGGTAAACTGGGTTTCGCCTGGGGAGAGTAGTTGGTCCTGTGATGCGGTTGGTTACCGTATGGACTTATTGTGACGGAGCATAATAAGTTGTTGAAAGGAGGGTGTCATTTAATGGCTAGTAACTTCAATGTTCGCTGCTAAAGAGCTACAAGCCTATTGTCCGAAGCGCATTGTTGTGCGGTAGGGGAATACGTCCATGATCTCTCCGTCTAGGAGGCGCTTTTTTAGGTCGTTCCAGAAGTCGGCATCGAAGATATCTCCGTGGCGCTCCTTCAGGTAGTTCAGGTTAGGGCCAGCCCGCATGAGGAATCCGGGGAATTCCTCTGGGAAAATATCGTTTGGCCGTACCGGATACCAGGGCTTACTGGCCATTTCCTGTTCGTGGGTTTGGGGCTCCGGGATATGCCGGAAGTTGCAATCTGTGACCAATTCTATTTCATCATAATCGTAAAAGACGACGCGGTTTACCCGCGTGACGCCGAAGTTTTTCAATAGTAGATCTCCCGGAAAGATGTTCGCTGCGGCAAGCTGCTTTATGGCGCGGCCATAGTCGCGCAATGCCTTCTGAGCCATCGCCTCGTTTGCGTTTTCGAGGTAGATATTTAACGGGGTCATTTTTTTCTCCACGTATACGTGAGAGATCAAGACGGTGTCTTCGGTAACTTCCACCTTGGTGGGGGCAGTAGCGAGCAGCTCGGTGAGACACTCTTCGGCGAAGCGGCTTCGTGGCAGGGCGAGCTTTTCGAAGAGGTAGCTGTCGGCCATTCGTCCGACCCGGTCGTGGCGCTTGACGAGCTCGTATTTTTCCCGGACGATGGCTGGGGTAACTTGTTTTGGGGGAGCGAATTTGTCTCGGATAATCTTAAAAACCATGTTGAGCATGGGCATCGTGAATACGTACATCACCATCCCGGCAATGCCGGGAGCGGTTACGAAGCACTCTCCGTGTACCATGTTTCCGTCCCCTTGCCCCCCAGAACTACTCGTGTTCGCAGGCTGAACGCGAACAAGGTCTGCCGTTCGCCGGAAGTGCCGTCGCAACTCCCGGTAGAAAACCGTTTTACCGTGCTTCTCAAAACCAATCGCATTGTATAGCTCGCTGATGGCCTTGGTGGGCATAAAGCTTTGCAGGAAGTCGACCATGTCACTCGGAACAGTAATATCCGCGAGAAAATAGCTCCGGTGATAACTGAAGATAGACGTAACCTGATCACTTTCTAGTAACAAGGCGTCAATCAGAATACCCCGGTTTGGGGGGTGTAACAGAGGAAGAATGAACGGATGTTTCGCTTCACCTTTAACGAACCTACCTACGATGTAGGCTGACTTGTTGCGGTAAAAGATGGAATTGAGTACCTCCAGCTTGTCTTGGGGATTATGCCCGCCCCAGGCAGTAATCTTTTCCTGCCAGCGCTCTGCTACCAGTTTTATGTCTCGTTCCCGGTCATCCCAGGGCGCAGAAAAGGGGAAATGCTCGAGCAGGTCATTGACCAATGCTTCAAGTGAGAAGCTACCCAGGGTGTAGTCGTAACTGATCCTGCTTCGGTTCTGATGCTCACGGTAGTTGCCCGTACGGGCAACAAACATCAACTCTCGGTTCGCACCGATGCCATGAAAATGACGGTACACCGAATTGTAGAATGTTTCGGCAATGTTGCGAGTCGGGGAGAAGGTGATTTCTTCTGCATATGCTTCTTTGACTCTGGCCCAGAAGGCATCGTCGGTCGGAACCCGCTGCAAAATGCTACGCAGGGCATTTGTCGTTTCTTCAACGTCTTCCCGGTAGAGGGTGATGCGGCTGCGGGCATCTGCTTGCGTACCATGCCAGTCGCGGTGTTCAAAACGAATTCTGGCCCGTTTCGTGATAAGTTTGAAACGATAGTAGTAGTCCATATATCCCATCAGGATCTGATGGGCGGCATCAAAATGGCGGAGCGAAGAAAAGATATTGGCGTAATTGATGGTGATAGATAGAAGAAGGCTTAAGCTTGATTCCCGAGCTAGGGAACACGGTAATTTCCGTTAGCGAAGTGCGGCAGTACATCCCAAAGGGTGTGTTCTATGATGCCCCATAAGCCGTCTGGGTGGCCATAATTATAGGTAGCTAATTGAGGACCTGATTCAAGGTAGTTACCATCTGGCTGAAGAATGGCCTCCAACGATCCTCCCCGCCCATCTTCACTCAGGAATTTCAAATTGGGGTTGTTGGGGTCATACGTCACCTTATAGCCCTGCATTGCCTTCTCATAAGGTGTAGGGGGTGCCGCTACAGGTTGCTTTGGCTGGTGAAAAGCATTCATGTTTTGCGGTAGTAAAATCCACTGACGTTGTGCTTCGTCAAGGAAGAGTGAATATTCAACATGGCTCAGTTTACCGGCTGGTTTGCCGTTATGCACATTGCGCTCAAGGTGCCAACGGGAATTACCCATGATCACCGCGGTAAGTATCGTCAACAGCAGGAGACTACCACAAAACAGGAGGATACGTTTCATGTCGCGATTGCTTTCATCAGGTGGTGAACAGTAGTGCAGCCTAAAGTAGTGTTTTTTTACCAGAGCCTTTTCTTGGTTGGTGCCTTTATTTTCCTGGTAAGCACAGGAACCAGGCTGCCTACTGATTTAGCTTTCCAACAGGTCGGCACACTGGGCGCGCGCGCAGGTGCCATGCAGGTCGGCTAAAAGGTTACCTTTGCGTCCAAATCAGCCTAATAATGATGCGTATCCTGCCCTTACTGCTCGTAGTAGCCGTGTTATTTACAGCCTGCGGCGGCTCCGCCGCCGATGCCGAAACCGCCCTTGATGCAACGGAGGCCGTTGCCCCGAATAACTCCGTTAAGGAACAAATCCTGCAGGGAACCTGGGTGAGTGTCTCAGATGCTAATGTCTCGTGGACTTTTCAGAATGGCCAACTGACGGAAAGCCTCAAGGGTGAGCAGGACCGCAGTCAGACCGGTGCTTACAGCCTTAGTGACGACTGCGTTAATGGCGATGGGAACGGCGCAACATCTCCGGAAGGCTATCTCAATTTGGTCAATCCCGGTCGCTGCTTCTTTTTCGTCAGCCTGACGCCCGAAGAGATGGCAATCGCTTACGTTGGCAGAGGAAACATTCTCAATTTCCGTAAGCAATAACCGCTTTCGGTCAGCACATCCCAACCTTTCATACATCACGGCACACTCGCCTGCTGAAAACTACTTCATGAATACCAAAACAGTTCTTGTCACCGGAGCCACCGGCGGTATTGGTTTAGCTACTGCTCAAGACCTTGCCGGGCGAGGGTACACCGTTATCTTACACGGGCGAAACGAAGAAAAACTGGCTAGTGCAACTAATACTATCAAAGAGGTGCATCCCGATGCTTCCCTGGAAACGGTGGTGGCGGACCTTGGGGTGCTGAACGATATCCGCCGCATGGCGGCGGAGGTGCGCGAGCTCGCCCCGAGCCTTGATGTCCTCGTTAATAATGCCGGAGTCTGGAACTCAAAGCAGGAACTCACCGCGGAGGGGGTAGAGAAAACCTTCGCGGTCAACCACCTGGGGTATTTCCTGCTGAGCCATTTGTTGTTGCCTTCCCTTTATGCAGCACCTGACAGCAGGATCGTTTGTGTGGCTTCGGATAGCCACAAGCAGATTGACGGCATGTTTTTCGATAACCTCAACCTGGACGGGAATTATCACGGCCTGCGCTCCTACGCACAAAGCAAACTGGCGAACGTACTGTTTTGCTACGAGTTTGACCGCCGTCGCCCCAATGATGATTATCCGGCGATCTACGCCGTACAACCGGGCCTCGTACAGACGGACATCGGTCTGAAAGGAAACACCTGGTTGCACCGTTTAGCGTGGCGGGTTCGGCGGAAAATGAGCGGTAATAAGACGCCGGCCGAAGGCGCGGCAACGAGCATTTATCTCGCCACCGAAGCTGGGCTCAATGATCAATCCGGTAAGTACTGGGATAACTGCCAACCCAAGCAATCCTACTCCAGTTCTTACGACCGCGACGAAGCCCGCATCTTATGGGAGCTGAGTCTCGAAATGGTAGGGATAGATCGCTTCTTTAAGTAACGTCAGGTTTGGACGAGACAATAATGCAAGTTGCTGACCATCATGCTCTAATCTCCCGCGACCATCAAGTCCGTTGGTCTTTAGGCTGTTAAGGAGTCATGACCGTCTTAAAGACGAAATAAACCAAACATAAGTGTTCAGCCGACTTCAATAAGAAGAAACCTAGTATCGTTGCCAAACCTCGCGTTAAGAAGTAAGTCTTGTGGGTTAGTGCCCAAATATGTCTGGCCGGGCGTAATGTCCGGTAACGTCGAAGTCAAGCTTGGCGCGGGCAATGTCTTCCAGGTCTAGGGTGGCAATCAAGGCTCCGGATTCCCCGAAAAGTGGTCCGGCAATAACCTCGCCGAGCGGCGAGATGATAACGCTGCCACCGGGGCAAATCTCTTCTTGTCCTTTCGGTAGCAGTTCGCGGTATGGTACTGGATACATGGACCTGGTGAAGTATTGATTACACCCCAGTACGAAGCAACGCCCTTCGAGGGCGATGTGCTGCATGGTCGCTGTCCATACCGGCCGGGAATCGGCCGTAGGAGCAACGTAGATTTCAACCCCCTGGCGGTAGAGGTCCATACGAGCCAGCGGCATGTAATTCTCCCAACAAGTGAGACCACCAATCCTGCCCCATTCACTGCTTGCAGTAACGATTTGTGCACCTGCGTCCGCGCCCTGATCCGGCCCCTGCGCATCGCCCCAAATCAGGCGCTCCGTTCCCGTTGGCTTTAGTTTACGGTGGATACCCACCAACCCATGGTGCGGAGACAGGTAGAGCGTGGAGCAGTAGAGGGTGCCGGAACGTGCTTCACGTTCCGTGACTCCGAGGATGATCCAGACCCCGTGATCTTGCGCAATTGCTTCGAGTTGCTTCCGCTCAGGCCCCGCCAAATCAACGCTTTGCCGGCGGAATTCCGCAAATTGTTCCCTTCCGGCGGTTGTACGGCTGCCAACCACTGCGCCAAAATCGAAGCCTCGCGGATAGCCGGGGACGAACGACTCGGGAAATACGATCAATTGACAGCCCGCAGCAGCATGTGTCTTCACGAGGTCGGCAACCTTGTTCAGGGTAGCTTCTTTGTCAAAGAAGACCGGGCTTTCCTGCAGCAGACATACCTTAACCATCATGCTTACTTGACGCTTACCTGCTCGGCTGGTGTTTCTTCCTCCCGGTATTTTGAAAAGAGCTTTTCGAGTAACCGCAGCTTAATGGGCCGTGGGAATAGTTTACCCAAAAACGCCATTAGCTTCACGAGAAACCCGGGGCGGATGACGGCTTTGCCATTAATCATCCCGCGGATAGATTCTCCGGCTAAATCTTCCGGCATAGTAACCGCAATCTTAGCCAGGGTACCCATGGCTTTTACGCGCTTAAGCCCGTCCTCGTTGGTGATGGTAGGCCCGGGGCATAGTACGGAAACGCTGATGCCGTAGTAACGGAATTCTTCGCGCAGGGCAAGGGAGTAATTGTATACGAACGCTTTGGTGCCGGTGTAAACTGTCTTGTATGGCAAGGGGAGGGTGGCTTCGACGGAGCTCATGTTCATGATGCCGCCTTTGGTTTGCTTTAGTACCGGAAGTAGTGCGTAGGTCAGGTCCACCATCACCTGGTTGTTCAGTTGCATCATCACCTTATACTCACTCCAGGCCGTGTTTTCAAACAGTCCTCCCCGTCCGAACCCTGCATTGTTGATCAGGTATTTGGGTCTGATGCCGGTGGTCTCTAGCCATCGTATGATCTTAGTTACGGCATCGTCTTCCACCAGATTAATTCCCAGGGTGGCGAAAACAGCTTCCTCGAGCTGGGCCATTTCTTCTTCGAAATGCGTCATGTCAGCATTGGGAAGGGCGACTACGGCTACGGCCATTCCGCGTTGGTGGCACTCAAGCGCCAGGGCCCGGCCAATGCCGTGGCTGCCGCCAGTTATGAGAACCCAGTCGCGGGTAGTGGAGTTGATGTGTTTGGTCATGTGAAGGGGGCGTAAAGCAATTCAGACAATGGGGCGGCAAAATTACGACTTGTTTTTGGTCTGAAAGGGGATAGTCTAACCCGAGAAAAACGACCGCAGCGTGGCCAAAGCGTAGACTGCGTAATTTTCCTGCCTTGCGATTAACCTATGACTGATGTTGACCGTGTACTATCTACCTTTGCTTGCACTAAAAAATAAACCATGCCCTTTACTCATCTAAATGCTGACGGCAAGCCGGAGATGGTCGATGTTGGCGATAAGGCCATTACTAACCGGGTAGCGGTTGCGGAGGCGACCGTAGTGCTGGGAGAGACTATTCTGGCTGCATTGTCGAAGAACGACTTCAACAGTAAGAAAGGGTCAATTATCCAGACGGCAGTACTGGCGGGCACGATGGCGGTAAAGAACACCTGGGCTACGATTCCACTGTGTCATGCGATTCCGATCTCGGGGTGCAAAGTAGATGTGGTGGGCGCGGACGCAGGCGCCATGAAGGTTACCTGCCAGGTAAGAACCGAAGGCCGTACCGGGGTTGAGATGGAGGCACTGCACGGTGCCACGGTTGCTGCCCTGACGATCTACGATATGTGTAAGTCCATGAGCCATGGCATCCGGATTGAAGGAGTCCGTCTGCTGCGTAAGACTGGTGGAAAAAGTGATTACCGTGCCGAATAAGCGCTACGTACGACAGACGATCCTTCCCGGAGTGGGGGAGGCCGGGCAGGCCCGCCTCGCGGCGGCCCACGTACTCATTGTCGGTTGCGGCGGACTTGGCGGTCCGGCGGCAGCCTACCTCGCCGGCGCTGGTGTCGGCCAGCTTTCGTTAGTGGATGGAGACGAAGTTGCCCTGAGCAACCTCCACCGCCAGGTGTTTTTCCGGACTGATACCGCGGGCCCGAAGGCCCGCCTGCTGGGAGAACACTGCCAGGCCCTCAACCCCGGCACCCGCGTCCGCGCCCACGAGATCTACCTCGATCCCGGTAACGTCAAGGCGCTCGTAGGAGGTGCTGACATTGTCCTTGATTGCACTGATGATGCTGCCACCAAACATCTCCTGAATGATGCCTGTGTATTGTTACAGACCCCGTTGGTACACGCCGCTGCCCAGACTTTTCAGGGGTACGTTGCCCTCTTCCCTAATCAAGACGGTGGGGTCAACTTGCGGGATTTATTTGCCGAGCCAGACCCCAACCTGCCTGATTGTGCCACCACGGGTGTTTTGCCAACGGCGGTCGGGACGGTCGCCCTCCTCCAGGCAAATGCCGCGCTGTGTTTCCTGCTGGAGATAGGAGCGCCCCCCATCGATACCTTGCTCACCTACAATGCACTGACTAACCGCCAGCACCGGTTGAAGGTCCGCAAGACTTATACCAAATCAATAACTCCACCCTGGAAAACAACACAACCTATGCGCGCTGCTCTGGAAACAACGAATGCTGAATTTAGTGACTATGATCAGGTATTCAGCATGCTTGATGACGTCCGGGAACCGGACCTTCCTGAGGGGGTGGTTCGCCTCACCAAACGGAACCCCTTCGGGCAGTGTATAGAACAAATGGAGCCGGGTGGTAATTACCTGCTTTATTGTAATTCCGGGAAACTAAGTCTGGTCCTGGCAGCTCAGATACAAAAAGCAAATCCGGAGATAAAGGCCCTTAGCCTGCAGGGAGGCCTGGTTCGTCTTGGGCGGTAGCATCAGCTATTCCAATGCAGCACCGATTTACTGTAGCTCAAGTGGCGTCGATTCAGACGGGTCGAGGTTGAGATTGTACCGAAAGGTAGAGTCCTTGCGGATAATGGTCTTTAAAGCTCCGACCCTGGTGGCTGATGCGTCCTGGCTGGCCCATCTCAAGGTGCGCTGTGCTGGAGTCGCTCCCCGTAAAAAGGGGAGGAGGCTTTGCCCGTCCGGTGAAGGAGAATAGTCTTTACGCCCGAATATTTCAGCGAGGGTTGAGTAGATATCTGGTCCCCATACGGCATGATCCACGGCGAGTGTATTCGTAGTGCCCGCAGGGTAGTGTACAATTAATGGCACCCGAATGCCTCCTTCGAAGATCGTTCCCTTGCCACCACGAAGAATGCCGTTGTCGGTGGGGGGAGTGTGTGCGGCCAGGCTGTCCGGGATAGCCTTTTGGTGGAGCCCTCCGTTGTCGGAAGTAAAGATGATCAGGGTGTTCTCGAGCAGACCATCGGTGCGTAGTTGTGCGATCAGACGACCAATGTTGGCGTCAAGTGCGGAGATCATGGCAGCATATTCGATGGCAGGAAAGAGGCGAGGGTGGGTGGCATCAATCAGTTCCTGGTAGTGCTTGGTCCAGTCCTTTCGCCCCTGAATGGGAACGTGAGGAGCGTAGTAGTTGAGGGAAATAAGCCAGGGCTGACCTGCCCAGGCACTCATCAACTGCATTGTATGTTCCGTCAGAATATCCGAGAGATAGTCTCCTGGTTTGCCCACCTGTTGGAGTTCAGGGAAGGGAGTGTCGAAAAAGAACGGGTAGTAGAAGGAGTCTGGTTGGGTTTGCGTACCGGCGGCAAACACCCGGTCGTATCCCTGGCTTTTGGGCGTGGCACTCAGACCCCATTTACCAACATAGGCCGTGAAGTAATTTGCACGCTGGGCTAATGCTCCAATCGTTTCATATTCAGCATTCAGGCCTGCCGCCAGGTCACTGATCCGGTCAGGATGAAGACCTGTTTGCAGAGCCGCACGTGCCGGCGTGCCGGTTGGGGCCGCAGCGTAAGCTTGCATGAACTGTACACCGTCGCGGGCGAGTGCGTCAAGGTGTTGGCTCTGGACCAGGGTGCTTCCGTAGCAATTAAGGTCTGCCCAGCCGAGGTCGTCCGCAGTGATTAGCAGAATGTTGGGCCGGAGGGTATGCTCTTTTGCTTCCGGTACTGATGCTGATTGAGGGTCAGGTGAAGGTTGGCAGGAAGTCAGTATGGCCCATAGCATGACCGTAAGGGGAATAAGGTGTTTTGAGTAATTCATGTTCAGGGACGAGGAAAGCAAGGAGAAAACGAAGGAGGTGCAGAGGGCTGATGATGATACTGGGATAAAGGTAATTTACTACCTCAAGGATAGTAGAAATAAGGTCTGTAGAGACTGGAAAGTTTCGTGTTCAATGGGAGATTTCTCGATTTTTGGCAGCATTGTCGTCAGGAAGAAAATGACAGTTTGCCCTGCCAACAAAACGAAGCAATTAGCGAATTTTCGCTAACTTCGCGGCAAAGCCAAATTGACCATGAATTTCTCCCTTAACGAAGAACAATTAGCCGTGCGCGAAGCCGCACGGGATTTTGCCCAACGCGTCCTGAAA
>CAZTTF010000355.1:0-6685 GCA_964616365.1 uncultured Lewinella sp. | reverse complement strand
GGCATCCCGTAGTAGCGGTTCGAGCCCGGCAATATTGGCCCGGGAAGCTCCCAGGCCGATAGCCTCAAATCCACGCTCTGCGAATAGCTGCCTGACCGCAGGATCAATAATGTGCTGTTGCCCTCCGAGGTGAGACAAGTGGAATTTACGCCGGTCCTCGCGGTAAACTGCCGCGTCAAGGGTCTGCCCCGTTACCGTGGTAGCGGAAAGACTGATGGATTGGCTCACGTCAAGCATGCTCACCTGGCGGTTGAGCTCCGCGAAGGCGAGGTACTGCGCGGCAAACAGTTCCTGGTTGCCTCCGATCAGAATGGGAGTGATCTTGGCCGCATGTAATTCCCGCAGCAGCGGAATGATAAAGTCCGGAGTTGTTTTTCGGATATTGCCCAGGTCACGAGCAATGAGGTTGCCGAAGTCCCAGCTTGTCGCATAAAGGTGCTCACGTGTCTTTTTCGCAACAACTTCGTCTAAGCCTATGATAGCAATGGCTATCCTGCGGGAGCGTGGGCGTAAGTGTTTACCAAAAGTATGTGCTGCCAGTGCCGAATCTGGTTTCGGGACGGCTTCAAGCCAGGGTGTATACATGGATAAATTGTGCTTGTGCCGAAGGTACTCCAAGCCCGTTAAACGGGGCAATAAAGGGATGAATTATGCATGATTAATTTTACTAATACGAAAAAAAATTATATCCGTTCCCCTAAAAAGTACTACCGTTTCCCAAACAACTACTACCTTTGGTATACTAGAAATGTACATTCACCCTCGATTTGATACCGTTTCTTTGCCAGGACCTACCACTTCTCAGCAAAACTGGTACAACCGCAGTTGAAGTCTTTTTTCCCGAACATCGGGTTTAATCCCAATTTGAAACTAATCTACAGAAACCGATCTTATGAAAGTATTACAGCTTTCCATTTTCAGTTTGCTCATCGCTTTTAGCTTTGGCATGCAAGCTCAAGGAACACCCGTCCCAGCAACTAATGACACCGAAGCCGTAGAAACCACGGAACTTACCATGGATGATCTTACCAATGATGGTAAGTCAAAAAAGGACAAAATGGCTCCTGACGGAGAAAAGTCTGGCACAATGCTGGAGTTTGGCCTTCGTCCATCTTACACCTACATCTCCGGAGACGTTGATGCTTCTGGTGGCTTTGGTATCGGTGCGCATTTCCGCAAATCACTTGACCACCTCTTCTCTTTGCGCCTTGATGGCTTTTACGGCTCCACTACCGGAGACAATGAATTAGCCTCAAATGTGCTAAACCGTCGCTACGAGTCGCAGATGATTGCTGCTACCGGTATGGTAGTTGTCACCCTGAACAACTTCCGTTACTCCGGTGATATTCGTAAAACGAATTTTTACGTCATGGCTGGTCCTGGTGTGAACTTCTTCAGAACGGATGCTCAGCGCAATCAGGAATATGAAGGTGAGGACAACGGCCTTCCTTTTGACGAAGACGTATTTACCGAAGATAACCGGAACTTCAACGTAGAGAGAGAACTAGCAAGCCACATGGCTGCCGGCGGCGGTATGACTTTCCGGGTTAGCCCCAAGTTTAACATCGGCTTCGAATACATGGCCATCGTACCTTTTGGTAATCGTGCTGACTTGCTTGACGGTTACAACCTTGGTTCCGGACAGTTCCGGGATGTACAGGGTATCGGTTCCGTTAGTCTTAACTTCAACCTGGGTAGCGCGGCTAAGAAAAATGAGCCAGCATACTGGACCAATGCCTTTACGCCAATGCGGGAGGACTTCGACCGGATGAACAGCAGGGTGGATGACGCTACCAAAGATTCTGATGGTGACGGCGTTGTTGATGCTGTTGACCAAGAGGCTGACACTCCTGCTGGTGTACCAGTGGATACACGTGGCCGTGTTCTCGACAGCGATAAGGACGGTGTACCTGATTACCAGGACCTTGAGCCATTCTTCCCTCCTCGTCCGGGTGAGAAGATCAATGCTAACGGTGTAGTCATTAACCGCAACGATGCACCGATCACCGAGGATCGGGTACAGGAAATGATTGATGCTTCTCTTGCCCGCATGCAGGCTGGTAACGAAAAAGCTACTACTTCTGTGATGACGGATCGTGGTGAGTTGTTCCTCCCGATGATCTACTTCCCGTTGGGACAGTCTACCGTTAAATTCAGCGACTACGGCACGCTTTCCAGCGTAGCACGTGTGCTCCAGGGTAATCCTGGTATGCGGATGGTCATTCGCGGTTACACGGACCGGGTAGGTAACGCAGCGAACAATCAGGTGCTCTCTTACCGCCGTGCGAAGGCGGTTGTCGATCACCTGGTAAACCAGCACGGTATCGAGCGCGCACGCCTCGTACTGCAGTACCGCGGTGAAGAGAATGCCATCGTTCCTCTTGACAAGTCTTACATCAACCGCCGGGTAGAATTCCTGACGGCAGAAGCAGGCGCTTCTGATGATGCTGTTCCCGCTGGTGCAGAAAGTGGCGGCGGCTACTAAAAAGTTAATCCCATGAACCCCGCTACCTTCGGGTAGCGGGAAAATTTTTGAGCCCTTCGCCCAATTGGCGAAGGGCTTTTTACGTTTTTTAGTGGCGTAGGGGCATAAAAATACCCGGTCCGCATTTGGCGGGCCGGGTATTATTTAAATATTCGCTCTGAAAATCAACTCGGTATACGCCCATAAGACACTCCAACCTTTCGCCGCGTGGCCTGGTTATTAAAAAAAAGCAGAAAATTATTCTCTATGCGCTTGCTCCTGCTGTTCAACCTGATTTTGCTGATGACACTTTCCCTGCACAGTCAGGAAGTGACCCCAGGCAACAACGGGAAAAAAGAAGCGCCAGCTACTCATTACGGACCGCCTGATATCAGTGGGACCTGGGTAGGGGAGTTGTTCCAGAATAAAGGAGGAATTGCTGATCGCTTTGAGTTCAGCATGCAGATTACCCAAATTGGGCGCGCCATTAAAGGAACAACCTACGTGAAGCTGGACGAGATATACGCCGAGATGGACTTCAGCGGGTACGTATTGCCTAATGGCTCCTGGAAGGTGCTAGAGCGCGGAGTGGTACGTTCCCAGAAACCACTTGAGCTCAGCTGGTGCATGAAAAGATTTCTGCTAACGATGACATACACCCGCGAGGGGCTGATGCTCACCGGTCCCTGGTGGGGCGACAGTGATTTTGGCCCTTGTATTCCCGGTTCTGTAAAGCTAGTCAGGCGCGTAAAGCGGGTCTAACGGGTAAATACCCACTCGTCCTCGCTGCTTTGGCCTGCGTTATATACGTAATCGTTTACTACCAATTCCTTTAGCGGTTCAGCGGTAGTTATGCCCTCTTTGGTAATGAGGTTCGCCATTCTTCCCCGGGCGCGTTTAGCATTGAAGGCAATGATTCGGAACTTACCATCCTTCTCGTCCTTGAAGTTGACAGTAAGCAGGCGGCCGTTCAGCTGGTCTGCCTGCACGCTTTTGAAGTACTCCTTACTGGCCAAGTTCAGGATGAGGTCATCACCATTGGCAGCGAGGTCCTCGTTTAGCACCTTCGTGATCCGGTCTCCCCAGAATTCGTAGAGGTTCTTTCCTCGGCGGTTTTTCAGCTTGGTCCCCATTTCAAGCCGGTAGGCTTGCATCAGGTCACCCGGACGAAGGACGCCGTAGAGGCCGGAGAGTATTCTGATCTGCTGATCAGCAAAGGCGAATTCAGGGGGAGAAAAGGTATGCGCCTCCAGGTCTTGGTAAACATCGCCTTTGAAGGCCAAACCGGCTGGTTTGGCGTTTGCATCCGTAAACGGCAAAGAGAACGTTTGAAAACGCTCGTAATTCAAGTCGGCCAGCTTCTCGCTCACATGCATGAGGTCCTGAATGTCAGCACGGGATTTTTTGCGAAGCACCTTGGCGAGTTGCTCGGTATCATTGAGCAATCGCGGCTGAGTAGCCGGCTGGTTAACCGGCGTCATGTCGAGGGTCTTGGCGGGGGAAAGCAGGATTAACATAGTCTACTAGATTTTGCCACGTAGGCGTAGCAGGTACCGTTTTTTAAGGTAATAGTCCTTTAGTTGTTCAAGGCTTTCCGGGCTAACGGTTGCATCGTCGTATTGGTTGATCAGTTCCGCGACACTTTGTTCGAGATCTGCGGCCAATGCATTGATCAGGCTGTTTACTTTCTCCCGGGCTGCGGGATCATCGTCAAATTCGAGCTCCATGAGCGCTTCATTGACCTCCATGATTTCCATGAGGAAATCCTGAGGGACGGAGTTACTCCCTTCTTCTCCCAGCACCCCTTTGAGGGTAAGGAGATGGTGAAGTCGCCGGTCATCATCCAGCAGCAGTTTGTATCCCTGATTGTTCAGGGTACTTTGCTCGAGGGCTGCCTCGCGCTCTGCTTCGCTTTTCAGGGTGTGGAAGTCCGGATGAAAGCGCTTACTGTTGGCGTAGAATTTTTTCTTAAGGTCCGCCTTGTCAACCGATGGGGAGACAGGGATACCGAAATAATCGAAATAGTTAGTCATTGATCAACTGTTGGTGATCCGGGATGGCGATAAACGAAAAAGCTGCGGGTGCCGGATTAAACGAACCAACCCCGGATGAATCGCCAGACATCGAGCCCGTTGGCGTAGAGCACCAGTCCAAGGACGATCACGAAGCCAACCATGGTGGCACGCTCCATAAACTTATCGCTGGGCTTGCGTCCGGTAACGACTTCATAGAGCAGGAACATCACGTGGCCGCCATCGAGTGCTGGAATTGGCAGGAGGTTCATGAAGGCAAGGATCAACGACAGGCTCGCGGTCATATACCAGAAGCGTTCCCAGATCCATTCGGTGCCAAACATAGAACCAATGCTGGCAAAGCCTCCCAGGCTTTCGCTCACTTTGATGTTGCCTTTAAACATCTCTCCGAAGGCCTTGAACTGGTCGCCAAGGAAGTTGACTCCCTGATTGTAGCCAGCTGGGAAAGATTCTACGAAGCCATATTCGATACGTTCAGTTTCGTAGAAGTAGTCGGGCCCGGCGGGAACAACATACATGCGCCCCTTCTCGTCGAGAGTAATTGGAACCTCCCGGATGGTTTCACTGTCTTTTGCCTTTACGCCAAGCGTAATGGTTTCGTTTTTCTTCCCTTTAACGGCCGTTTTATACTGGTCAAAGAAGTCAGTAGTAGTACCGTTGACACTGACGATGCGGTCTTCCTTCACTAGCCCTGCCGCTTCGCCGAGCGAACCGGGCTTGCCTACTACGAAGGGCATCCGTGGGATGAATAGCTGGGTATTCTTGTTCTCGTGCCGCGTCAGGATATCTGCCCACTTGTTGTCGATGTCCAGAACCATCTCCCGGCCGTCACGCCGAACGGTTATTTCCCGGGCATTGTCAATCGCAATACCACGCAGGACAGCCTTGTAGTTGAAGCGGTCGAAGTCGGCGTCACCAACTTTGAGGATGTGATCACCGTTGCGCAGGCCAATCTCTTGTGCCAGGCTATCCGTCGCAATACCTGCAGTAATGTTCTTGGCCGGGTAGTATTCTTCTCCGTAGGCAAACAAGACCATAGCGTAGATCAGGAAGCCAAGGATGAAGTTAACCGTAACCCCACCCAGCATGATGATCAGGCGTTGCCATGCCGGCTTGGAGCGAAACTCCCACGGCTGTGGCTCACTTTCCATTTGCTCGGTATCAAAGCTCTCATCGATCATACCGCTGATCTTGACGTATCCACCAAGGGGGAGCCAGCCAATACCGTACTCCGTTTCACCGATCTGCTTTTTTAATAAGCTGAAACCCGGGTCAAAGAAAAGGTAGAATTTCTCCACACGGGTGCCGAACAGGCGGGCAGGGAGGAAGTGACCGAACTCGTGAAGGACAATCAAGATGGACAAACTGAGGACCAGCTGCCCGATGGTAATTAAAGTATCCATAGGCTTTTTAAAGGGGACCGGTTTAACGTGCCGGTACTATGCTAACGAACGCGCAAATCTAAGGTTGTATGTTGGGATGTCCATTTTCCAGGAATGACTTTTGGGTGGCAGAGCGCAAACAAAACCCTACATTGCCTTTTTTCCCGGCTTTGCACCTGCGGCCGCGCCTCGTTTTGCGACTGTCATTTACCGGACCACAACCCGTTTAACCGTTTGACCGAGGCGAACCACGTACACTCCCCGGGCCATATTTGGTACTTCTGCTCGACCGGATCGCATTGGTACGCGCAGGACCAGCCTGCCACTGGTATCATATATAAAAGCTTCTTTCCCGCTGCCCTCAAGGTTGAATTTGCCGATGGCCGGGTTAGGAAATACCCGTAGCTCAGCAACTGTAGGCAGGGTGGCCCGGACGAGGGGAGAGTAATTGACTTGCCCGTCGTTGTCCTGTTGTCGCAGGCGATAGACATAGGTGCCACCTGGCGTGACTCCCTCATCCCGAAATGAGTATTTACCTGAGGCATGTGCAGCCTGGAAACCGATTTGCTGAAATTCGGCCTGCTGCAGACGATCTACGTAAAAGCCAAAGTTGTTCTCTTCGCGTGCAGTCTCCCACGTCAGATCGACGAAGGTTTTTCCGGCCGTGGCCGCCAACGACTGATAAGTAACGGGGAGGGCCTGTTCTCCGCAGAAGCCGACCATGATCTCGTCGACATACCACCCCAACCAGCCGTCACAGCCATCGTGTCCTAATGTCCACTGCAGCTGAAAGGCATCGCCTGGCT
>CAZTTF010000354.1:0-12193 GCA_964616365.1 uncultured Lewinella sp. | reverse complement strand
CTGTAACACGTGGATATTCTCCTCCTTCGCCCCGTGCTTAAGTAAGGTATCGAGACACCCTGCGTAAAGGGTGTGGGTAATATCCTTATTCCAGTCTGCCACTACAATCCCGAAAGAAAGCTCGCCTGCATCAGGCAGGTTACTATCATCGTAATCGGAAAGATTTTTCAGTGCTGATGCCATGTTAAGTTCGTTTAGGGAGGATACAGTTAATCCATGATTTTAGTTTTCAAAATATACTCCCCTCGGCCACCACAGATGATTTTTGACGGACGCTGCTTGCCCCAACTACGTTAAAAAGCCTCGTCGTGACGGTGGCCATGGCTACGTTTTCTGCCTTAGTAGTCACAAAAATAGCCTCCTCACAAATTTCACCTCCGGTGATCGTGGGGAGTATATACAGTTACCGTCCTCGCTGAGTAAGATCTGCCAGTTCAAGTTCTCGTGGAATACGCTCACGTAAACGTCCGGTAAGCTTGAGCCAGAGGATAGCCGTAATGTATGCATCTCCCAGTGCAGTATGCCGGTCTGAGAGGGGTATGCTGTAGCGACGGGCTAGTTTGTCAAGGGAGTACTGTCCTGGCTGCGTCCAGTATCCTTGTGGCTGGATGCGCTCCGCCACGGCAGCGGTATCGATCACTTGGTTTTGGAGTTTCCCCGCCCCTGCTTTAACCAGTGCCTGGTTGATCATCGTTACATCAAAGCTAATGTGGTGGCCAACGATGATGGCATCTCCCAGAAATGCTAGCAAGCTCTCCAGCATTTCATCTTCACGCCAATATTTATAGCGCTGTGAGTTTGGAATGATGCCATGAATAGCTACGGCCTCATTAGCAGCAAATGCTTCAGGGGTGGGAAGGTAAGCTTCAAAGTGACCGCCTATTTGCAACTGATTGCCCTGCACCCTTAGCCCTCCCAGGCTGATCAATCGGTCAGTTGTTACGTCGAGGCCAGTAGTTTCCGCATCGATTACCACAACCGGCACTTCAGCAAGCAGGGCTTCCTTTGGCCGCTTAAAGTTTTCGCTGGTATAGTATTCCTGATACCAGGCAGGCCAGTCCGGATTGATCTGTTGCTCAGCTTTCTGCTGAAATGAACGTCGCATTCGGTTAAACCAGGCAAATCCTTCCATCAACGCAGGAAATTTATCTGGAAGCGTACTTCCAGCAGGCTTTGGATTTCCTTCACGGGACCAAAGCTATTCCTTAACAGAAGCCGCTCAATCCGACTAAGCTCCTTCGGGCTGAGGTAACGGCCGGAATCCCGTCGCCGCAAGCCCATGATGGCCCGCAGCCGAATCAGGAACTCGTAGGCTTCTGCGCATGCCTGGTATAGTTCTGCATTTTGTGGCTCTAGCGCTGCCAGTTCCTCGTACCGGCGGAGAGTGCTGTTCTGCCCTCCTTTCTTGGCTTCCAGAATCAGTACTCGCGCAGCATCCGTCAGGGGGCGCATCACCCTTGCCTTAAGGTCGAATTGGTCTTTATGCTCTCCGGATCGTTCCACAACAAAGTTGCGGAAGAACGTAAGCGGGCTGGGGTTGTCAAGAGCAGCAATGGAAAGCGACGCCAGAAATCGGGCGCGGGAACCATCCATCTCCGAGAAGATATGATCAGTCAGTTTTGCCGGTAGGCTACCGTCGCCCCATACTCCCCGGTAGTCAAAAAAGATAGAAGTATGCAACATGTTCTCCGCAGTATTCTCGCTCATCCAATGGCTGAACTGCTGTTTCCACGCACTGACCGGTAGACACCATTTGGGATTACTAGCCATCATGTCTCCGGGACAATACTCAAAGCCTACAGTATTCAAGAATTCACTTGCGTAGCTGGCAAGCTGCAAAAAGTAATCCTTAACGGCATTAAAGCGTTGCTCTGGCACATCCTCGAAAATGAGGGCATTATCCTGATCGGTGCGCAGAAGTTGTTCTCCCCTACCCTGGCTGCCAAGGGCCAGCCAGTCAAACAAAGCCGGAGGGTTCCCCCTTCCGTCTGCCTGCATTCTCGCCAGTGCCAGCTTGATGCACTTGCGTATGATCTCATCGTTGATTTGCGTCATCACCGTAGTGATGAAGGAAATGCTTACCTCTCGCTCGAGGTAGGTTTCAAGTAAAGACTCGGCCCGTTCTCTGAGGGTGCGCAAATAAGCCGCGTCTTTCGCGCGGCCAATGGCCCGAACCAATACCGCAGGGTTGTTCCCCTGCAGGACAAGCAAGTCATGCTTACTGATCACCCCCGTAACGGGAGTTTTATTGGTCCCATCTTCAGTCATGACCAAATGGTTGATCCCATACCGCACCATCTCTATGTGTGCATCCGCAACTGTACCTCCCTGACCGATACATATAACCGGCCCCTGCATTATTTCACCAACAAGCGCCTGATTGGAAACCATACCGGTAGCAATCTTCCCGCGGAGGTCTCGGTCGGTGATAATACCCAACGGGCATTTTTTTCGGTCAATGATGATGATCGAACCAATATTCTCCCGTGTCATAATCTTCGCAGCGTCCACAATCCTCGCGTCAGAAGCACAAGTTACCGGCTCTCTAGCCTGGTTAACCGTTTGTAATTCGTTGAGGTCAGGAGCAATTTCTGTTGCCTGCCGAGGAACCAGCTGCGCTGCCTTGAATTCGAGATTGTAACGACTACTACCCGCCATGCTTGTAGCCAGGTATCGGGTTAGTTCAGGATAATTAGGTAGCAAGTCACGAAAACCACTGGTATTTATGCCATATAGTAAGGTCTCCTCAGCAGCCCTGGCTTCAAAGACGTAATTGTCTTCCGCAAGGACCGGCCGAATACCAAAAACTTCTCCCTCACCACAACGTTCCACAAGGAGTTCCTCCGAACCCAGGCTGAATAATTCAACTACCCCTTCCTTGACTACGAAGAAACGGTTATCGGGGGATTGGCCCGGACTAAAAATTACCGAGCCCACCGGTTGATAGCGGACCTCTACCCTGCCCGCAATACGCAGCAAAGCAGCCTCATCATCCACGAAATTAAAGGGAGGGATGTCTTTTAGAAAATCGTAAACTCGTCGGGCAACCTGATTGGGCATGTAGCCAAATTAGCAGATTATCTTAAAAACAATACGCTTACGCCAAAAAAAAGACGGCAGATCGCCCAAATCATAATCTGGGTCGCCCCAAAACATAATCTGAAGCGGCCAGGGTACTTTGAAGGGGCACTTTTGTGTCGAACCAAAAAACGAATACCATGCGTTACTTAATTACTCTGTTACTTGCTTCCACAATGTTCTTCACTGCCTGTGCCCAGAACACTGCAGGTGTCACCATCCCCGCTCAACAGAAATTCATTTTAGGAGAATACATGAATGATACCTATACCGCTAAAATGAAAAACCAGGGTAAGCAAAACATCACCGTATCAGTAATTGATAAGACCAGTCGCGAGGTAACTGAGACCATCGAGCTGGAAAGTGGGGCCTCAACCAACCTAACCGTTGAGCCTGCCTATGAGGTCCACCTGCGTAATGGCACTAACAAAAAGGGTTTTGTTTTCGTTAAGCTCAGCAAGAAGGTACCCGGAATGCGCTACGTAGGCAAAGATGCATCTGGCGTTCGCGAGTCCGAAAAAGAGGACACCCGTATTTTTATTCCCCGAGCTGACGCTGGTCCTGCTCAGGAGTCTATGACCGTAACGATCCCTGCCGGGGAACAGCTCATCGTAGGAGAAGGTAGCAGTACCAACTATGATGCTACCATCGTTAACCGCAGCGGTAAAGAGCTTCAGGTTTCTGTACGGGACAAGCAACTTGGCACCCAGACACAAGGATTTGGACTTAAGGGCAAGGATGACATTTCCGTTCGCCGGCATGAAGACATCTACCTGGTCAACAATTCACGCAAGGATATCTCCGTAAAGGTGATCATGAGCAAGGCCATCAGTGGTGAGCGTTTAACCAAAGCCACCAAGCCAGCAACTAAATAAAACCTCACCCATTTCCGAAAGCGCCCGTAGTCATACTGCGGGCGCTTTTCGCGTATATAACGGTCTTCCCCCGGCATTTTCTACGGGCTTCGGTCCGGGACATACTACCTTTGCTGCAATGATAAAAGAGCACCAACCCTCCTCAAATACGCTGCGGGCAGTTATTGATCTGGGAACGAACACTTTTCATTTACTCATCGCCCGCATCTCCCCCGCCAAAGGGATTGAGGAAGTATACCGGGAGCGTATTTTCGTCAAACTAGCCAGTGATGGTATAAGTACGATAGGACCTCGTCCATTTGAACGTGGGATGATGGCAATTATACATTTCAGGAAAATTTTGGATGAGTACAAATGCCAACATGTTTCGGCGATTGGTACGGCGGCTCTCCGCCGGGCCACTAACGGTCAGGATTTCATTAAGGCGGTATTTGAACAAAGTGGCCTTACGATTAGCCTTATTTCTGGTGATGAAGAGGCACGGTTGATAACAAACGGAGTACTCGCTGCTATTCCTAACGTCAGGGAAAGGATGCTGATCATGGATATTGGTGGCGGATCAACGGAATTCATCATCGTGGACAAACAACAGGTCCTTTGGCGGCAGTCTTTCCCTATTGGCATCTCGGTACTCAAGGAAAACTTCCACCACAATGACCCTATTGGAGACGCGGAGAAGCATCGTTTATACGACCACTTGCGCTTAATCACTGCTCCCCTAACAAGGGCTTTAGCGGAATTTCCCACCCATCATCTTGCCGGCGCTGCCGGCACCTTTGAGTTGTTGGCAAACCTGCTGATAGACAATACTGTTCCACAGCACCCTACATACACTCAGATAGCGCTAGATGATCTTCCTCAACTGGCAAAGCAACTGATCAACACTACCGTCGCCGAACGGGAACGCCTCCCGTACATCCCACAAAATCGCGTCGACATGGTCGTCGTCGCCATGCTACTCATCACCTTCACTTTAGAGCTTGCTTCCATAAGCCGGATTACCGTCAGTAAATACGCGCTTAAAGAGGGAGTGCTACTGGATGTTTGATCAGGGCGCGGGCGCAGGTGCCAAGTACAGCATAAGAGCAACGCGGGAAAAATAATGCCTGATGCCATTTACCAGGTTAGCGGCAAAGTGATTAATGATTTACAGCTGTCTTCACTTGCTAGAAGTACTAGCGCCACCACCACAGCCAGCTGTCGATGTCCGCTACCGGATACCATTTGAGAACAATGAAATTGATAAGACCAAATAGCAGCCCAACAACCATTACCCCCAAGCCTAGCTTGGCGTTTCGTCGGGTAATACTATCGTAAGTTAAGTGGCTATTCCCTTTAGGATCACGACGACTGCCAAAAGCAAAGTACATCAACCAGCCAAAGGCTAGCATTGAACCGAGTACCCACAACACCAAACTTGCCGCAAAAGCAATCAATCCAACACATCCTACTACCAGCTGATTGATACTGCGTGGCTTATAGGCTTCCAGGAGACGCGCTCTGGCAGCGTCCCTCAGTCGTTTGAGGTCGACGTCACCTCCCCGCCGTAAAAGCAGCCTACGGGCCACAACCACTGCTTCAGGGCTCCAGTCAGACTCTTCCACCAGAACTTGCTGTAATTCAGGAACACTGTATTGATTAAACGGATGGGCATCCAAATCCTCTTCCTCCAAATTGGCCTCTGCTACCTCTTGCAACATGAAGTTGGCCTTTTCAAACTGGTACTCGGGAATTTCAATCCAGAATTTTGGACGAAGCGGTGCTCCTACAATTGTATTCTCAGTCCATTCCCCTAGTCCCTCTCCCGCATCAGAAGTGCGGGCCTCTATGTCGTTCTCGGCCAAAATGGCAACAACCTCCAACATGTCTTCTCGACGATTGAAATGTTGGTAAACAGTATATTTTTTTGAAACGGGAGGCTTATTCACTGTTGGTAGCTTATGGTCCTAAAATTACTCATTCGTGGTCATACTGCACTAAGCTTCTTCTTTTTAGATTTTGCAGTTGCCGCCTTACCAGTGTTTTCCTGCTTTTTGGGCCAAATATGGAAGCCTCCCCTAGCCAGTCCCAGGTCCCAACTACCGTAGATACCGTTGGTATCTGCCATCCCCGTATAATTGACCGTATGGCTACGGTATGACTTTACCATATTAACAGACATCGTGGAAACATCGTACTCACCCTCCCAGGTGAAAGGACCAATGTCATCTCCCCCACTCCCTTTTATTTTGCCAGAATTGAAATTGAGCCTAAACGACATCGCATGACGATCAGCTCCCGGTCCGGTCGCATACAAGTAGAATCCCTCCCAGGCACCGCTGGGGAAATTAGGATGTTGTTCTGCTCCTTTGCGCTTTGCCATAATTGGGTGATTTCGTCCCTGTCTTCAATACGGACACTTTACCGGAGGTAACTTGCGCCGTTTATATCCAGGATGCCACCCGTTGTGAATCTGGCATCAGGGCTCGCCAGAAACAATATTGCCCGGGCTACCTCTTCTACCGTGGCCACCCGGTTCAGGGGGCTCTGTGCTTTCACAGCATCACCGGCAGCTCCCTGCAAATGTGGCCTGGCCATAGCTGTTTCAATAAACCCGGGAGCAACCGCATGAACCGTTATGTTGTCACCGCCGACAGCTTGTGCCAGTGACTGAGACAAAGCGTGCAAACCTGCCTTAGCTGCTCCGTAACCAATCTGACCAGCTTCTCCGCGGAAAGCCCCTCGTGACCCAACGTTAACTATAGCACCACCACCCTGTTGGCGCATTCGCTGAATAGCAGTGTAGGCTGCAGCTGCCGGGCCAACTAGATTTGTATTCAAGGTATTCTGAAAAGTAGCGAGCCATTCATCAAAGTTCATGCTACCGTCTACCGGGTGTGGTTGAAAGATGCCGGCATTATTAACCAAGACATCAAGGCCTCCGAGTTTAGTAGCCGCCATATCTACCAGAAGTCGGGCAGCTCTAGGATCACTCACGTCTGCCTGAAGCATTGTGTGTCCAGCACCATGCAGCGAAGCTACGACTGCTTTAGCTCCTGCAGCATCCCGGTTGTAATGGACGCAGACACGAGCACCAGCCAGAGCAAATATTCGTGCAGTGGCAGCACCAACACCTTTGCTGCTGCCCGTTATTAAAACTCTCTTGTTCGTAAAATCTACTGTTACCATTTTGCAAATGTAATCGTCTCAAACATACTTTTTCCTGCGTTCAGGCGTATTGTTTTCGTCTATTCGTTGTTCCATACTTGCGTATAAACCATCCCCGATGAAAAAGCTCTTTCCATTTCTTCTCCTACTTCTCTTGCCGCTCGCGGTCAGTGCCCAGGCAAAAAAGTTGAAGAAGAAAGACTTGCAAAACCTTTTGACGGCTGAAATGAAGCTTAACGAGCTATCAGTTACAATGCATACTGATAGTACTGAGCTTAATCGGTTCAACGCCTGTAAGCAGCTCATCTCTGAATTAGTCAACAGCCTGAAAACGCCGAACAGTTTTAACTACGAATTCCCCAATCTCCAGGGGGTTGCGGTCAGGTATGCCCCAGATCGTAGCTTTAGAACAATCACCTGGGAGCTTCATATTAATCGGGATGAATATCGTCACTACGGTGCTATCCAATTCAACTCAAAGCAATTAAATCTTAAGCCATTACTCGATCGTAGCAGTGAATGGCGAACGAACCCTGAAAACATGGTCGCAGGCTCGAATAACTGGTTAGGCTACGTCATCTACGATATAGTCCCAGGCGGCACCATCAACGAGACTCCCTACTACTTCGTCTTTGGCTTTGACCGCCATAGTGGCTTCATCCGCAGAAAGGTACTGGACGTTCTTACCTTCGATGCTTACGATAACATCCAATTTGGTTTGCCTGTCTTTTCCACCTTCAGTCCGGAGGGGCTACTGCTCTCCGAGCGCGCAAGAATTATTCTTGATTACGCTGCCCAGGCCAACGTTGTGCTGAAGCTAGATCCAGAGACTGGTCGCATCGTCTACGAAAACCTAATTATGATGCCTGGCAGTGACGACACCGGCCCACTCCAAATGCCTGATGGGAGCTATCATGCACTCGAATACCAGGAAGATGGTAAATGGCATGAGGTAGAAAAGATTTTCACCCATAAGTATGATAAAGCTCCGACTGGCCTGGCGCCAAGAGATAGTACTCGACAGGACGTACTCGGTCGACCGGGAGGCTCGGGGCAATTCCCGAACTAGTATGGACCAACCTTTGGTTACCAGCATCAAAGCTTTCCAAGGCTTGCTGATACACGCAAAACAGAAAACGGCCATCGTGATTAACACGATGGCCGTTTTCTATTGATTGAAAGGAAGTGCTTTATTTAGAGCTTGCACTAACTGGGAACTCAACCATCAGGTCATCCCACATTAACATGATAGCGCTATCGGAAAGACCGAAGTCCATTCTTTCCGCCTTTGCTGAAGCAGGCTTTGAGGCTGCTGCTGCTCTTACAGCATCTTTACTTTCGTCATAATCGTATGCGCCCCACTGCTCAGCTTCGGTATTGAAGATAATGGTCCAATCATCCTTACTTGCCGGCAAAGTGAAAAGGGAGTAAGTTCCAGCTTTAAGCTTCTTGGCGTCAGCTCCAACAATTACGTCTTGTTCAAAGGTAATCTTGGTCGCTTCATTAGCACCTGTACGCCATACCTTCTCATATGGAACAAGGTCACCGTAAATTACACGGTCATTCACCGCAGGGCTACCGTAGTTAATCACAACTTGTACTCCTCCAACCTCTCCAGTCAACTCTTTACGAGGCGACTTAATCGTGCCATCTACCACTTTAAGGACACCATTTCCTGCAGTATTTGCCATATTAACGGCAGTTTGTACGGTTTCTTCGGCTTCATCCATTTTTTCTTCAGCGTCTTCCATCACTGTGTCTGCATCATTAGCAACGTCGTTACTGTTGGTATCACAGCCAGAAAAAATGAGCATTAAAAGCGCAAGGAGAGTAGTAATTCTAAACATCATATTAAAATTTGGTACGTTGTATTAACGAATAAACAGATAAAAGGTCAAAATAAGAAGGACTTTTTTATCGTGGATATCTTCCAAGTATCACTCGACAACGACAAAAATAAGGTATACAGGCCGATTACTATCAGTATTGACCGGATTGAACGACAAGTCAGCAACTTCGCTTGTGGTCAGTATTGATTTACTCTCTACCACTAACGAGTTTTTTCAAGGTGTCCCGTTTGTTTTTCAGTTCCATGGTTACGGTATGCCTTGTACCACGACTCAGGAAAGTCACTGCTACGCTGTCTCCAGGGCGAAACTTACTTAGCTGGTCCTGTAGTTCAGCCGGTGAATTAATAGACGCGTCATTGAGTTCAAGAATTACATCATCCTTCTTCAAACCTGCATTACTTGCTGAACTGTTTGGCTTTACTCTAGTAATCAGAACCCCTTTTGCTTTATCCATGCCTAAAGCAACGGCTTGGGCGGCATTAACAGATTGTACATAGGCTCCAATAACCGCTCGCCTGACTTCCCCGTAGGCAATCAGATCATCAACAACTCTCATCACTAAGTTGCCCGGGACCGCAAAAGCAAAGCCCTCATCCCTTCCGCTAACGCTTAGGATAGCGGTATTTATACCGATAAGTTCGCCCTGAGCATTTACCAATGCCCCTCCGGAATTACCGGGATTAATGGCTGCGTCGGTCTGAATAAAGTTCTCTATACGGTCATCTGGTTCTAGCACGTCGATACTTCGGCCTTTACCGGATACTATTCCTGCCGTAACGGTAGAATTCAGGCTATAAGGGTTGCCAACGGCAAGCACCCATTCTCCTATCAGCAAACTATCACTATCGCCAAAAGGAATAAATGGTAGTGTCCTGCCAGCATCAATTCGTAGCAAAGCAATGTCCGTAGCCTGATCAATTCCGATGACTTCAGCGTTAAATTCCCTTTTATCTTCAGTTACTACCCGTAGGCGGACCGCATCCTTGATTACGTGACCATTGGTTACAATTAGCCCCTTCTCGTCAATAATCACGCCCGAACCAGTAGTTGTATGGCGTAAGGAGGGTTCAAACGGACTTACTGTTGCGGGAAATGCCTTAAGGTAAACGACTGCAGGTATAACCGTTTGCGCAGCTTCGGTAAAGCTAGGAGCGTTCAAAATACTAGTAGTCCTGGCATCTACAACATCTTCTACTACCTCCAGACCAATAATTCGATCCATAGCAATCGCGGTACCCGCAGAAGCAAGGCAACAGAGAAAAAGAATTAGCAGATGATATAACTTCATAGGGAACGTCTTAACGCCCAGTCAAATGAGGTTGTTGTAAATCATAGCTATACATATAAGGGCAAACTCTCTTGAAAGCCGCTAAGCATTTCCAGAAGGTTTGTCTTTCCCGCTTCACTTACAGCTAAGGTTCATGCCTAATTCTCGGAAAACATAGAAGGAGGCAAAGATCCGAATTGGTCCGTAAGAGTTGCCTATTTAAGCGCTGCTTTTAAAGCAGCTGCCGGGTTTACGATTCGGCCGGTTTCCTGTACTTGTGCTCCCTTTTTACCTGTACCATTGAGAATATCAAAAGCTTCTTTGGCACTAAGATCAGGATTCACGGCCTTGATTGTTCCCAGAAGCCCTGCGACAAATGGACAAGCCATACTCGTGCCACTGTAAATTTTGTAGTTATTATCTGGCGTAGTACTGTATATCCCTACGCCTGGAGCAGCGACACCCCACTTTATATTTTGCACGGTATTAGAAAAAGTCGCTCGCTGAAGCTGCTCATCAACTGCAGCAACGGTAATCATACCTTTAGCATTCGCAGGAGAATAATTCTTGGCGTTTCGATTACTATTTCCGGCAGCTGCCACAACAATGGCATTGTGATCTAATGCATACTTAACTGCCTGACTGTAGGCACGTTGCCGGGACTGATTACTAGGTCCACCCAGGGAAAGGGAGATAACGTCAGCACCTTCATCAGTAGCTTCAATGATTCCGGCGATGATGCTCTTCTGTGTCCCCATCCCAGATGCATTGAGTACTTTAATACTCGTAACCTCTACAAACTTGCGCGTTCCCGCCCCAGCGAGACTACCGATGCCAATGCCATTATCGGTGACGCCTGCAGCGATACCCGCACAGTGCGTACCATGTCCGACCGGGTCATTATCATACTTCGGCTCGACAGAGAAATAGTTATCCTTAATGTCTTCGTGTCTTCCGTCAACACCGGTGTCCAGAATGGCAATTTTAGCAAGCTTCTTCGGCGTTTGTTTGTTCAGCAAACGATAATAATCCTCCATATTAAGGACGCCCATTGCCCACTGCTTCTCAGTTTCAGGATCGTTAATGCTTAAACGAGGATTACGCCGGAGTAATTGATCCGGGGTGTTTGTCAAAGGCGACACTTGAATCAATTCATTAGGCTCCATCCAAACAACCTCAGCTAAGCTTTGTAGAACGTCCTCCGCCGCTGTAACGTCTTCGACATCGACTATAAGGTAGTTATCTAGCAGGGTCGCTCCATCGTCTTCAGGAATGAATGCCAACTCAGTACGCCAGCCGTATCCTACCGCTTTTGTCTGAAAGGCCGACAGGTCTGTTCCTTCTGCTAATTCTACCAGCAGTTCACCGCTAGCGTCTAATGGGATTAATCCTGCCTCTACGGACGCTTCAGCAGCGAATGGTGCCCCCTCCTCATCCCAAAGATGGATGAAGGTGAACATCCCCAAGGTTAACAATATTGCTAGCCACAAAGGCATTCTACGGGCTACCGCCAGGCTCTGTACTAGTCCGACTAAACCAATTACAACGAAATCACGCAGGATTTTGGGAAATGCGTCCTCCATGGCGGAAACTGCGGTAAAGTCAGTCCAAACCATGAGCGCAACACCTGCATAGGTGGCGATCATCCAGATATTGGCATCTTTAAGATTACGACGCCAAAACCAAAGAGTTAGTAAAACGGCAACTAAATAGAGCATAGGGACTAGATTGTGGGAGGAAATTAGGGGGAAATGGCCTAAAGCCAATAATTTCTATACTACTTAACGCAATCTTTAGACGAAAAGATCCCTAATCTCTCTACTTCCGATACCAGGTACCCAAAATGGAGAAAGCCCCGTTGCAGTTCTGCAACGAGGCTTTCATAAAATTGGCAGCGACCTACTCTCCCGGGATCTTGTCCAAGTACCATCGGCGCTGGGCAGCTTAACTTCTCTGTTCGGAATGGTAAGAGGTGA
>CAZTTF010000353.1:0-24282 GCA_964616365.1 uncultured Lewinella sp. | reverse complement strand
GAACGATGTATGGTTACATGTTTACGCACCCGGGCAGTCAACTCCTGTTTATGGGTGGAGAGTTTGGCCAGACTTCTGAATGGAGCATCGAACGTGGCCTGGACTGGTCACTCGTAGAATTCGCTCCGCACCAACGCATGAAGGCTTTTGTGGCTGACCTCAATAAACTCTACCGGGATACTACCGCGCTATACGAGCAAGCCTACCACCCTAAAGGCTTTGAATGGATCGATCTTGGAGATCACCAGAATAGTGTTTTGACTTATATCCGCAGAGGTAAAGATGATGATGACTTTGTGGTAGTGATCAACAACTTCACCCCGGCGGTAAGACACCATTACCGCGTAGGCGTACCCTCGGCTGCTTCTTATACCTGTTTATTGAATAGCGATGATGACCGCTACGGTGGAACTGGTAATTATAGCCTTGACACGCTCGAAGCTATTGAAGCAGAGTGGAATGGCCGGCCATATTGCCTGGAACTTACCATTCCGCCACTGGCAACGGTTGTGCTTCGCCCAACGAAGAAATAGAGTTGCTGACCCGGGCGCTGACTCTGGCTTTCCATTACAATGTCATAAACTGGATGGCTTGGAATACAAGCCTGGGCGTTTGTGTACCCGTTACCTACCCCTGACTAATCGAGCAAGCGCCAGCTCACGCCCCAGCGGATAGCTTCATCCGGATAAGGATGGTCAGCCGTGAGGTACAATAACTCATTGGGTGCCCATAGCGTATTCGCCTGAATGTACTTGATGAAAAACCGGAAGCGCGTAACCCGCATACTGAAGAAGGGGTCTACCTGCACTTGAAAGCCGGTTGTCTGTTCGTCCTGCAACTGAAATTGCTGAACCACAGGGTTGTAGTAGTAGGGCTGGAATCCGGTAGCATAGCGTACGTCGACGCCGAGATTGACGTTCAGTACTTTAAACCACTTTCCGGAAAAGTAAAAACTGTGCTCCCCGTAGAGGCGGGGAAGTCGAAAGACTTCCTGATCTGCCTCCTGTAACAGGAGGCGGTTGGCAAGACTCCATTTCCCGAAGCGGAAATCGCGTTCCGCAGTCAATTGCAGCAGGTTGTTTACTCCGCTGGCCTGAGTAGGTACACCTTCCTGATTGAAGTACACGTAGTTGGTCAAAAGAGAGTAGGCTAACCCTGCCTTGATCTTTACGAGGGGTAGGGTATAGGCCCCCTCTATTCTGGCCTCTAGGGTCTTCGCAAACCGATTGTTCCAAAGCGTCTCACCGTTGATGCGGTACACCTGCTGGATGAGGTCCGGAGCGTATAGTTGATTGAGTGCCCTGAGTTCAAGTTGGCCTCCTTTACCCAGGTCCAGCGTTCCTTCTCCTTCAATACGGTAATCTCCGGTTTGCCCGATAAGGTTTAGTTGACCGGAGACCAGCAAATTGAGCCGGTCACTTGGCCGGAACCCCAGTTTTGCGTGCGCCAAAACGTTGTTGACCGTGGAGTCTCCGTCCTGTCGTATCCGGTGATATAGGTGGGTGATGCCCGCCTCCACTACATCTTTTTGTACGGTAGCGTTTGCTCCCGAACGGTCTCTGCGGAAGGTAGAAAGGGTGAAGTCGTTCTCAATGATGTTGTGCTCTACCTGGTTACGTAACCCCCGCAGGTCAAGCAGTAAGTCGGGGAATCGATTGAAAAAGTTAGCGGTATCCTGAGCAGATATCGTTGAGGAGACCCGATACCTGCGATTGTCTAAGCGCAGGCGGTGGGTCAGGGTGAAGGCGCGCTTCTCCAAGCCTGAAATTGAGTCGGTTTTTCCACCGAATTGCAGCGACTGGGTAGCCATAACCTGCCGGTAGCTGTGTCGTAGCCGTGTCTCTTCCAGATAGGGCGTCAGGTTAGCCAGGTTGTTTACTTCTCCGCTGTCCTCATCACTGAAGGAGCTGCGGACGATACCCCCATTTTGCAGTTGTTCGTAGGTATTGGCGGCAAAGCTGAAGTAGCCACTGTACCTACTTCCCGGAGGCCGAATACTCAAGCCGGTAGCTACGTGCGTATTGCGGAGGTTTTGCCCGGGGTACTGGTCGGCGTCACCTTGCTGAGAAATGCGGGTGTAATCAATCAACAAATTAACGCCATCGGCAAAGTTGCGACTGAACTTCGCCCCCACCTGATAGTCTTCCTGCTGGCTGCCGCGGTAATAGTCGAGATAGGTGAAAGGATATTGCAGCCGGTAGTAATCCAGGTTGCTGCCGTCCAGCTGATAGAGGTCAAACTGACGGAATCCAATCTCTGTGCCGTAGCGGCGGATGGGCTCGTAGCGCAGCCGGTAGGCCGCGCCTCCCTGCTGGCCGATAGTCGCCCAATCAAAGGCGACTCTGCGGTTGGGCTCATACCGCTGGAATTGATCAAGGAGGCTGTCACGCCAGTTTTCTTCAGAGTTAGGATTGGCTACCCGGTAGGTGAAAATGCCGAAGGTATCGACAATTTGTTCACGCTGTTCCTGCTGACGACCGCGACGATCGGCGCTGGCATCAAAATCAGGATCGCCCTGAACGGGTTGCATGGGGGAGGAGGGGTCCAGAATTTGTCCGTTGGCCACCGTGCTGCTGGTCAGGATCAGGAAAATCACCAGACCCAGGCAGTTGGCCAGGCCCTGTAAAGACAATTTTGTGGTGATGAAGTGTAGCATTAGTAGGGAGGTCCTGAGAATAAGTTGGTTACCAACAGCCATCAAGCTCGGCAATGTAGGTAGATAATTTCTGAGCACTGCGGGTGCCCGAAGCGAACGGGAAAGCATCACCATTGTGAAGGATCAGGTAGGTTTGCTCGAGAAACAACATCATTTGGTGTGCATCAAAGGTCTTGTTTTCGTATTCCGTCCGCAAAATCGGGATCATCATACAACGGAGATCGAAATCGGGCTCCAGGTTCAGTAAGGTAATAAAAGCTTGCTGAGCACGCAGTCGTTCACGAGACGGAGTGTCCAGCAGGGCTACTTCTTTGAGCAGCTGCTGTCGTGCCAGAGTGTCTGCTGCTGGAAGTGCAAAAAGCTTTTTTAGCAGCGCGGATTTTGCATCCTGTACCTCAGGGCTTGGCGTTGGCCTTCCCGGGAAACCATAGCCATCGATGTAGCGATAAACTGCCTGACGCAATCGACCTGATTTCACCGTAAGCTGTTGCTCCTCGAGCTGTCGTTCTGCCGCAGGAATAAGGTTGCTTTCGTGCAGCCGACGGGATCGCTTGTTCCAATCGGCAAAGCCTGTCTGAATGCTGTCGAGCGTAAGTTTTGCGTGCTCAGGTAACCATTCATTGTTTTGGGCGCGGACGCTGGTGCAAAGGAAAAGTAGGAGCAGCAATGTTAGGAAAAGGCTCCTCTGGAACCTGATGGACAACCATTGCCTGTATCCTAAACTTATCACCTGCGTTCCCGCCAAATCATGCTACTTTAAAGGTGAGGAGGTAACCATAAGAGCGGAACTCCGGTCAATTCGTTGCCCGGATGAAAGTTATTAAGCTAGCGTTAACACCCTTTCAGCTCCCCCGTGTGATCAGTCAGGGGCAACGCTGCGAACAGATGCCATATACCAAGTGGAGTAAACCAGATGATGATGGGTTTTCAGATCAGGAAGGTTGACCAGGTGAACTGCTCACAGGGGGAAGCTGTGGGATGGGGACGCGCGCGTTTACTCTTCTATCAACGCAGGATTCATGCCCATATTGGAGAACCCTCCGTCGTGGTAGAGGTTCTGCATGGTAACAAATCGGGTGTAGTCGCTAAACAGGGTTGCGCAGTAGTTGGCGCAATCACGGGCAGGTGCGTTACCCATTGGCGACATTTTATCGGCATAACCAAAGAACTCTGTGAATCCTTTTACTCCTTTACCCGCAGTAGTCATGGTTGGAGATTGGCTTACGGTATTGACCCTTACGTGGTTCTTCTCGCCGAAGTGGTAGCCGAAGCTGCGTGCAAAGCTTTCCAGGAGGGCCTTGCTTTCTGCCATTTCGCTGTAATCTGGGAAGGTACGCTGAGCAGCAATATAGCTCAGGCCGAGAATGGAACCCCAATCTGCCATATGGTCACCGTTGTATAGCACCTGGCACATTTTGTGGAAACTGATGGCACTGATGTCAAAAGTCTTCTTCATCCACTCGTGGTTGAGGTCTGTGTACGACTTCTTTTTACGAACATTGAGGCTCATGCCGATGGCATGAAGCACAAAGTCCAGCTTGCCACCCAGAATTTCTTCTGATTTGGTAAACAGGTTTTCGAGGTCCTCCATGCTGGTAGCATCGGCCGGAATGATCTCTGCACCGAGTTTTTCGCCCAACTCGTTGAGTTGTCCGAAGCGTAGGGCCACGGGGGCATTGGTCAGGGTAAATTTTGCACCCATTTCAGCGCAGACTTCGGCAATGTGCCAAGCGATAGACTGATCGTCAAGGGCGCCAAAAATGACGCCGCGTTTGCCGGCAAGTAGTTGTGGTACCATAGTCGTATTCATTTTGTTGCCGCGAAGGTAGCAGCGAGTGCTAAGAAATTACAATTTGTCCCGCACTAAAGTGCCCGGACACAGGGGGTATACCGCCCAGACACTCAGGCAGAGGGTATGATAATCATCATTTGTCGTACTGATCAGATGCCTTTGGTAATTTTCGGCAGAGCGCATATCTTGACTGCTACAAAACCAAAACGATCATGGCAAAAGCAAGAAGTACTGCAAAGCAAATCAAGCGCAAGAAGAAAAAGACAGTAAACCCGGAGACGGCAAAGCAGACCAAGCGCTTTTTTACCATCACGGCACTCGTAGTGTTTGCCCTGCTGGCACTGATTTTTATAGTTTACTCGATGTAAGCAGGTGGCGGAGTAATTCCTCGGCGGTGGCACTCTGTGCCACAAGCCGGAATATCGCAGCCGGGCGCCCGAAACGGGCGCGACCGTTTACGGGACTGAGTGGGCGCAACTTAAAGTCGCGCATCCCCGACCAGGCTGTTTCAAAGCACTGGTAGACCTCCTTAGACAAGTGGTACGTAACTACGAGCTCTTCGGGGAATGATTCATCCTGGATGTCAAGAAGTAATGGTCCGTCCAGCAAATCATCTTCATTGAGGTTGGAGTTGGCGTAGTAGAAGCGAGCGGTATAGGAAGGGTACTCCAGCAGACGGGTTTTAATTTCTGAGGAGTGGAAAGTCTCCTGCAGACTGAGCAGTTTTTGCTCAACGATCTGGTAAGGGTCTTTAGGGTGGTTGGTGGGGGCATCGGTCAGTAACTCCCATTTCAGGGTGATGGGGTCACGGAATTCCACGGGGCCGAAACTCAGCTTGTAGTTGAAGATGGGGTAAGCCGGGGCAAAGTACCCGGGATGGTAGAAGCTGAAGTCATTATCCTGCGCCCACCGCAGTTCCAGGAGCATGGTGTAAATGCCCAGACTATAGTCTTTAAAGGCGGGATCGTAGATGCCTGCTTTTGAGTAGAGGCACTTTTTGCCAACGTCAAAAAAACTGAAGCCGATCAATTTTTTCCCGACGTAGACCTTTGCTACCTGGGTGTTTAGGGCCGGGAAGAAACGCTCTCCAACAATGTGGAAGGCAAGGTTCTCGGTAGATTTTTCGGGATGGACGTTAAGGTAAGCTTCATTGACGGCCAGCATTTCGGCATCGGGAATGGTTGCTTTTTCGATCACTACCCGGAAGAGGTGGTCGTTTCGCTTGAGTAAGCGCCGGTGGCGCTTTTTGAAGCTGAAGCCGGCGAGGGGGACGCGCAGTTGCAGACAACCATAAACGGCATCATCATCTGTTCGCAGAAAATCAGAGGTATACAACGACTGTCCGGTTGGGCGCCAACCATTGGTGAGGTAGGCGTCAAGGTCTTCGGGTTGAAGGGGGGCGTCCGGAGAGTGCAGAAAGGTTGGCAAAGGCGTTTGGGATTGATGCTACGGTCGGGGCGCGAAGATAAACAACTGCATGGGGAGTGGGTAGCTAAATCCGAGGGAGTTGATCGCCGAAACGCGCTTCTACTCGTTTGGCTACCTCCGGATCAGGCACCAGTCCCGGCGCATGCCATGGCTTAACGCGCGCATCGATCACTACCGGACCGGTACAACCCCAGTGCTTGTTCTCGGTGAAAGCGCCGAGGCCGTGCAGATCGTGACTAGGGTTTGACCGGGTAAAAGTTGCCCACACGAAGTTGCTGAAATCATCAGCGAGGAAGGCACTGTCGTCTCCGATCACAATCATTGCTATTCCGTCGGCCAGCATGGCACCTGCGTCTGCGCCCAAATCTGCCTGCGTGAAAGTTGCCAGGTCTCCGTCATAACTACTAACCGGAATATTACTAAGGTCAGGGTTTTCTTCGGGGCCAGCAGGGAAGGGCGTTAATCGTGCGGGGTCAGGGTCGGCACCCGGAATGGAGGGCCCTTCAACGACCAGAATTCCTGGCGCAATCATCTTCGGATGCTGGTATTGTTCCGGTAGTTTGAGGTAATCGGGCACCGTGGTCGCCAGCGTACGGCGTTTGGCTCCCCGGCAGGCCCAAATGAGTTTACTACCAGCATTCCATCCGTCCCCGCTATAATCCAGCGTATCGATGGTCGTACGGGTCTGGAAGTGCAGGTCGCGAGTAGGGTCAAAACGTTCCAGTACATGCTGGAAGAAAGCGGGTTGGTCGTCTGCATCGAGGTTCGGGTCGTCCTCATCAGCAGCAATGATGCAGTATTTAGCCAAGCTGGTTTGCCCCGAACCGATGATTCGGTTAGCCTGGGTGATAATTTCTTCCGGTACTTTAGGGACGGGAGTACCGTCCTCGTTTTCCCGGAAGGGCATGTAGCGCTCTGAGCCGATGGCGAGCAAAAGCGGGTGAACGCCTGCTTCGTCGACTGCATTAATCTGCTTGATTCCGGGAAACTCTCCCGGGGTCAGATCTTTCACGATTTTATGGATCAAATAGCCGAACTGACTGTCTTCAGCCGGTGGCCGTCCGACAACCGTGAAATGCCAAATAGGGTCTTTTCTGTGCCATACTGTTTCTACATCCATTACTGGGAAGGGATGTTGGAGGCTGTAATACCCGAGGTGGTCGCCAAAGGGGCCCTCGGGCATCATGCCACTTTTGCGGATGGTTCCACAGATCACAAAATCAGCGTCTGCAGAAAGCAGCCAGTCTTCGTACCAGGTGTACCCGAATCTTCGACCGGCCAACATTCCGGCAAATGTCATCTCAGAAAGCCCCTCGGGTAGGGGCATAATTGCACTGAACGCATGGCTCGGAGGGCCACCAACGAAGATGGCACAGCGAAATGGCTCGTGTGATTGTAAATACTGGGTGTGATGGACTCCTATACCCCGGTGCAACTGGTAGTGCAGACCAATTTCCTTATTCGTTTCGTAGTTGTTGCCCGTCAGCTGGATCCGATACATCCCTAAATTGGACTGCATTGGTTGTTTGCTGCCCGGAGGAAGGGTCATCACCTGGGGTAAGGTGACAAAGGCACCTCCGTCTTGTGGCCACGACTTGACCAGCGGGAGCTGGTCGATGGTAGTTTGTGCATACTTGATGGCCGGCATAAAATGCCGGCGGGGTAGGGCACTTAGGGCTGTAAAAGGAGTTCCCAGGTAGCGGAATGGTGCTTTGGCAAAATTTGCCGGATCAGCCTTCAGCTCTACTACCTTTTTTACCTTCGGAAGGGTCTTACGGAACAAAAAATCGGTCTGTTGCTTTGTGCCGTACAAGTTGGAGAGTGCCTGAAACGGACTTCCTTTTACTTTCTCAAAAAGAATAGCCGGACCACCAGCGGCGAAAACCCGCCGGTGAATTTCGGCCATTTCAAGGTCGGGGTCAACCTCTTCCTTGATCCGGAGGAGCATGCCGTTTTTTTCGAGATCGAGTGCTGCTTCGCGCAAAGATGCGTACATAGGGGGATGGTAATTCTATCAATGCTTGTGACGGAAGGGAAATATCCCTCGGTGGCACAAGGTTGTCGGGTAAAGGTAAAAAGGGCCGGCGATCGTGAAGAATATCAGCCTTGTACAGTCTTGTGAAATTGGGCGGTGCAACTAGTGGTAGACTGTCTCGCCGGGTAATTTCTCAGGAATGATGGCGTCTCCAGGTGGACATTGTAGGGCACGCCCTGTCCCTATTAATTGGGGTGAGTTATTCCCGGGTTCCTTGAGGAACCCCATAAATACTGGTGCCCTCCCTTGAACTACTACTCTCCCTATATAAATTTGTGGAGATCTAAGTCGCTAAAGCAAATGGTCAGAAAACGGAACCGTAGCCTCCGGTTGATGCAGGCTTCTTCCCGTTTCACCCTTCTTTTGACCCGCCAAAAGAAGCAAAAACTCACGGCCAGGACGACGGCTTAACGGTCTACAGAACCGAATCGGCTAAAACGGTAAACTCCGAGGAGGAACGACGATCAGCAAAGCTAAACTCGCGGTAGACTTAGTGGTATCGCTTGTATCGGGTAGCTTTCGTCCACCTTGGCGGATAGAAACATCTCTTGGGTGCTCATACAGTTACCGTTTCGGCTCCGTAGATCTACCGTCGTCCAATGCCGTCCACACGGTAGCTCTGGGTGGGGTAGTCGAAGGGAAGCTACTAATGCCCAGAGTACAATCCACGACTTGTAGGTAGGAGACAATTTGGTGCACTACTCCCTAGCTTCCCTTGGAACAACCTGATCAATCAACGGTATACTTTCTTCCCAAGCGTCCTCTGCAACCACCTATCTGGCATTAAGGACCGGCCGGTTGGTGGCCCTCCGAAGGGCGTCAAGAAATGAATACTGTTTGAGCCAAAACGAGGTTTCCCTTAGCCACCCCGATGACTCGTACCTGTCGGTGGTGCACAGAACGGGAAGCGTGCGGTGAGTTTATTCATTTTAGCTCTTCGGAGGGTTGTCGACCGATCAGCCAGGACTTAAGCCAAAGGCTTTTGCTTCTTTTGGCCTCAAAAGAAGGGCAACACGGCAGGCGCTGTTTTTTGTATAGGGAGAAAAGCCTTGAACTAAGGACATAAGAAAACGGCATCAGGGTTATCCCGATGCCGTCTTCAAATAGTCTTTTCCGGTAACGTATTTGTTACGGAGTCAGAACAATACGGCGTGTTACGAGCCGCTCGTTGAGTCGGAGTCGGAGGAAGTAAACACCGGCAGGCAAAGCTGCCGTAGGAATGTCCTCCGTGAAGCCAGCAGGGCTAACGTTGGCTTGCTGTTTAGCCACTAATACCTGACCTGCTGCATTGATGAGCTCGATATTGAGTGCTCCGCTAGTGCCAAGGTTGTGGCCGTTGATGCGGAGGTTTTGACCGCTGGCAACTGGGTTTGGGGCAACCGTGATGGCAGCGTTCAGCTCCTGATCGATGGTAGAGGTCGCAAACTCACCGTTACGGAAACGGATGGTCTCGCTGAACTCACCGGCAACTTCGTAGCTGTTGACCGGGCGAACACGCCAGTAGTAGCGACGGCGGGCGATCAGGCCTTCGTCAACCACCAGGGACGTGTCACTGGTAATTTCGGTCAGAAGAACTGCACCATTAAGGTTGGAGCTTGAGTGAAGCTGAACGATGTAATAGTCAGCATTTGGTACGTTGTTCCAAACCAGCTCGACAAAGTCACTTACGGGCAAGTCTTCATTGTTTTCCGGAGAGATCAGCATCAGATCCTCTACCCGCGCGGGCTCTGTTTCTGCGTTGTCGTTATCTACGAGGCCAACGCGATTGTCCAGGTCAGTTAACATGGCGCCTTTCTGCTCTTCAGAGAATCCTTCAACACAGCCATCGTTGGCGTAAGACATGATGTTGGCTCCGGAAACAGCAAAACGGACACCGTTTGGATCGGTGAGGGAATCGGGGTACATGCCAGAACCATTACAACTCCAGCGCTCCATCAGGTAGTCAGGGGCCGTGTCACAGAAACCGTCAGCAGCATCTTCACAGTTGGAACCATCTACCTTTTCAACTTCGCGGCCTGCCCAGAAACAGTTGGGGAAGTTCAGCTCGGAGATGTCCTCCGGTGCCGGATTAGGGATGTTTTCAATTACATCGTAGCACTCCCATCCGAGGAAAGTGTGGGGAAGGGTAAGGAAGTGACCCATCTCGTGGCTCCAGGTACGGTCGCCAAGGCCAATACAGTTCTTGCCCATGGCAATGGCGTCCCGCGAAGGAGAGTAGTAACCACAAGCACCTGCGGGGCTTTCTACGAAATAGACATTGATTACGTCGGGCTGATTGAACGTACTCATCATCTGCCGGCCTTCAGCGAAGGAGTGGTTATTGTAGGTTGAGTTGTTTATCAAACGGATATCTCCACGAATGAAGAAGTGGATATTCATGTCCAGGTAGTCCAGGTTGAGCTGCTCTAGCGCAGCGAGTACCTCAACGGGGTTGGAACGACCGGAACCATCATTTTCGCCGACCAGAAAAATCTGCAGCGGAACGTACTGGATGTTGACTGAACGTTGGACCCGGGGAATGAGCCCTTTCTGGTATTTAACCAGACGCTCTGGCATGTGGGGTGGCGTAGCACAACCGCGGTTGACAGGGGGATCTACCTGCGCGGAGAGGGAACAAGAAAACGCTGCAAAAAGCAACACCAAAAACGATAATCTGGCTAATTTCATGGTAATTCAGAGCTTAAATTCAGACAAAAGTAATGTTTGCTACTCTGATGGACCGTCTTACTCACGGCATTTAGGTTAGTACGCCCAATTTTATCTACTTTCGTGCGACTTTTTACAGAATAGTGTGTTAACCACGCAAGAAAACCAATTAACATGAGTAAGGTAACCGTAGTCGGCGCAGGAAATGTTGGCGCCACCGTCGCCAATGTACTGGCCCATAAAGACCTGGTAAAAGAGGTTGTAATTCTTGATATCAAGGGCGATTTTGCTAAAGGAAAAGCTTTGGACAGCTACCAGCAGGCCAGCGTTGATCACTTTAGTACCCGTCTGACCGGTACAGATGATTATGCTGACACTGCCAATAGCGATATCGTAGTGATTACAGCTGGTATTCCCCGTAAGCCAGGTATGAGCCGTGACGACCTCATCAGCACCAACGCTAAGATTGTTACTATGGTTACGCGCTCCATCATGGAGCACAGCAAAAATCCAATCATCATTGTGGTTTCCAACCCACTTGATGTAATGACCTACGCCGCCTACCAGGCTTCCGGTCTCCCCAAGAGCCGCGTATTCGGTATGGCCGGTATCCTTGACACCGCGCGTTACCGCGCGTTCCTGAGCATGGCGCTGGACGTAAGCTCAAAAGACATTCAGGCGATGCTGCTTGGTGGCCACGGCGATACCATGGTGCCACTGCCTCGTTACACCACCGTTTCAGGTATTCCTGTAACCGACATGATCGGAGAAGATGAACTGGACGCTATCGTTGAGCGCACTAAGAAAGGTGGTGGTGAACTGGTAAAGCTCATGGGAACTTCCGCATGGTACGCTCCCGGAGCGGCTGCGGCCCAAATGGTTGCTTCTATCCTGCGTGACGAGAAGCGCATTTTCCCATGTTGTGCTTTCCTCGAAGGTGAATATGGTCAGGATGGCATCTTCCTTGGTGTTCCCGTAAAGCTAGGTAAGAACGGTATCGACCAGCTGATCGAGCTCAACCTGAACGAAAAGGAAATGGCTGACATGAATGCTTCTGCAGACGCCGTCCGCGGTGTTCTCGAAGTATACAAAGGAATGGATGTCTAAAAGATCATCTTCCTCACGAAAATTAAGGGCTCCATCATTTGATGGGGCCCTTGTTATTTGCATCGTAGTAAGAGAGATATTGTTGCAGTGCTATTTTACCGCGAGGTAGGGCATGATAGACGGTAACTTGTATTATTACCTCGTCTGAACCTGCCGCTATTTTACCGCAGACCGGCAATAAAACCCTGTAGGTGCATGGTGTTCTTCAATCCGGGAGCCGTTTCAAACTTACTGTTCAGATCAACGCCTACCAGCTGTGGATGGTCTACGAGCTGGACTCTCCGCACATCCTGTGGCCCAATTCCTCCACTTAAGAGAAAAGGGGTAGCTCCTTTGTAATTTTCTAACAACTGCCAGTTCCATTTCACGCCAGTACCCCCATGGGCCTGCTGTCCTCCGGTGTCAAAGATGAATAGGCTGCAGGTGTCAGCATACGCAGCGGTGTCTTGAAAATTAAAGTTTTCGTCTACTGAGAAGGCTTTAATCAATTTGGCACTACGTAAAGTACTCGCTGACCAGAGCAGTTGCAACTCACGACAGTATCCCGGGCTTTCCTCCCCATGCAACTGAACGTAGTCGAGGTGGTAATCATGGACCGTGTTTAAGATGGTATCCATGCCGGCGTTCACGAAAACGCCAACTCGGGCAGTTTCCGTAAAAAGTACATCGTTATTGGTTAGCCACTCCGCCAGCTGATTATCCTCAGCGTGTCGTTTAGAGGCTTCATGGAAGATGAAACCTACGTACTCAACCCCGAGATCAAGAACTTCCGTGATGTTCTCTGGATTACGTAAGCCGCATACTTTGACCTTCATATCGGGATTGTTTGGGATAAAGATTTATTCAAGCAACGCTTTCAGTTGGTATAAGATCGCTGTGTACTAATATACGCGCTTACAGAAAGTGAATGACAGACTGCAAGGGCAAGGGGTCAGGCAATGGCGCCGTCGTAGAGCTCTTCAATCTCTCTAACCCGCTGAATGAAGTGCGAGCAGGCAGCTCCGGGATCTTCTTCACGCATGAAATAGGTTCCAATTAAAAAACCTTTGAAACCATGGTTGCGAAGCTTAACGATACTCTGCGGATCTTCGATCCCGCTTTCACTGATCTTCAGGGTTGTTTCTGGAAGCATTTCTGCTAGCCTCAGGCTGTTGGAGATACTGACGGAAAAATCTTTAAGATTCCGGTTATTCACACCAACGATGTTGACGTGCTGGCTAATCTTAGCCACCTCTTCTTCATTGTGTACTTCACATAGTACCTCAAGGCCTAACTCATTGGCCTCATTGGCAAACTCGTCGATTTGTCCAGCCGAGAGGGATGCCGCGATCAACAGAATAGCATCCGCGCCCATGGCGCGGGCTTCGTGGAGCTGGTAACGGTCAACCATGAAATCTTTGCGAATGACGGGTAAGGTGACCGCCTGACGTACGCGGTCAATATCATGGGCATGGGCACCAAAGAACTGAGTGTCGGTCAGGCAACTAATGCCAGCTGCTCCTGCCTTTTGGTAGCCCTGGGTAACCACTACGGGGTCGGCAGTGAGGTTGATGTTATCCTGACTGGGTGATTTTCGTTTAAATTCAGCGATGATCCCGTAGTCGGAACTTTCCAGAATCGAAGCACTCAGGCTTTTGCGGGAAAGCTGATATCCCGCACTGTCCCGCAACTGTTCCAGTGGCGTGGCGGCACTACGGCGAGCTACCTCCAGTTTTTTGAATTCATTTATACGATCGAGAATGGTCATGTAGAAGTGGGGTTGGAAGTAGTTAGATGTGGAACAAGGTCTTTTTCAGCGGGATAAGGCCAGTGGAATTAGAGCGATAACAAGCGCTACCGGACTTAGTTACGCGTAATTTTTTTGAGCACGTTCAGGGCCTTGCCGCTGGCAAGGCTTTCGGCGGCTTCGGCTACGCAATCCTCAAGACTGCGTTCCGGGTGAATCGTGTGGATGGCTAGTCCCGCGTTCGCACAGACTGCCGAGCGCTGTGCTTCCGTAGCTGTACCCTCCAGTACGGAACGGAAAATTGCTTGTCCCTCCGCAGCCGTTTCTCCGCCGTAAAGGCTTTCGGGAGTAACCTGGGAAAACCCAAAATCTGCAGGGTGAAGAATTTGCTGCCGCTGCCGATTGCGAACATTGGCGCCGCCGGTAAGGCTGATTTCATCGTACCCATCAAGTGCATGGACAATGTTGTAGATCCGATCAGTTTCTTCCTGTAAGATGTAATCGTAAATGCGACTGACCTCCAGACTGTAGGTGCCGAAAACCTGGTACTTGGGTTGGCCGGGATTAATCAGTGGCCCCAATAAATTGAAGAAGGTACGGACCATCAGGGCCTTCCGCACCGGAATGACATTCTTCATGGCGGGGTGGAACAGGGGGGCGTGTAAAAACACGATTCCCGCATCGTCCAACCGACGTAAAACCTCGTCTTCCTCGTTGGTGAAATTATACCCAAGGGCAGACAGGACATCACTGCTGCCAACATTACTACTAACCCCGTAGCTGCCGTGTTTGGTGACCGGATAGCCGGCTCCAGCTACGACTACGCTCGACAGCGTACTGATGTTGAACGTGTTTTTGCCATCGCCTCCAGTACCAACGATATCGATCGTCTCACGGCCATCGAGGTTGATTGGCCGGGCCAGGGCAAGCATTGCATCCCGAAATCCCTGGATCTCCGAGAGGACGGCAGGACGCATATTAATAGCTGAAATAACCGCCGCCATTGCGGGTTCGCTGGCTTCTCCGCTGGCAATGCGGGAGAGGGTTTCGTAGGCCGTTTGTCGCGACAATGGCTCCTGAGCGTAGAGTTGGGTTAACAGTGCTTTCATGGAGCGCGAAGATAACTGACCCGTACGGATGGGCGCGGCCGCAGGTGCAAAGTTTTTTGACGAGCAGTGACATACTCCCGTAAAAAAAGACCTGCGCAAATAGCACCTACCACCAGGGATGCTTTGCTTACGTTATTCTCAAGGTGCTGCTACATGGAGCTTACTGCTTGCGTAGCTCCTTTTTCAGGATTTTTCCGGTTGCACTCTGGGGGAGAGCGTCCATAAATGCAATGATTCGTGGGTATTTGTAGGCGGCAATCCTTTCTTTCGTCCAGTCCCGAAGGTCTGTTTCAGAAAGGGAGGCGCCTTCCTTTAGCACAACGCAAGCTTTGATCTCTTCGCCGTACTGATTGTCTGGGACACCAATTACGGCTACCAGGCTTACGTCTTCGTGTTTCATCATGACGTCCTCCACTTCCCGCGGGTAAACGTTCAGGCCGCCTCGAATAACCATGTCTTTAGTTCTGTCGACAACGTAAAAAAAGCCATCTTCATCCATAGTTCCGATATCTCCCGAATGCAGCCAGCCGTTCTTAATGGTCTGGGCATTGGCTTCCGGCTTATTGAAATAACCTTTCATGACATTATGGCCGCGGTAGACGATTTCACCTTTCTCCCCAACGGGGACTTCCTCCCCGGCTTCGTTGACAATCTTAACTTCTACGCCCCATACCGGTGTCCCGATGGAGCCTGGCTTTCTACCCGTAGCTACCTGGTTAAAAGTCACTACTGGTGATCCCTCAGACATGCCATAGCCTTCCAGGATCTGCACGTTGAATTTTGCCTCAAAGTCCTCAAGCACTTTAACTGGAAGCGATGCTCCTCCGGATAAGCACATCTTCAGGTTTTTTGCTATTGCTTTAAGGTCAAAGTGCTCACTCTCATAATTGAGTAAGCCCCAGTACATGGTAGGTACTCCGGCAAAGTAGGTGACGTCATGCTTTGCCATCAGTCCAAGCACTGCCTCGGCCTCAAAGCGGGGGAGGAGGACGTTTTTAGTCCCTCGATAGATTCCTGCGTTCATCAATACCGTCATAGCGAAGATGTGGAACAGCGGTAATACCGTCAGGAGGGTGTCTTCCGCTGAGGCGGCGTAGAGGTCTGCCGAAAGGATGGCATTCTGCAAAAGGTTACTGTGGGTGAGCTCGGCGCCCTTAGGGCGGCCAGTGGTGCCGGAAGTGTAGATAATGACCGCAGTGTCATTAGGGCTGGTGGCAACGGTCTCCGTAACCGCGGGCATGTCCTGCATCAGCATGCCCATAGTCTGCTGGCCGGGGATGGGACTGGGGTCACCTGGCTGGGCGGTGATTACCACAAAGTGTTCACAGTTTTCGGTCTGCTGAAAACCCGCATAACCTTCTTCGAGCATGGGGAGACCCGGCGCTCCGAGAAAACAGAAGTAGGCTTTGGCTTCCGAATCTTCAAGGTGGTAGGCTACTTCCTCCCGTTTCAGTAAAACGCTTAGCGGAACAACAATTGCTCCAGCCTTAAGAATACCGAAGTAAATGATGGGGAAGTAGGGAAGGTTGAGACAACTCAGCGCGACCTTGTCACCCGCTTTGATCCCCATTTTCTGTAAACCATTCGCTATCTGATTCGCTGCTCCGTTCACTTGGGCGTAAGAGAGGTGTTTGTCCATGAAGACAAAAGCATCCTTGTGCGTATAGCGACGGGCGCTGTCTTCCATAATTACGGAGAGGTTGAGCATAGTTGAAAATTGATAACGAAACACTTGAACACGGCAGCGGCCTGAACCACAAGTGTACTGATGCGGGAATGACCTTTTCTGCCTGCCTTGAAAGTAAGCAAAGTTCTCAAGATGGTGGAATCTAGCTGCCTGCAGCAAGGCATGGGCTCTGCTAAAAGTTATTTACCTTTCAACCACACTATCAGAACGAAGAGATGAAACCATTCCTAACACTTGCCGTGGTCTTGACCACGGTTTTCATGGCTTCTTGCAGAGGAAGCGATCAAACATCAACAAGCACAGAAAAGGAAACAACAAACATGGCGTTAACTGGAGATTGGGAAGGATGTGTTGTCGGGATGTATCCGGAAAATGGGAATGAGCAACTTCCCGGAGGAGATTTCTCTGAAATTGACGATTTCGCGGCCAACATCAAGCACCCTGTAGGTTCTGTGGTCTGGTTCCCAACCTGGGATGATGCCTTTCCAATATTTGCCTGTCAACAATTACAAGCTCGGGGGATAGTGCCTCACCTTACGTGGGAACTTTTTTGGCCTGATCAGGACCCTAATAATTCAAGGCAGACAGACTCAACGGGATACACTGGCTTTAAGGAAGTATTGGCAGGTACGCATGATGCCTACATTGATCAGTTTGCCCGCGATGCGAAGACATTCGGGCAGCCGGTGCTGATGCGGTTTTTGCATGAATTCAACGGTAACTGGTATGTGTGGAGTGGTAACAAAAATGGCCGCGCTGATGGCGGCCCCGAGAGCGTGGTGGCAGTATGGCGCTATGTGATTGATCGGTTCCGGAAAGTGGGAGCAGATAACGTCAAATGGCTCTGGGTACCCCATGGGCCTTCTACAGATCGTAGTGAAGAAACTTGGAATGCGGTTGCCAACTATTGGCCGGGAGATGATTACGTCGATTGGATCGGGTTGGATGGCTACAACTTTTATCCAGTTGACCCCTGGGGTGGCCAACGGCCACTCCGCACATTCGATGATTGTTTCCGGACGCTGTATGACGACTGCGCTGTGCTCGGGAACCAACCTATGATGATTGCTGAATTCGGGACCGGAGAGTTTGAGTCCGACGGCTTCGATAAGGCGGCCTGGGTAACAGATGCATTCCAAAAGATTAAAGAAGCGTATCCGAGAGTGAAAATTTTCACCTGGTTCAACATCAATAAGGAATTGGATTGGCGGGTGAATTCATCTCCGGAGGCACTGGTAGCTTTCCAAAAAGCAATGGAAGATCCTTACTTCATCGCCTCTCCTTATGAGTAGGAACTAAACGTAGGGTGTTTCTCCGGTAATTCCTAAGGAATTATGGCGTATTCAGATGGAGATTTGTAGGGACAGGGCATGCCCTGTCCCTACAAATCGGACAGGTTATTTCCGGGGTCCTTGAGGAACCCCAGTAAGTACTGGCGGAACCCTTTAGAACTAAACGTCAGGTTTAAAGGGGGCAATATTAAAAGTTGCTGACTGTCATACTGTGGTCTCCCGTGATCATCAAGGCTGTTAGCTTTTAGTTGGTTTGCCAGTCATGGCCGCCTAACAGACGCAATAAACCAAACACAAGTGTATGGTCCTCTTCAACAAAAAGAAACCAAGCTTCGTAGCCAAACCTTGCGTTACCAATGTTGGGTTAGGACAAAAGAAAAGCGTTCTTCCGCATAGGAAGAACGCTTTTTTGCGCAGCTGCTTGTTGTCGGTTCAACGGTATTATGCCGCTGTTACCGTGGTCAGGAATGGAGCAAAACACAGGGCGCTTTTGCCTGGCTTTACTAACCTCATTTTGCACCCGCGGCCGCGCCCACGTAGGATGTCAGATCACGGAGTACTTACTGCGGTGCTGGTTAAAACTTAGCTGAAACACCTACCAGCAGGTTGGTGCCGATGGTGGGGTATTGGACAAAACGCTGGCGTTCGTTATCCAGCAAGTTATTCACGCGGACCCAGGCGGAAAAGTTCTCGCTCAAGTCGTACTCACCGTTTAGGTTGAGGTCTGCCAGTGCATTGAGGTTTTGAGCGTTGCCTTCGCTGTCCTGATAGGGGAGACCGTTTTCGAGGAAGAGCTGTGCCCCCAAAGTTAGCTTTCCTTCCATGAGGGTGTAGGCGCCTCCGGCATTCAGACTGAAGGAAGGCAGGTGCCATGCCCTTTCCTCATTTTCCAAGGAGTAAAAGCGCTGAGCAACGGTAGCATTAATGCTTAGATTTTCGATCACATTGGCGGTCGCTGAAGCCTGGAGGGTGAAGATGTTGCCATCGTCATAAACGACATCAAATTTGGGGATCTCCTGGCTGCGGTCCAACAGGAAGAGGGCCAGGTTGTCCACGATTTTGTAGTTGGCTTCCGCCCGGTAAGAGATGCCTGCCACTGTTCCGTCCACACCGCCGTACAGCCGGGTGTATTCAGAGTTGCGGATGCGCAAACGGGGCTCAATCCAAGGGTTGTATTCTGCCAGACTGCGGAGGGTGTTTTTCTGCAGTGACCCTTCAGCGCCAACAAAGGCGGAGAGGAGACCCTCAATCACGGGGGCGTTAAGTGATACATCAGGGAATACGTCGAAGTCATCGTCCTGACTCGTCAGGTTAAGACCAATCTTCAAGCGGAAACGTCCGGCGATTGGCGTTGTGTAGCTGGGGCTGAAGTAAATGTTATTCAGACTCTGACTACTTGTGTCTTTGTAGGACGTGAAGTCGGTCCTCAATTTGAAATCAAGCGGTGTGTCGTCGGCAATCCACTTAGTAGCCTGGATGTTCAGATCAATGCCGTTTTCGCGAACTGCTGGATTGCCATCCATCAGGTAAAGCGCTACGCCTGCCTTGTAGTCAATATTTGCCGCCGTGCGGGTGCCGTTAAAGATGTCACCGTGTACGGAGAAAGTGTTGAAGCGCTGGCGAACCTGGTCATCCGTGAAGCTGGGGAGCTCCGTTGTGTCGGATACTCCTTCGGGGAAGTTGTAACCGTAGTAATACCGGCTTTGCGTTTTGTAGCCGGCACCGGCATTTACCCCGAAACCCTGGTCGAATAGATAAGTGCCTTCGACGCCGAATTCAGTGTCGCTCGATTGCTGGTTCTCGACCTTGCCGGAGTTGTTGAAACTGAAGTGACGCGCAAAAATGCCCAGGTCTGCGTTTTCAACTCCGCTCAGGTCATAGGACAGGTCGCCATAGAAGGCGCCTGGCAATCCGGCGCCGATACTAACGAAACCATTCTTGCCCTGTTCCGGCTTTACTCTGGAAACCCCACGTGGCCGAATAATCGGAGCAGGGTAGTCGATGTTCAGTGGCCGATCGACAACGAGGTATTGTTGCCGGCGGCGATTGGTGTCTGCCGGAGGATTTACTGGAGTCACCCTTACCCGAGTGGCGTCAGTAAGGCGTGCCTCAAAGTTTGAAATGATGGTGACGTTGCTGTCATCGATGCCACCTCCTGGCTGAGCCAGCAGGGGAGTAGCAGCTACCAAAAAGAGGCCAATGAGAAGAAAAATATTACGAAGCATGTTGCTTTGTTCTTTGTTGTTGATGGTGTGACGAGGTATTTACCCGATACGGGAACTGGAAGGTATTTCTCAGCAGGCCGCAGCGGTGGATGGTGACGGAGGATTAGTTGCCTCCTCCGTTATCCAGCTCCAGGTAATTGGGATTCGTCGTTGGTGGTGTATTGAGGCGGTTCTTTTGTTCAATCAGGCTCTGGATCAGCGTAAGCTTCTGCTTTGCTTCTGCGATAACCACCTGGTCATCGAAGTAATTGTCCAGCAGCGCTTCCAGCGCCGCCTGAGCATTGTACAGCTCGCCCTGATCTTTCAGGATGTCGGAAAGCAGGATGACCGTTTTGGCTACCCAGTAGGGGTATCCCGAACTTTCCCGGTTGGCCTGCAGGGCCATGTCCCGGGCCTTCGGAAGGTCCCCCTGAACGTAGACAATGTTGGTGCGGAGGTAGCGTGCTTCTGCGGTTTGCTCATCGTCAGAGTTGGCAATAACCTGGTCAAACGATGCCGCCGCAGTCTGGTAATCATTGCGGTCATAGGCAATCTTGCCAAGGAAGAAGTTAGCCGTCAGCTTCTGCTCCAGCGGAGCCGAAGGGTTGTTGGCCACTTTGCGGGCATAATCCTCAGTTGCCCTTGTATCCTTGAGGCGGTATGCGGCGCGTAGCGCGCCGATCTGAGCGTCCACCCTTACGTCTTCAGTATCGGCGGCTTCTTCCAGCAGCGAGAAGAGACGGAAGGATTTACTCATGTCCTGCACACCATTGTAGGCAATCAGACTACCTTTTTTCAGCGCTGGTAAGTAGTAAGAGCTGGGGCCGGCATTAATCACTATTTCGTAATCAGGCAGTGCTTCGTTGTACCGTTGCAGGGCGACGTAGCTATCTCCCCGGAAGAAGGTCGCAGACAGGGAGTTACTCGTCCGTGGGTACTGACGCAAGTAATCCGTTAGTGCACTGATGGCACGCTCGTAGTTGCCATTCTCGTACTGGCTTTTTGCGGCATCGTAGGTAATCCGTTCCCGGCTATCGGTATTGATCTCCTGTCCGGGCAAAGTTTCGAAGAACTGGAAGAAGAGATCTGCACGTCCCATGTCATCTACGTAAATTTCCCGTAGTGCTTCCCGGGCACGGTCAGATTCACCGGCTTCGGGGTTGTTGCTGAATACCTGCTTGTAGTAGTCAATGGCTGCGTCGCGGTTGCCGAGGTTGTAACTGATCAGACCTAACTGAAGTAGTGATTGGTTTACGAGTGGGGAATTCACTTTGTAATCACGGACAATGGTCCGTAATGGTGCCAGTGCCTGCTGTGGTCGTTGTAGCTCCTGGTAGGTCAGAGCAAGTTGGAAGAGCGCATCGTCAGCGTATTCACTGCGCGGGTATTGCTGAACGAGTTGTTCCAGGGCGATTACCTTGTCCGCATTGCGATTACGTAGCCCTTCAATTACGGCCTTTTGGTAAAGAGCGTACACAAATCCAGATGTCCTCCGGTTAATGGCATCGTCGTAGAAGCGGGCGGCCTGGTCGTACTGGTTGCGGCTAAAGTGGGCATCGCCGGCGCGCAGCACGGCGTCTCCGAGCACCCGCTCTCTAACGTCCTGGTCCGTGATGTAGGGAAGGTTTCTTTCGATGCCTTCAACGGTGGCCGTAAAGTATTCGAGGGCGGCAGGATAGTTGTCCTGCTTCAAATAGTTATACCCCTGAAGGTAGTTCGCGGTGTAGGGGCTGGCCTGCGGGGGAAGTCCCTGGACATTGCTCGCCAGCGTCAGGAACTGATTGACGTAGTTGATCGAGGAGGTGTAGTCCTCATTACGGTTTGAAATATCCGCTAACCAATACAGTGCCTGAGCGCGCAGACTGGCATCTACGGGCCTTTGTAAACTTTTTTGGAAGAGGTCCATTGCTCCCGTTTCATCATTTCTCCGGAGCAATTCGAGCCCTCGGTTAAAGGCTGCTCGTTGGTAGGCCTCTTCAAGTCTTGGTGTACGATTGGGCATCCGCTCAAGGATGTCCAGCGCACGCGCATAGTCCTGGGTAGTGTTAAACACGTCTCCCAACAACTCCTGCCCCTGCAGGTAGTACCGGCTGCTGGGCTGGATCTTTTCAATAGCAGCAATGGCATCTGCTGGGTAGTTGAGCTCGTAGCTCAACTTCGCGTAGTTAAATAAGGCTTCTTCCTGGAGGGCCGCATCAAAGTTCATGCGGGAGGCTGTGCCGAAGGCAACGCGGGCTGCTTCACCATCACCGGCCCGTAATTCAAGGTCTCCGAGGTAATAGCTAGCTGATTGCCCCACCAGACTGTTTTGAGTGGCTAGTTCCACGAATGATTTCTTGGCGGCCTTGAAGTCCCCAAGCTTGTACTGGGTGAAACCTAATTGATACAGTTCTTCTTCCTGCATCCGGCGGTTACCACGGGCATATTCTTCCAGCAGGGGGCGTGCAGCCTGGTAATTACCTTTTTCGAAGTAGGCCTGTCCCAGGAGTTGCTTGATCTCTTTCTGGTTGCGGATACGGCTGGTTCCCACCAGGGGTGCTGCGTAAGCGATCAGCTCGTCATAACGACGCTGAGCAAAAAATATCTGCGTGAGGTAGTACGGAATGTAGGCTTTGTACTTGCGGTCTTTTTCAGCGATTTGAAACTGCCCAACTGCGGCATCATAGTTGCCTTCGAAGAACTGAATCATCCCCAGGTAGTAGTTGGTAGGGTAGTAGAACTCTCCCTGGACACTTTTACTGAATTGGAAGTAACGCTTGGCATCGGCAAACTTTTTCTGCACGAAACTCGCATATCCCAACCGGAAGTTGACTTCCGAACGTTGCTCAGCGGTGAGCAGCGCAGTGGGAACTCTGCGGTAGTAACTGACCGCCTTTTCAAGCTTGTTGTCGTTGAAGTAATAATTCGCAATTTCCAGTAAGGCCTCATTGGCCACGGGATCTGGTTGATAACGGCGCACGAAGTCAAGAATCAACTTCTCTCCATCCGCTTTGCCCAGCTTAACGGCAATTTTAGCACGGTTCAACTCCGCCTTAATTCTAAGCAGTTCGGCCTCTGGCTGATGCACGGGCAAAAGCAGCTCAATAACTTCTGCATACTGCCGCTGGGCTTTAGCTAGCAGGTTGTCCGCCTGGTCTGCTTCGGCCTTCTTGTATATGGCCCAGGCATCAGTATAAACGGTAGTGGCTTGGGCCGCGGCTGTTACACTTACACAAAGTAAGGCAAAACAAAGGGCCCAAATTTTGGTGGCTTTTAGTGGGTTCATCTTGGCAGTTTAGTTAAAAAGCGTGGCGCGTTCTGCGCAGGTATCAGATAATAATGCGGGTAAGATAAGGGGACACAGCTTTCCCACGTCGTTCGCCTAACGCAAAAGTTGGTCCATTTTAGTACCTACATCCTTCTCTATCGTTCTTTTTTCCGCATTTGTTCACATTTTTTTGTGATCGTTTAAACCATATCGGTACAATCAATGTATATACATCGAATTTAGCGCAACGTGGTTTGCCCTTCTCGCTATCCTTGTCTTTCGGCTTTGCCTACGCTACATGGATTATTGATCGCTTCCAGTGAAGCAGGAGCCAGAGCAATCCCTTTGTGTCATTAACCGAAAACAAATCTTTAAAAAAGAACCAATCATGTTTAAATCAATTCTCCTTATTTCTTCTTTCCTTTTCGCTTTTGCTACCGTTGCCAGTGTGCAGGTAGACACGGATGCGAGCGTTATTACCTGGAAAGGTTACAAAGTAACTGGCGAGCACGAAGGAACCATTCAAGTTAAGAGTGGTGACCTTGAGTTCACCGACGGAGTGCTTTCTGGTGGCAGCTTCCTGATCGACATGCCATCCATTGCCGTAACCGACCTGCAGGGAGGTAGTGCAGCAAAGCTGGAAGGGCACCTGAAAAGCGCCGACTTTTTCGGAGTAGAGAATTTCCCAACCGCAAAATTGGAGATCACTAAAGTTGTGAGCCGCGGCACTCCTGGTGATTACCGGGTTACTGCAGACATCACCATCAAGGAGAACACGGAGACTATTCGCTTTAACGCTAAGGTGAAGGAGGAAGCTGGTACTTATGTGGCAACTGCTGACCTGACGATCGACCGCACCGACTTCGACGTACGTTACGGCTCTGGTTCCTTCATTGATAACCTGGGCGACAAGACCATCTACGACGAGTTTGACCTTAACGTAAAGCTGGTAACCAAGAAGTAATGCTTCCCCGGTTATCCAAAGCAAAGACGCCAGCTTCCGTTACGGGAGCTGGCGTCTTTTTTTGCCTTTAACTAATCACATGCGGTTCCAGATGTCGAGATAGATTTTCAAGTCACCGTCTACCTCTTTCCAGATGATGACGTATTTGCCGCGCCAACTGGTTTCTTTACCGTCTGCAGCCGAACTACGACCTTCATAATACCCATGGTCATGGGCCGTATCACCAACGACGGTAATCTCAAGCGGCGTGATCTTATGGTAGGACATTTCTCCTCCTGGCCTTGGCGTCCAGTATTGCTGCAGCGCTTCCCTTCCTTCCATGATGTCGCTTCCGTTGGGGAAGATTTTACCATCTGCCGTGTAAGCGGCAGCAATCGAGGCAGCATCTC
>CAZTTF010000352.1:0-15035 GCA_964616365.1 uncultured Lewinella sp. | reverse complement strand
TACGACGGACTACAGATGTTCTACGCTGAGAACGGCCGCCCTGACAACATTGATGGTTTCACGCCCGAGCAGCGCTTCTTCATGAGCTGGGCTACCGTATGGCGGACCCTATCGCGCGATGACGCTATCCGCAATCAGGTGAAAACGGACCCCCACAGCCCGGGCAAAGTCCGGGCCACCCAGCCACTGGTGAACATCGATGCCTTCTACGAGGCCTTCGACATCCAGGAAGGAGATGCCATGTATCTCGCTCCGGCAGACCGGGTACGTATCTGGTAATTCCAAGGTCGACAAGACCTGTACATAACCGCAAGATAGTGGCTCGGTGGAATGCTCTGCCGGGCCACTATTTGCTTGAGGTAGGCCGTAGCGGCAAAACGCCCATTAACACTACCCTAAAACTGGCGCCTTAAACGACTTTATCAGCATTGCTCCCCCCAATATTAGTAGAAGACCAAAGGCTGCAAACCAAGACTTTCCGTTGCCTCCGGATGCAGATGCAAGTGCTTGCAGACTGCCAACCGTAAGCTCTCCTACTTTAAGCTGAAAAACCGGTATTTGGTCGTAGTGAAAGTGACGCTCGTTAAAGTTGATAGGGTGGTCTACTCCATAGACCTTTTCCTCGAATAGCTCCTTGTTTGTAGCAATCTGCACCACCAAATAACCTTTATCCAGCTCATTGGAAAGCCGATTTAAATCGTCGGAAGAAAAGTAAGGTGCTTTTAGTTTAAAGATGAAACCTGACTTGCCATCATCAGAAATATCAACTGAGGTAAGCAGGTTATCATCGTTGTAATTGAGTACATAGCGGTCCGCATTTACCGTAAACATCTCGACATGAGCTACATCAAAACGCTCTAGTGCCAGTGCTTTGCTCCCCATCAAGCTACTTAAAGTAATTACGGTAACCAGGCCGCCTATAGCCACCATAATCCAGCCGAAGGCGCGGAAATCTCGGTAGTTTAGAAGCTTTTCAACTTTGGGGTCATACTGGTGTTTCCGGAAAAATCGGTGAATTTGGTGCAGGTGAGTAGTCATTCCCAATAAGGGAATGACATGGGCCTCGCCCTCCGTTAGTACTACCATATCCCGGGAACTACTGTAGTTAGTTGTAGCATTACGAATCGCGAAGCGCTTCACCTCGTGCTTACCGAATTCCACCCGAACACTGCCAAAAAGGGTGTAGGAGCGCATCACCTGCCGAACCTTATCAATTTCCAGCCTTCCCAGCCGGTACGCCAGGACGGCCATGTATCCAGTCAACCAACCAAAGAAAAGTCCGAGCCCCAACAGGGTCACTTGGATGTAGCGCGTCTGAAAAAGGCTGTTATATAGCAAGAGACCGGAGATTACGGCCAAAGCAGCAACAGTACTTAAAATGAAGGCTTGATACGCCAGACTTCGGGTAATGGTCATAGATATCGTTAAGTTGGAAAGATTTACTTTGGCCCCAAGGCGGGCTATCACTAACAGTAGTTGGAAGCATTATGCTGTACCAAACTGCTAATTACCGGACATAATTTAGCCAAACTAGCATCTACTAAACGAGTTGCTCTTCGAGTTCTTTAAGGCTAAGTTGCTCTTGTTTTCGCCGTGACACATGGACCGGTTTGGCCGAGCCGCCACTTTCCCAATTGCTTTGTACGCGGGAGACCTTCGTTCTTCCACTAGCCAGTAAACACTTTGAGTTGTAGAACACATCATACTGATACCCCAGCCAACCATAGGAGGTCGTTACCCGAATGTTATCAATCCCAGAACCATCGGGAGCATCTACCGTGAAGTGATGCTTTGAGCCGATAAAATGCCATTTTGAGCTTACCTCAGTCCCGTTCCAGTACACTTTCTCTTTGCCTGACCACCAGCAAACATGTACTTCCAATAAGTCTTCGGCCACCGGTAAACTTAAAATTCTCATTGCTAATTTATTTAGTAACCAAGGTGTCAGAGCACCATTTGTTATCCTGTGAGAAATGACATCAGACCAAGTCTTCTTCACGGTATAAAGGTGAACGATCGAGTTGGCGAAGTTCCAGGTAATCCCTGGTTCCGCAGGTTGATTCGCTGCTCTGCGAAGTTACAACTTTACGGTATCGACTGTTGGTCCCCGACTGATCCAAAATGCATTCTCCGTTACGGAAGACATCAATTGCTACCGCAGCAGCAGCATTAAAACTGAAACGAAAATCAACTCGGTAGTGATCATAAGCCATACCGTCTTCTGCTAAAACAGAAAACTTATGCACGCCGTGAAACCAGTTGAAGGCTTTACTTACTACCTGACCGTTAAAGTAAACTGTTTCTACACCAGTCCACATGTTATTGTGTGCTTCAATTACGTCATTTCCAATTTGTAGGGTTGCCAGTTTCATTTCTTGTCTCGTCTAATGGTTATACTTCAATATTACGGTTGATCTTGACGTTAGTTAAAACTGTTCGATTAACCCTGGGCGGAAGTCGACAAAAAGATCAAGGCAAAGCCCGGAAAGAAGGAGCGTTTAGAGTTAATTTCTGGTCCGGAAACATGCCGATAAAAAATCATTCTACCGTAACAATCTACTATCCGACACTTTAACCTACATTCGCCACGGCAAGGTGCAGTACCTTTGCTACCCTAACCAAATTCGCCCTCCGGGAATGAGTCGATTATTTGCCACATCTCTACTGCTGATTTTCTCTTTAGCCGTGACTGCGCAATCAGCCGATCCGCCAGCAGATTTTCTGCGGAGCATCGGGAAGATATACGTGGTGGTAGCAGTCATCGTAGTCGTTTTCCTGGGCTTAGTTTTTTATTTGTGGTCTGCGGACCGCCGCCTAACCAAATTAGAAAAGCAAATTGAAGATCATGTCTGACAAAAATGTTTCCTTTTTAGATAGCGTCAATCTTTACTTTGATGCTGCAGCCCCCCACACGGGCCTTCCTGAAGGGATGCTGAAACAGATTAAAATCTGTAACAGCGTGTACCAGATTCACTTCCCAGTGAAAATTGATGGAAAGGTGAAGGTAATTGAAGCTTACCGTGCCCAGCACAGCCACCACCGCAGCCCGACAAAAGGAGGAATCCGTTATTCTAACCACGTAAATCAGGACGAGGTGGTAGCACTTGCGACCCTGATGTCTTACAAGTGTGCCATTGTGGATGTTCCCTTTGGCGGTGCCAAAGGTGGCGTACGGATCAACCCATGGGAATACAATGCAGAAGACCTGGAAAAAATTACCAGGCGCTACACAACCGAGTTGATTCGCCGCAAGTTTATTGGCCCTGCCGTTGACGTGCCAGCGCCTGACTACGGAACAGGTGGCCGGGAAATGGCCTGGATCTATGACACCTACCGCTCATTCTTCCCCGACGATATCAATGCCGCAGGATGTGTAACGGGTAAACCAGTTAGCCAAAACGGTGTCCGTGGCCGAACTGAAGCTACGGGCCGAGGCGTCTTCTACGGTATCCGTGAAGCCTGTAACCAGGCAGACCTGATGGAAAAACTCGGCATGAGTGTTGGCATTGAAGGCAAAACCATGGTTGTCCAGGGGCTTGGTAATGTAGGCTCACACACTGCTACCATCAGTCAGGACGAAGGAGGCGTTAAAATCATCGGTGTATCCGAGGTAGAGGGCGCTATCTACAGTAAGGATGGATTTGACATCCATGCGGTAATCCAGCACCGTAAAGAACACGGTAGCATCCTCAGCTTCCCCGGAGTAGAAGTATTTGGCAAGGAAGATCGCCGCTCAGTAGTGGAATTCGAATGTGATATTCTCGTTCCAGCAGCCCTTGAAAACCAGATCCGTGCCGATAATGCCATGGACGTTAAGGCAAAAATCATTGCTGAAGCAGCAAATGGTCCTGTTACCGCTGGTGGTGCCAAAATTCTTGCTGAGCGTGGCGTTATTGTCATTCCAGACATTTACCTGAACGCAGGTGGTGTAACGGTGAGTTACTTCGAATGGCTCAAAAACCTCAGCCACATGCGCTTTGGTCGCCTCGAAAAGCGCTTTGACGAGCGCGCCTACCGCCGGATTGTGGAGCAAATCGAAGCAACTACCGGGAAGATCATCAGTGAGCGCGATAAAGAAATGATCGTTCGCGGAGCCGACGAGATCGATCTCGTACGCTCAGGACTCGAAGAAACCATGATCACTGGCTTCCAGGGAATCTATGAAATCTATCGGGACAATGATGACATTCAGGACCTGCGGACAGCAGCTTTCGTCTTGGCCATCAAGAAGATTTCAAGTGATTACATCTCTCTTGGTATCTGGCCATAATCGCCCGTGTTTCTATTCAGAGTCAACTAAGACATCGAGCCGCCTTGCAGCCACTATCCCACCAGATAGTGGCTGCTTTGTTTCTAACCCCCTGACAATTAAAGCTTTCTATTTACCTTAAAAAAACAACATTCAGTAAAATTATATACTTTCTCAAGGCTTATTTTGAAACAATAGTTGGCCGACCTATCTTCGCAGCTTAATTACTCTAAGCGCTAGCTATGTCAGATAAACTGGATAAAATCGACCTTCACATTCTGAAAATCCTTCAGGATAATAGCAAGATTACCAACCTTGATCTCTCCAAACGTATTGGCCTCAGCCCAGCCCCTACGCTGGAACGTGTCAAGAAGCTAGAACAGAGTGATGTTATTCAAAGCTACCACGCACAAGTTAACCCTGAAGCCATTGGCTTGATGGTCAAAACCTTCGTTCTCGTTTCACTCGACTGGCGTAAGCCGCAGGCACGGGAAAGTTTCCTTGAGCAAGTTGATACAATTGAGGAGATCACCGAATGCTACATCATTACCGGCGAAGCTGATTTTCTGATCAAGATTGTTTGTAAGGACATTCCAACTTATGAACGCCTACTCTTCAAGACGCTACAGCAGATCGATGAAATTGAGCGCCTCAAGACCTTGATGACGCTCTCTACGGTAAAGGACGCCAAGTTGCTACCGTACGATTACGATCAGCAGGACGCATAACTGCTACGAGCACCATCTTTTTACCTAATCGTGGAGGTGCCCCAATAGAAATAGTCGGCTTATTACCGTTTGGCCAGCTGTGTTTACCAACCATTATAGTGGAGCTGGACAAGTCATAATTTCACATTATGAGCAATTCGGAGTTGAACATTGGGATCGTCCAGCAAGCTAACACTGCTGACCGGACTATCAACCTCGAGCATTCTGCAGCAAAAGCACGGTCTTGCAAAGCTGCAGGAGCGGAGCTTATCGTTTTTCAGGAGCTGCATACCGGACTGTATTTTTGCCAAACGGAGGATACTACCGTGTTTGACCAGGCAGAACCTATCCCCGGGCCTAGCACTACTTTTTTCGGCTCCCTGGCCCAAGAGCTAGACTGCGTATTGGTGCTCTCTCTCTTTGAACGACGTGCCCCCGGCTTGTGCCATAATACCGCCGTAGTAATCGAAAAAGACGGAAGCATTGCCGGCAAGTATCGCAAGATGCACATCCCTGATGATCCTGCCTATTACGAAAAGTTCTACTTCACCCCTGGCGATATCGGTTTTCAGCCGATAGCAACCAGCGTTGGCAAGTTAGGCGTCCTGGTTTGCTGGGACCAATGGTACCCGGAGGCCGCCAGGTTAATGGCGCTTGCAGGGGCGGAAATCCTCATCTACCCCACCGCAATTGGTTATGAATCAACGGACTCTCCAGAGGAGCAAGATCGCCAACGGGATGCGTGGATGGTTAGTCAACGGGCACACGCAGTAGCCAATGGCCTGCCGGTGGTTTCCGTCAATAGAACGGGCTACGAGTCAGATCCCAGTCGTGTAACCGGCGGCATTTCCTTTTGGGGTTCATCCTTCGTGGCCGGCCCGCAGGGTGAGTTGCTCTACCAGGCGCCAGTTGACCGAGAGGACCACTCCGTCGTTACCATCGATCGTAAGCGCACCGCAGACGTGCGCCGAATCTGGCCGTTTTTCCGGGATCGGCGCATTGACGCTTACGGAGATTTGACCAAGCGATACATCGACTGAACCATCAGGTTTTGGGCGCGGACGCTGGTGCAGTGACAAGTGACCAAGAAGGCACGGTGTCAGAACACTACTTCCCGATCTCTACCCTTCACTTGCAACTAATAGTCTAACTGCTGGCATTTTGGGTACGACTAATACACGACCATCTTGACCTGGAATCAATGCTTAACTGCACGCGAAGAGGAATATGCCCACCTTCACCCTGGTATCTCTCCTCAGGATTTTCGCCATACGCTCCTTATTTCGCCGAAACACCACTATGTTTTTGCTAACAACCCTAAAGTTGCCTGCACGACGATCAGAAAACTACTGATCGATGCAGAGTACGGCGAGATAAAACCATACGCAGAACGATCTGCTACCCTCCACTATAATGAGTTCCTCCCCTTTCTTGACACCTGGCAGGTGGAGAAACTCCCAGAATGGATCAGCCGGCCAGACATCACAACCTTCTGTTTCGTCCGCAACCCTTTCACACGGTTACTCTCCGGATACCTTGACAAAGTGGTCCGGAATCAACCCCAGAAAATGAATATCCTGAAAGCCCTGGGGGAAGAAGACCAGCCGGAAAGTCCTATCACCTTTGCTACTTTCGTAAAGGCCGTTTGTGCGATGCAACCAGCTGAACAAGACCAGCACTGGAGGGTACAGTATTACCAAACGCATCAGTCCGGAATCAGCTATGATTTCATCGGGAAATTTGAACGTCTGGAAACCGACCTGCGTCATATCGCCGAGCAACTGGGCATTGCGGAATTTCTGTCTCCCGATCACTTCTCCCGGGCTGGGCAAACCAGCCGGCATCACGCCACCAATGCGGCAGAGCAGTTAAAGGAGTATTATACCCCCGAGTTAGTCTCCCTGGTCCGACAACACTTTGCCGTCGATTTTGAAGCTTTCGATTACTCGCTACAGCTGCCGGAATAAGGACAATTACTATTCGTTTTTCGTACCCCTCCATCACAATACCCACACTTGGCAGGGTGTCCCCTCCCCTGCTACAGCGTAAAGAAGCATGGACAATGCTCGACCCAACGGATAGAATTGTCTAGAGAAACACCGTTTGTGTAGAATCCAGCAACCTACTGCTGCCTTAATCCCTAGCTTTGGGGTATGCGATTGCTTTTTCTCCTCCTCCCAGTTCTTTTGGTAGCGTGTCAATCTTCCGGACAAGAAGGTCAGGAATCCTCCGTTGTTACGGCCTTGCTTACGCCTAATATCGACAGCCTCTCCTACCCTGTTTATGATTCTTTCGCTGACATTGCCCCGCTTTTTGAGCAGCAAGATGGAAAGACTTACGTGATCAACTTCTGGGCAACCTGGTGCAAACCCTGCGTTGAAGAAATGCCCTATTTCGAACAGCTTGCCAAAGCAGCTGATGATGATCTGGTGGTCGTTGCCGTCAGCCTCGACTTTAAAAAAGATATCGGCACTAAGCTCAAGCGATACGTGGGAGACAACCCTGATTTACCTCCCGTCATCGCCTTGGCTGATGATAAGTATAACAACTGGATCGACCAGGTAGACCCCGAATGGGGAGGCGCTATTCCCGTGACCGTTATATACCATGATGAGGAGCGCGTATTCCATTCTGGCAGTTATGAATCTTACGCCTCGCTTAAAACCAGCGTGGAAGCCGTGCGTTAAGCCATTAAAACAACAACTATGCAAGTGCTAACTAAATTACCTTCTTTCGTGCTACTGCTCGCCCTCTTTGCCTGCGGAGCACCCGAGACCGATGGAGGATCCGCCAGCGAAAACACTGCCCCTGATGCAGAACAGGCTACTGCACCCGCGCCCGCGCCAGATAAAGCTAAAAAAATGGCTGGTCTGCAGATCGGCGACGTAGCTCCTGATTTTAACCTGGAGGGAACTGACGGAAAGATGCACAGCCTCGCGAACACCATGGACGCCAACGGCGAGAAGCCCAAAGGCTACGTGGTCACCTTTACCTGTAATACCTGCCCCTACGCCAAGGGCTACGAAACGCGGCTTGTTGCGCTACACGAAAAGCTTAGCCCGATGGGTTACCCAGTCATTGCGATCCAGCCAAATGACATAACCATTAAGCCCGACGATAGTCTGGAGGCCATGAAAGTCCGCGGTGAAGAACAAGGCTTTGGATTTGCCTACGTAATTGATGCCACCCAGGAGATCTACCCACAGTATGGCGCGACAAAGACACCAGAAATTTACTTGCTCGATGCTGACCGGGTACTCCGCTACCACGGCGCTATCGATGATAGTGCACAGGATCCTGAGGGCGTTAGCGAGCGCTACGTCGAAATGGCCGTCGCCGCACTGGAAGCAGGGAATACTCCTGAGCCCGCAGAGGTCAAAGCTATCGGCTGTGGCATCAAGGCTAAGTAATTATAACTACACTGGATAGCCTCAGGGCATCATCTGCTGAAACAATCCCGCTGTCTGATGGCAGCGGGATTACTTTTTTAGGCACTGTTGAAAATAAGAGGATGTTTTTTCTCCATACTACCAACGCCTTAACTGTTTTATCCGTCTCATCAGAGTAGCAACCAAATTGGTCCCTACAAATGAAAGTATTACACAACCTTATCCCCCTTCTAGTCCTTGCCTTCGCCTTCACGGGCTGCATCGAGGAGACCTGCCAGGAAGACCGCCTTGTGCGCGGCTTTGACCCGGTGGTAGTATCCTCCGATGAGTGGCGCTCCTCCTCCTTCATCTGCGGTATTCCACAGGACATTTGCGAAGCCACCAGCTTCTACGTTTACGAGAACTACCTCTTTTTAGTAGAAAACGGTCAGGGCTTGCACATCCTGGATAATGCTGATTCCAACAACCCGGTACCCATCACCTTTATGGAGGTGCCCGGGGGTCAAGGCATTGCCGTACGTAACGACATCCTTTACATCAACCAATATGTTGACCTGGTCGCCTTTGACCTCTCCAACCCAGAGAATCCAACCCTGGTTGGCCGGACTGAAAATGTATTTGAGCCTTACTCCGTGTTTGCGGAGGTACTCGATGAAGATCAGTTTGTAGTAGACTGGATTCCGACGGAAGAGCAGCGGATAGTTGACTGTGTCAGCAGCAATTTCGACAACCGGGTCTTCCGGGATGGAAATCGCTTCTTTGCCAGCAGCGTTGACGAACTGGCAGTATCAAGTTTTGCAAATACTGCTGCTGATGTTGGCGGTAGTCCATCCGGTGAAACTGTAGGCCAGGGCGGTAGCCTTGCCCGTTTCACGATCGCTAACAGTACCCTCTATGCCGTTGACGAAACGAGGCTTAGAGCATTTGACCTGACTGCTCCGGAAACGCCAGCACTGGCCGGCACCATTGAACTCGGTTGGGGCATAGAGACCATTTTCCCCTACGGAAACCAACTCTACATCGGCTCCCAAACGGGTGTTCACATCTACGGAATTGATGACCCCCTGGCTCCGGAACACTTCTCCACTTTTGAGCACGTCTTTGCCTGTGACCCCGTGGTAGTCAACAACGACCTGGCATACGTCACTCTTTGGGGCGGCCGCGACTGTGGTTCCGTTGGAGATCAGTTGGAAATCCTTGATGTAAGCAACCCACGTGCACCGGTCTCTCTGCAGATCACACCGATGTCAAGCAGTCATGGCCTCGGTGTTGCTGAAGGCAAACTCTTCCTGTGTAGCCAGTGGGAAGGATTCCGGGTTTTTGACCTGGACGATAATGGGCTGCTCGGAGAAGAACTCGACCATGTAAATGATATCACCGCCAGAGACGTAATCGTGCTGCCGCAGGACAATGACCTGATCGTGCTGGGCTATTATAACGAAGGCATACAACAATACGATTATACCGACGAAGGGCAGCTCACTGCCACTAGTCGCATCAACATCTGCCAGTAAGCTACCGGTTAATCTCCGGACGCTTACCTTAGATGCAAACCCCAGCCCTATGCGCCCGACTTTGCTCGCTGTACTCCTTCTATTGTCTCTGCATTCACTAACGGCTCAGCAAACTGCGCCGGAATATATAGATGTCGTATCCCTCAGAGGAGGCGACCTCATTGAGGGTACGGTGATTGAATATGTACACAATAAGCGGGTGGTTGTGGTGCTGAATGATGGCAGCCTCAAAGAAATTGCCGGCGAAGATGTTCGCCGGGTCAATTTCCGCCTAGACAAAGGACGCCTGAATAATATCCGTAGGAACAGACAACGTCAGGCCAGTACCGCTCAGCCAGAGGAAGTAGCTGAAATTACCACCTTCCGGCCAACGCGAAGCTTCTTCCATCAGGTTACCGGAGCGATCAACACGGGTCGAACTACCAACTCTCGCTTCGGTGGAATTTCGACCACCATCGGTGGTAGTTTTGCTTACCACCTGGTTAAAGAAGTCAAGTTCCTGAAAGTTGGAGGCGGCGTGGATATCAGTCTCATGTCTGATGCCCGCAACGAGAATGTGCTTGCCGCGACTGCTTTTGCCGAATCAGCATTTAGTATCAATGGCGGTCGGGTACGACCGCTCGTACGCTTTGAAGCTGGCCCGAGTATTCCTTTTGGATCTGCAGCGTCCGATAATGAAATTATCGATCGTAATCTAAGTTTTCTGCTCCACCCATCAGTCGGCCTGGAATTGATGCCTCCGAATGGAGGCTGGGGAATATTAACCTTCGACATTGGCTACCGCTTTCTGGACAGTAAGTTTACCGTAATAACGCCGAATCTGGATGAGTTAGAACGCGTCGTGAATTACCGTCGCCTCGTCATCCGCGGAGGGCTGAGATTTTAATTAATCATAGAGCATGTTTAGATTCTGAATTCCCGGCAAGCTCTTGTCGTGCAACCTTAAAGATTATCAATTCTACCCCTCCATACGAAAGTGAACGCCAGCTGGTAGCTGCTTGCCTTTCCGGTGATCGGCGTGCCCAGGAAGTGTTCTATCGGCGCTTTGCACCGGTAGGACTCAAGGTTTGCCGGCGCTACGCGCCGGGTAGAGAGGAAGCCATGGCACTCCTGAACGGCGGTATGATGAAGGTGTTCCAGAAATTAGACACCTACCGTTGGGAAGGTAGTCTGGAGGGCTGGGTTAAGCGACTCGTTTTTCATAGTGCTATTGATCAGTTCAGAAGCACCAAACAGCGTCCCACCATGGAAATTGTCGATTGGGATCAACCGACCGAAGCGCAGGCAATGCAATCGCTTTATGCGGAAGACCTCTGTAAACTGATCGAGATGCTCCCAGAGAAGAGCAAGGAAGTATTCTGGCTGTTCGCAGTTGAGGGCTACTCCCACGCCGAGATTGCCCAGAGAATGGGGTTCGCCGAAGGAAACAGCCGGTGGCACTTGAATAAAGCACGCCAGATTTTAAAGGATAAATTACAATCCTCCGTCTTTAAAAACAACCGTTATGCCGGGTAAAGTAAACCAAGACTGGACTGACGATGCTGCCTTCTGGGATGATGCCTGGACAGATATGCAGCAGCGGCTGGATGATGATGAAAACCCGAAAGGTTTTCTGCTATGGACACGCGGAGCGGTGCTTTTCATCTTGCTCTTGCTTGGAGCAACGGCAGCCTGGTTCCTGAGTGGAGACCGATCAGAGGCGCCAGCATCAGAAACGATACCTGAAAGCATCAGTGTTCCAGCCCCAAATGCACCCGTTGCATCAAGTAGTCCCGCAGCAACTGCCAACCCGTTTACCGAAGCGAAGGCTCCGAGTGCACCGACTAGAACGACGCCTCAGGCAACACCGCCAGGTCCGGTAGTACACGTACCCGCCATCGACCCACCAGCAACGAAGAAAGTAAAGGCCGTAATAGATTTCGGTAATTCAGCGGTAAGTATTAGTCCTGAACCAAACCTCGATCAGCCCCAGCCATCTACTGATATGGCTAACGGGAACTCAACACTGGCTCCTGCGGCTGACCAGGAAGATAAGCTGGACGCAGTAGTTTCTATTGGTGAAAGGGCGAGAATTGAACCCGTAGCACTTTTCGCCTTACACTCACCGCCAATTACCAAGGTTCCGGTACTGCGAGGACTTCCCGAAGTATCCGTCTCAAAGTCAAAACCAAGTTTCCCCCTGTTTGTAGAGGCAACCGGCAGTTTGGCTCAGGGTGGAACAACTCCTGGATTCACGCTCGGGCTAGGCACGCTTATCTCTCCGAAAGGGCGTATCCGTTTCCCAATTAGTCTCCGGTACCGCAGAGATTTCATGCAACTAGGTAAAAGAACGGGGGGCAGTAATGACGAAGCCATTGAGGGACTGCCAACGGCAGACATGGTTAGTAATGCCATTGACCCGCTGCGGTTTACGCTAGGGTCACAAGGGACAGCCCTCACCACCAGTGGGTTAGAGCTATTCGCTGGGTTACAATACCGCCTTATGCCGCGGCTCCATCTTACGGCAAACACCCAATTAGAAGGTTTGCTCACGGCCAATGGCGTGATTAATGCCACCCTGAATGAAGAAAACCTTGAGTATCTCTTCAACAACAGAGCCACTGCAAATACAGACCTCACCGCAGGCTTTGGCAACATCACTGCCTCGAATGAATCTTCCTCCGGTCTGTCTGACAACTCAGCCATTAATCGCTTCCGGCTGCGCGCCGGTCTGCAGCTGAACTATCAGCTTACGGATGGTTTTTCGGCTATGACTGGGATAACGAGAATCATGACCCCCACTTACTCGGGAGAGCTGCTACGGGTGCGGCCTACCCAACTAGTGGTTGGGGTACAATACCGCATTAAGTAAGTTGACGTCCTGGGCAAAAACTACTGTAAACAACTAACAATCAACACGATAGAACTAACAAATAATGGATTCTGTTAGTAATTTAATCTGTTATGCTGTTAGGACCGCCTACCAGACTAAATGAATAACGAACTGACGATCAACAGACGTGTTTTTAGGCCACTAGACTTAGTAAAACTCAGCCAAATAGCCCTAACCTGACATTGAGCAAGGTTGTAATAATGGCCTTCCAGGTTTAAAGCAGCATGCTGTTTGTATCGACTGAATTCTGAGGAAACTGAGGCGCCTACCCCTCGGGAAAACTGCTGTGGGGCAAATCAAATTATCCCTGTATTGAACCTATTCTACTTGGCGGTGGATTACTTTGGGTCAGCCGGTATTTCCTTAGCAGGTGTGTCACCGAAAAAGCTGATACTTGAAGTTTTTGCCTCTGATTAAAGCCTGGTGCAGTTCCTCGAAAAGAAGAATAAAAGCACCTTGCGACGCATCTGATAACCAGGCCCTAATTGCCGGAATTCCTACTTCCAATAATTAAAAAAAGAATAAAGACAACCCTGGAGAAAATTCCTTAGTCTTTAATGCGTCTATTTGTGCACACGCCCCTTACTGAATGAAAAAGCTCACCCTATTTATCCTCGCCCTATGTTGTGGTTTACTGGCCTCGGCGCAAACCGTATCCGGTCGAGTTACCAATGAACAGGGGGAGCCCATTCCCTTCGCCAACCTACTTGTACAAGAACTGGATAATGGCACCACCGCTGATGCGGAGGGGCGCTACAGTTTTCAGTTCGATACCGAAGGATCGTACCGTCTGATTTTCTCCAGCCTAGGCTACAGCTCGCGCAAGCTGGAGATCGTGATGGGAGCCGAGGATCTTACCCAGGACATCACCCTGCTGACATCCAACGCTGAACTCGAAGAGATCACCGTTAAAGCTGCTGGAAGAGACCCAGCTTACGGCATTATTCGTAAGGTGGTCAAAAACAAATCAAAGCACCTGCGCGCCGCCGCCTCTTATCGTACCAGCATTTACGTCAAAGCCCGCGAAGACGTTACGCGTGCTGCCAGGAAAGCCAAAAAGCCAATCGTGGAGGTAGATACTGCTCCGGAGGAAAACGGCCCCGACCCTTTTGCTGCTGAGGAAAAAGCCCGCAAAGCGTTGCTTGCTGGTCTTAATCTGCTTGAAATGGAAGTTATCCTGAATTTTCAGCAGCCCCGCCAATACAAGGAAGAACGAACCGCCTATAGTGCCTACGGAAACGTACGTGGGCTCTTTGTGCCCAGATTTGGCGAAACGGATTTCAACTTTTATCGTAACATGGTCAGCCTGACGGCGATATCTGATGCTCCTGTGATCTCTCCACTCAGTAATACGGGCGTACTCTCTTATAAATTCAAGCTGGAAAGTACTGACCTCGAAGGTCAGCAGATTGTCTATAAAATCAGCGTTTCTCCCCGTAAGAAAGGCAACAACACCTGTAAAGGTACCCTATGGATCAATGAAGGGAGTTGGACGATCAACCGCCTGGATTTGGAATTCAGTAAGTATCCGCTGAAGTTTTTTGACCAGTTTCGCCTCGAGCAATCTTACCAATTGCATCAGGACAGCCTCTGGATTGTTGACCAACAGACTTTTCACTATCAGGCAAAAGCAGGCAAGCGGGTTACTTACGACGGAGCAACTACTTTACGCTATTCCAATTACCAGCACAACTATCCATTTCCTCCCAGGTTTTTGGGCAACGAAGTTGCCGTTACCGAGCGAGAGGCCTACGAACGAGACAGTACCTACTGGAAAAACAGTCGTACCGTTGCCTTAAAAGCAGATGAGGTGAAGATGATCGCCGTCCGGGACAGCATTAAGGCAATTGTTACCAGTAAAGCCTACCAGGACAGCCTGCAGGAACGCTACAACAAGGTCACTTTTACCGAAATTGTATGGGATGGTGTCGGCTTTAGAAACAATGAGAAGAAGAGCCACTTATACGTTGGTTCACTGCCGGAACTGATTGATTTTTCGGTCGTTGGCGGTTGGCGGCTTGGCCCCTACGCCAGCTACAATCGTCGCTACAAAAACGGTAAAATGGTGAATGTTTCCGGAGGTGTCAACTACGGAATCACCAACGGTGACCTTACGGGAGACTTTAACATCTGGCACCGGTATGATCCCTTCAGGGTAGGAGACATCAGCATCGCCGGTGGCCGCAACTTCGAGTCGATCTTTGCCTTTGACGCTTTCCTCAATCAATTACGCCCTTCCAACTATATTCTCCGGGAGTCGGGCCGCATCCGTCACCAGATCGAGGTTGTCAACGGCCTTTTTCT
>CAZTTF010000351.1:0-3190 GCA_964616365.1 uncultured Lewinella sp. | reverse complement strand
CTTAATTTTTGCAGTACAAGAGGAGGCAACCAAAGCACTATTAGAACAAGGCGTAATGGGTGTTTTCATTTTGGTTCTGTTAACGCTATTGGGGCTAGTATGGAAAGCCAAAGAGAAAAACCAAGAGCGATTATGGGAGTTAAGTAAAGAGGTGAATAGTATCATGGCTAACCTTGCTAATGTGGTTGATAACGTTTACAAGTCAACAGAAAACCTACCGGAAAAGGTAAGTAAGGAATTGGCTAATGAACTCAGCCAAATTAAGAATAGCATTGATAACTTGAATGATAAATTAAAATAACGTGTGATGTATAAGGAGTCTGTTTATAAGCTAAAAGAGGCTTTATTTAGAAGGGGCGCAAAAGATGAAAATACCTTTATTCGTGAAATTGGGTATGAATGGGAAAGCTTCGGGGGTGTGCCTGGTGACGAGGCAAGGCGAATAGACACGGGAACAAGCGAAAGCTATGCGATTCTGTATAAATGTAGTAAGGGGTTCTTTCCAAAGCATAAGCATAAGAATAACGAGGCTGGTATAGTGATTACCGGTTACGCTCATATTAAAACACCTACGGAAAGTTATACCGTTAGAGAGGGCGAAACGTGGTTTATTGAAAAGGGCGTATGGCATGAATTCGAATTTGGAGGTGGTTTTTTATCAATGATAAATTGGCATCCTCCATTCGAAAGTGGACAATGGGAAGGAAAGCAAAAATGACTATCTTTGATTTATGAATTGGATATGGCCTAATTTTTCAGTCGGTGAGTTTGATAGCCCTGATATGATCGGGAGCGGTTACAACATGGATAGCGATTTCATGGATAAGCTACAAAAGGCGCGAAAGATAGCGAAGATACCTTTTAAGATTTCAAGCGGTTACAGATCCGAAGCGCATAATAAAGCCGTTGGAGGCGTTGAAAACAGTAGCCATCTAAAAGGGTTAGCGGCTGATATAGTAGTTAATAACGGGCATGAAAGGCTGTTTATTGTATTGGCCTTGTTAGAGGCTGGTTTTAGAAGAATAGGAGTAGCAAAAACATTTATTCATGTTGATTTATCTTTTGATAAACCTAATAGTATGTGGACATATTAAACATAAGACAATGAAGAAATTACTAAAAAATATTAGCGTTAAAGGTGTTTTTAATACTGTTTTTCCAAAAGCAGAAAACACAAAGATAGGAAAGTTGGTAAGCGGAATCGTTAGTGGCGCAAGTCAGGCAACCCCTTTAACTTTCTTTCAAGAATTTGCAAAGTCTTTTTTTGATACCAACAATGACGGAAAGATGACTATTGAGGACTTCAAAGGCATGGATATTAAAACATTCGGAATGGGCTTAGGTTTTTTAGCTGCGATTGCATTACTTTATGTTCTTATTGTTTCATAGTTATAGTTTATTTTTTAATTCATACCATCGTTTTGAGCCTTCCAGAAATGGGAGGCTTTTTTTATTCGTGTAAAAATACGGCCACTCATGTAAACTCATGCAACCTATCTCAACGGCTTACGTATGTTTACATAACAATCAAACGAAAAGACATGACAACTTTAGAACTTTTAAAAGCTTACAGTCAAAAAGCACAAGAAACAAAAAAAGAATTAGCTAAAAGTTTTTTCTCTGGCGACAAATCTTTCTATAAAAAAACATTATCAAAATATCCGTTTTGTTTAAGCAACGGTAATGTTTACGAAACGATAAATAATCTTTCAGCAAAAGTAGCACAAAACACAGACTATTAATGGAACAAAAAAACAATCCAATAGGTCTAGATGAGATTTTAGACCTATTGAAAAAAAACAACATAAAAGCTAAATTAGTTGATTTTGATAATTACGGATTTAGTAGAACTATTGCTTTTTCAGTCTATGAAATAGATTATAGAATTGTTTGGTTTAAGAACCAAAGCAATTTAATGATAGGAAACCATAAAAGAAGCCCTATAATTCCGTTTAGATATATGTGTTTAGATAATACTTTTCCTTTAGTGGAAAAAAATAGAAGTATTGCTTTTTATTATAAAAAAGAAAATAAAGGGTTTTTAAAAAATGAGCATCCTTTTGAGTCCTTTAGAATACCTATTGAGATTTAATAATATCACTAAGATTAAATGCTTAGTCTAGCCCTTCGGGGCTTTTTTTGTAACTAAATATTATTGTTTTCGTAGTTACTAGAATGGAAATCATATCAATTTTAATAATCGGATTTATAATGGGGGTAGGCGTGGGAGTGCTTGCGATGTCATTAGCCGTTCAATTAGGCCGTTCAATCGAATTAAAAGACCTGGAAGATGAAGCATAGAGAATATGAACTACAAAAGAGCCTTTGTCAGTACCTAGAATCGCAATACAAGAACGTTCTATTTGTTTCTGATACAATCGGCAATATTAAGCTAACGATGGGTCAGGCGGTCAGAAACAAGGCTATTCAAAAGCAAGGGTTTAAAACCCCGGACCTTTTAATCTTAGAACCTAATTCAAGGTATTCAGGACTATTTATAGAAATTAAAAACAGCTTTGACGATGTTTTCACCAAAAGAGAAAAGAAGCTGAAAAACGACCATGTGAAAGCGCAATACGAATCAATCCTAAGACTTAGGAAAAAGGGTTACTTCGCTTGTTTTGGCATTGGTTTAGGTGACTGCATCGAGATCATTGACAGTTACATGAACATCGAATGAGTCAGTTTGTAGCGTATAGAATAGACATGAAGCGCATGAAAGAGTTTGAGCGCATAGAAGAGGCTGTACGGTTCTTTAATGTCCAGGAATACAACTTACTAGAAATTGCAAGCGGTGCGCGTGGCTCGCATATTACCGGGCTTAAAACAAAGGAAAGGTGGTTGTTTTTTAAAACATCCCTTCCTACCATCTACATTCAAAAAGTTGTAAGGGATAACAAGTCTAGTAATATTAGATTTACTAGACTCCATAACCAGGTGAAACAGATTGAACAATAAAATACAATGCTGCGATACTTCCAAGGATCAACGCATAACCTAACAACTTAATAGCCCAATCGGGTAAATCATTTATATTTTTCATGATAACGGTATTGCAAAGCACTTGCCAAGAAATGAGAATTTACGCTAAGCGGTTTAAAATAATGTTATTCGGATGCAACCTATTCAAATTGCTTTCGTAAACAAGAAAAGAAAGGCGGTTCGAGTGAATCGCTAATATTTAATCTCT
>CAZTTF010000350.1:0-6273 GCA_964616365.1 uncultured Lewinella sp. | reverse complement strand
GGTCAACCGGCTTGAAAAAAGAGCTTTGAGAGGCTATCTACATACCAAAGTTTTGGAGGGGTCATCCTCCGAGGTCGTCAAGAATTGAGATTACGATTCGTTTGTTGTGAGATTGTGAAAGTCTGAGATTATTAGCTAAGTTCTTTTCAAGTAATTCGCTTATGGTCGTCAAAAACAGAGATTCAAAATTCGCTTCGTCTTTTTATGAGATTACAATCCGCTTGTGCCTTGTATATGTTCAAAGAATAGCTCCTAAGGTCGTTATCGGAGTAAAAGTGTAAGTAGTGTCTTGGTCGTTTCCTTCCGTTGACAATACAAATATGAAGCAAGTAACAGGTGAAAAAATGTACAATTGGAATAATTTTTGGACATTTAAAAATAACATAAAAAACACAACATACTCATAAACAGCATATTACAACCTCCAAAAACCCTAACAAAAAATAAAAAACACCCCACAAATGATTCATCAACCCCTTAAAAAAAGGCCAAAAACGAGCGATTTCTTTTACTTCTCTTCCCTCAAAGGGGTATTTTTTCTATTTCTGGCCCTGTTTTTTTATGGATCAGGGCTTGCAGCGCAAGAAATTAACTTCACCCAAAGGGATCCACTGCAAGCAGTAGCAAAGGACAACTGGCTCAAGCCAGCAGACACCCTAAACAAGCGAAGGTTCTACATTTCGGCGGGTACAGGAGCCACCCTCTACGGGGCGGCCAGTGTTGGTTTATATCAAACCTGGTATAAGGACTTCCCCCGCAGCAGCCTCCGTTCCTTTAACGATTGGCCGGAGTGGAACCAGATGGACAAAGCTGGTCATGCTTTCACCGCATACATCTTCAGCCGCTATGCTTTCGCTGGTGCCCGCTGGGCTGGTCTGAAAAGGCCAGCAGCCCGCTACACTGCCTTGGGCGTTGCGAACCTGCTCCAAGGCACAATTGAAGTGATGGATGGTTTTTCCGCTGAATGGGGGTTCAGCTGGTCTGACATGGGCGCCAACCTGAGCGGAAGTCTCCTCTTTACGGTCCAGGATATTGCCTGGAAAGAACAACGCATTCTGATGAAGGTCTCCAACGACCTACGCGCCCACCCGGACATCCCCATAACCAATGGCAACGGTGCTATGTCCAACCTCGGAAACATCAGCCGGGAGCGGTTCGGAGACAATTTCTTCGAACGCTACCTCAAAGACTATAACGCTCAAACCATCTGGCTTTCAGCAAACCCCAAATCCTTTTTCCCGAAATCCAAGCTACCAACCTGGCTCAACATTGCAGTAGGCTACGGATCGGAAAATGTGTACGGTGCTTACGGAAATGGTTGGGTGGAAAACGGAGAACGCTTCAGCTACGCTCCTCAACGTTACCGGCAATACTTTCTCAGTCCTGATATCTACCTCAGCCGTATCCCTACCAAAAAACGCTGGGTTCGATTGGTCCTCGGGGCGCTGGACTTCATCAAGTTACCCGCGCCTGCCTTAGAATTCAGTCAGGGCAAGTTCAAGGCGCACTGGGTTCAGTGGTAAAATGCATAGGGTACTACTCCCCTACCTCATGCCTTCCTCCATTTACTTCCCGCGGTCACCCCAGGTGGCCGAGGGGAGTATAACAAAAGCGGTCTTCGGATATTACTCCGAAGACCGCTTCCTGTCTGTCTTAGTCCACGCTATAGTGTACTAGCCTAGCAGATCCTTAAGCTTCATGGCAAGCCCCATATCACCTTTGATCTTTACTTTGCCCCCCATCATGGCCATCATGGGGTTCAATTTGCCGGTACGCATGTCGTCAAGCGCCTGAACACTTGTGGTTACTACAGTATCAGCTTCTTTGTCTTCGTTCGACACTACTGCCGGAGACTGTGTCATATCAATGAAGATAACTCCTTCGTCCAGGTTCAGCTTCAGGCTTTTCCCCAGGTTTGGAGCTTTTTCGGCGGCTTTGATTACGCCTTCGTTAAATTGCTCGAAAGTCATGTTTCTTTGGTTTTTGCGCAAGGTAGCGAATTTTCGCTATAGTCTTATTTAGGCGCGCACACAGGTGCATTGTTAAGGACAAAAAATCGTTGCTCGTTTCGTAAGGATGAGTACCTTGCAACACCTCATACTTAAGTCACTGCCTTCGTGCCAACCTTCTCTACTCCCGATGACTTACTCCGTCTGGCACCTGATGCTAAAGCACTGGAAGCTGGGCGCAGGTTGTTCTACAGCCGCCGCTGGCGGCTCGTCGGCGGAGATGGTCAATGGTTGTGGGGCGAGTTCTCCTACGGAAACGGAAACAAGGCCATCGAGACCGCCGTTGCCCTTACCAACGGACGCTTTTTCTGCACCTGTCGTGCCCGCCAACGCCCCTGCGCGCACGGCCTGGCGATTGTTTTAATGCTGAAAAACGACCAGCAACGCATTACGGTAGCCCAGCCTCCCAGCTGGGTGCGGTCCGTTCAGTTTCAGGCCGAACAAAAGGCAACGCCCAAACCTGTCCGGGACACACATTCGGCAGCTAACCGTGAATCAGACCGTCTTGACCTGATGGGCGCCGGGGTAGAAGAACTTGAGCTCCGCTTGCTCGACATTACCCGCCGCGGCATCGCCGACACCCTCGCCCAGGGGCCTGAGGTACTCCGCGCAGCAGCTGCGCGGCTTACCGATGCTAAACTGCCCGGCCCCGCCGGGCGCCTGCGTCGCCTCGCTTCCCTCGGTGCCGAAGGCACCGAAGCACGGTTTGCCCGCATCCTCGGCGATCTATACCTCTTCGTTCGGGCCTGGAAAAACCGCCGGCAACTAACCGACCAGCAGCACGCCGAACTACTGCAGTTTGCGGGCATGTCTGTCCGTAAAGACGAGATACTTAGCCAACAAGGACTAAACGACCACTGGCTCGTCATGGGAACGGTCACAGGGCAGGAAGACCGGTTGAGATTTCGCAGGGTCTGGCTGCGTGGTGAGCAGAGCAGGCGTTTTGTCTTGCTGCTCGACTACGCCTTCGGAGAGCGCCCTTTCGAGCGCTCCTGGCCTTTATCCGCCTCCTTTCAGGGTCCGGTCTACTATTATCCCGGAAACTACCCCCAACGGGCATTGTTCCCCACGCCCGCCACCGGCGGGCGCCCCTACGACGGACTTAAAGGCTATCAAACCTTCGCCGCCATGCGGGAGAACTACCAAAAAGCAATAGCCGTCAACCCCTGGCTATTCAGCTACCCTGTTTACCTGGAAAACGTACGTCCCTTCAGCCTCGACCGAAAACGTGCGCTACTCGACCCCGCAGGAGAAGTACTTCCCCTGACTGAAGATTATCAAAACTTCTACCGCTTACTGGCAATCAGCGGTGGCGCTCCGATTTCCCTCTTCGGAGAATTCGATGGCTATCATTTCTTCCCCCTTAGCATCGTTACCGGGATGGGCCTGGTCGCAGGTTAACCCGCCAACCGCTAACCGCCAAGAAAAAACGCCCCGCTAACTTGACGTCAGCGAGGCGTTATCTTATCAATTATTCCAGGAATTACTCCCCGGCTTCGATTTCTCCGGAAGTAGCAGCAGAAGCAGCGCTTGCTTCTTCCGCAGCGCGGGCAGCAGCTTCTTCTTCCGCAAAGGCAGCCTGACGGGCTTCCCATGCATCCTGAGCTTCCTGGGTAGTAACGAAGAGACGGTCGTAGCGGCGCATGCCTGTACCAGCAGGAATTCGCTTACCAACGATAACATTCTCCTTGAGTCCTTCGAGGTAGTCACGCTTAGCAGCAATGGCTGCCGTAGAGAGTACTTTCGTTGTCTCCTGGAAGGAAGCCGCTGAAATCCAGCTTGGCGTTCCGAGAGAAGACTTCGTGATACCCTGCAGCAGCGGGAAGCTGGTGGCAGCTTGTGCATCGCGGAAGGTCATGGTCTTCATGTCTTCGCGCTTCAGGCGAGAGTTCTCCTCACGCACTTCACGCATGGTGACAATCTTACCAGCACGGAAGGTTTCGCTCTCTCCTGCATCAGTGATCACCTTCTTGTCGAAGATCCAGTCATTCTGCTTGAAGAATTCGTAACGCTCAACCGCTTCTCCTTCCAGGAAGGTAGTATCACCCTGGTCTACAATCTGCACCCGGCGCATCATCTGGCGGACAATGGCTTCAATGTGCTTGTTGTTGATGGTAATACCCTGAGAACGGTAAACTTCCTGTACGCCATTTACGAGGTACGTCTGCACCGCAAATGGGCCTTTGATGTTCAGGATGTCACGTGGAGCAATAGCGCCATCAGAAAGTGGCATACCAGCTCGTACGAAATCCTGATCCTGTACCAGGATGTGCTTACTGAGGTTAATGAGGTACTTGCGACGCTGACCATCTTTAGCTTCGACAATCAATTCACGGTTACCGCGCTTGATCTTCTTAGAGAAGGTAACGATACCGTCAATCTCGGATACAACCGCAGGGTTGGATGGGTTACGCGCTTCGAAGAGCTCCGTTACCCGTGGCAGACCACCGGTAATATCCGCAATCTTACCACCTTTCCGCGGAATCTTCACGATCTGCTGACCCGTCTTCACTTCCTCACCGTCGCTTACACTGATGTAAGCGCCTACCGGCAGGTTGTATTGACGTAGCTCCTCACCATCCTTATTAACAATAGTAATGGTAGGAATACGCTTACGGTCACGCGTCTCGATCACCACTTTCTCCTCACGGCCGGTCTGGTCATCACGCTCCGTACGGAAAGTGACACCCTCTTCGATGTCAGAGAAACGGGTAAGACCCTTGAATTCAGAAACGATCACGGCGTTGTAGGGATCCCACTCAACGATCACGTCTCCTTTCTTCACCGTCTGTCCGTCTGTTACGCTCAGCTTACCACCGTAAGGGATGTACTGCGTCGTAAAGACTTTCTTGGATTCCGGATCGATGATGCGGATAGCGCCGGCACGAGAGAGCACGATGTTCTCCTTCTCACCCATGTCATTCTCAGCCTCCACGGTGCGGATGTCCTCGAATACAAGCTGTCCGTTAAACTTAGACACCAGTTCGCTTTCTGCACGGGTTACGCTCGCCGTACCACCCACGTGGAACGTACGGAGGGTAAGCTGAGTACCAGGCTCACCGATAGACTGGGCAGCGATAATGCCTACCGCATCTCCAATCTCAGCTTTGCGTCCAGTAGCCAGGTTCTTACCGTAACACTTGGCACAAACGCCACGCTCAACCTCACAAGTGAGAACAGAACGAATCGTTACCTCTTCGACACCTTCAGCCTCGATGTAAGCAGCCGTCTTCTGGTCGATGTAATCATCAGCCTTCACAATTACTTCATCGGTTACTGGGTGAACGATATCCTCGAGGGCGTAGCGGCCAGCGATCCGGCTCTCCAGACTCTCGATTACTTTGTCGTTCTCCCGCAGTGCGGAAGTATCAATACCACGGAGCGTACCACAGTCATTGATCATGACCACAACGTCCTGAGCAACGTCTACCAGACGACGCGTCAGGTAACCGGCATCAGCCGTCTTAAGGGCCGTATCGGCAAGACCTTTACGGGCACCGTGCGTAGAGATAAAGTACTCGAGTACCGAAAGACCATCTACGAAGTTGGAAAGGATTGGGTTTTCGATTACGGCAGGGCCGGCATCGTTACTTTTCTTCGGCTTGGCCATCAGTCCACGAAGACCACAGAGCTGCTTAATCTGCTGCGTGGAACCACGTGCACCTGAGTGGAGCATCATGTATACCGAGTTGAAGCCTCGCTTGTGCTCAGCAAGCTCGTCGATCAGGGTACTGGTGATCTGATTATCCGCGTACGTCCACTTGTCAATGACCTGGTTGTAACGCTCGTTGTTCGTGATGAGTCCCATCTCGTAGTTATCCGTCACCTCTTCCACGTCAGCACGGGCCTGCGCCAGTACGTCTGCTTTAACGGAAGGAGTGATCAGGTCACCAAGGTTGAAGGACAGACCTCCTTTGAACGCCCAACGGAAGCCCATATCCTTGATCTTGTCAAGGAAAATAGCCGTTACCGCAAAGCTGGTACGCTCAATGATATCACCGATTACTTTCTTCAGGTTACGCTTGGTCAACAGTACGTTCTGGAACGGTACCGTAGCTGGCATAGCACTGTTGAAGATTACCCGACCACAGGTCGTTTCGGTAAGCTTGATCACCAGGTTGCCTTCCTCGTCTTCAACGGGAACGCGAACCTGAATGGTAGCGTGGAGATCGAGTTTGCCTTCATTGTAGGCAATCATCACTTCCTCCGGACTGTAGAACTTACGGCCTTCACCCTGGACAGGAATCTCGGCGGTAGACTTACG
>CAZTTF010000349.1:0-3767 GCA_964616365.1 uncultured Lewinella sp. | reverse complement strand
AATTGGATTAGTCTTCTGTCCCATGTCTTATTCTGCGGTTTCGTTTTCAGCAACTACCGTTTCGCCGTTTTCACTTGGAAGTGGGTTACGGTTAGCAACTTTGATGGTGATGTGGCAGCTGTGCTTCCGGATACGGTGAGCACGGCCGTGAGGAGCGGGGCGGAAACGCTTGATCTGAGCGCCTGCGTCAGCAAATGCTTCAGATACGTACAGGTCGTACTCGTCAGCACTTTCGGTGCCACCGGTTTTGTACTCCCAGTTGGCGACGGCGCTCAGGAGATCTTTCTTGATCCAGATCGCAGCTTCCTGCTTACTGAACTCAAGGATACCCAGTGCTTCACCCACCTGCTTACCGCGGATAAGGTCGATGATCAGGCGCATCTTGCGCACCGACATCGGGATACTGTTTAAACTAGCTACTGCTTCCATTATTGGATAATTTAGAGGGAACGGGTTAGTAGAACGGGTAAGAGACTTACGAGGTCCTACTCTACCTTCACTCATTTAAAAGGGCGCGAACGCGGGCGCAAAATTAAGGACAAAAAGCGAAGAGAGCAATACCCACCTCTGCTTCTTGCATATTCAACATTGCACCTGCGTCCGCGGCAGATTAATTACTTCTTCTTGCCACCGTGGCCGCGGAAAGAGCGGGTTGGAGCAAATTCGCCGAGCTTATGGCCTACCATGTTCTCCGTAACGTATACTGGAACGTGGGTTTTACCATTGTGAACTGCGATGGTCAGACCTACCATATCGGGAATGATCATGGAAGAACGTGACCAGGTTTTGATCATGCCTTTACGACCACTGCCCTCCTGGGCTTTGACGACTTTGTCGTACAAACGGTGGAATACGTATGGGCCTTTCTTCAGGGAACGTGCCATGGATTATTTCTTGTTCTTCGTCTTCCGACGGGTGATGATCAATTTGTTGGATGCCTTGTTGACGTTGCGCGTCTTCTGACCTTTGGCCATGATACCCGTGCGTGAGCGTGGGTGACCTCCGGAAGCGCGACCTTCGCCACCACCCATTGGGTGATCGACTGGGTTCATAGCAACACCACGTACGCGTGGACGCTTACCAAGCCAGCGGTTACGACCAGCCTTACCAGCTACCGTGAGGGCGTGGTCAGGGTTAGACGTAGTACCGATGGTAGCACGACAAGTCTTGAGGATACGGCGAACTTCACCAGAAGGAAGCTTTACGGAAACGTAACGTCCCTCTTTACCCATCAGCGTACCGTTAGTTCCGGCAGAGCGAGCAAGAGCAGCGCCTTTTCCGGGCTGGAGCTCAATGGCGTGAATGGCAGAACCCAGTGGCACGTCGGCCAGGAAAAGGGTGTTACCTACCGTTGGCGCAGCACCTGCACCAGACTCGATCTTGTCTCCAACCTTAAGGCCTTGTGGAGCAATGATGTAAGTCTTGGTTCCGTCAACGTACTGTACGAGGGCGATGAATGCGGAGCGGTTTGGATCGTACTCGATCGTTTTCACCTCAGCAGCTACACCATCGTTGTTACGACGGAAGTCAATGATACGGTAACGGCGCTTGTGACCACCACCTTTCTGACGAACGGTCATTTTACCCGTCCGGTTACGGCCGCCACTTTTCTTGAGGGGGGCCAGCAGGCTCTTCTCCGGCTTATCACCCGTCAGCTCGTCGAATTTATTTCCGACGTGGAAGCGGGAACCAGGAGAAACCGGCTTAAACTTCTTAATTGGCATTATTGCACTAATTGGTCCAGTGAATCTCGGAGCATCAGCGTAGGTCACAATCGACAGGTCACTACGGCTCCCCACTCACTGGTGGTTGATGATTAAACTCTAGTTGTTTTACGCTAACAGGAGCGCTTACTGCTAAAGCTCGTTGTACAAGTCGATGGTCTCACCATCAGCCAGTGTAACGATTGCCTTTTTGTAGGCAGGTACACGGCCACGGATGATTCCGGACTTGGTCGATCTGTTCTTGGTCTTACCCGGCATCAGAGCAGTGTTGACACGGTCAACAGACACGCCGTAGCGCGCTTCCACTGCTTTGCGGATTTCGATCTTGTTTGCGGTCTTTTCCACTACGAAAGTGTACTGGGCACGGTCTTCGGAAAGCAGTTCCGCCTTCTCGGATACCACCGGCTTGATGAGAATAGTCTTACTCATGATGGAATGATTTTGCGGAGGTCGCTTACGCGAACTGCTCTTTGAGTTTTTCAATAGCACCTTCAGCAACGAGGACCGTAGCGGCCTTCATTACGTCATAGGTGTTCACCTCTCCAGCACTTACGATAGCGCTGTTGGGAAGGTTACGGCCACTGCGGTAAACGTTTTGGTCGTTGTCGGCTGTGATCAGGAGCACCTTGCCCTCAGTGCCCATGGCATTGAGGAAAGCAGCGTAGTCCTTGGTCTTAGGCGCCTCAAATTTGAGGTCCTCTACCACCTTTACGTTACCGGTGCTTGCCTTGGCAGAAAGTGCACTGGCACGAGCTGCCTGGCGGACTTTCTTATTCAGCTTGAGGTTGTAAGTACGTGGGCGAGGTCCGAAGACACGACCACCACTACGGAAGAGTGGGTTCTTGATGTCACCCTTACGGCTACCGCCTGTACCTTTCTGCTTGTGCAGTTTCTTGGTGGAACCGGCGATTTCGCCACGCTCCTTAGCCTTGTGCGTACCCTGACGCTGAGCGGCGAGGTAAGCTTTTACGGCCAGGTATACCGCGTGTTCGTTAGGCTCTACACCGAAGATGTTTTCGGGCAGCTCGACCTCACGACCCGTTCCGGAACCTTGTGCGCTGTGAACTTGAAGTTTCATTGCTATAGTTTTGGGATCCTTCCCCCTTGTGGGAGAGCGGGATCAGGGGACTTAATTATTTGTGGAGGATTACGGTGCCTCCTTTAGGGCCGGGAACAGCACCTTTCACCAGGATCAGGTTGCGATCTGGGAATACCTTAAGAACGCGGAGGTTCTTAATGGTTACCCGACCACCGCCGTCACGACCGGCCATGCGCATACCCTTGAATACTTTGGCGGGGTAAGATGCCGCACCGATAGAACCGGGGGCACGTTGGCGGTTGTGCTGACCGTGCGTTGCGTCGTTTACACCTTTAAAGTTGTGGCGCTTAACAACACCCTGGAAGCCTTTACCTTTAGAGGTACCGACAGCTGCGAGGACATCACCTTCTTCGAATACTTCGTCAACAGTGACGGTATCGCCGAGGGCCTTTTCAATGTCCATGTCGCGGAACTCAATAACTTCAGACTTAGCGGTGGTTCCCGCAGCCTTGAAGTGTCCAGCGAGTTGCTGAGAGATGTTCTTCTCTTTCTTGTCGCCGTAGGCGAGCTGGATGGCGTTGTAAGTGTCCGTATCGTCGGTCTTCACCTGTGTAACTACACAGGGACCGGCCTCGATTACGGTACAGGCCACGTTGCGGCCTGCGTCGTCGAAGATGGAAGTCATCCCGACCTTCTTACCAATAATTCCGTTCATTGGTCTTGGTTTATTCGTTGCCATTGCGCGATGGTGCGCTAGCGGGCAACAAACATTCCACTCCCGCCTAAGCGGGAAGGGAACAGTTAACTAATAATTCCACAGACATTCGTCGGTGGAAAAGTTGGATTGCGGAAAGCGACCGTTCTTAGGTCAGCTTTACCTGAATGTCTACACCAGAGGGGAGTTCGAGCTTTGAAAGCGCGTCCACCGTTTTTTGGTTCGGGGTGTAGATTTCGATCAGGCGCTTGTGAGTGCGCAACTGAAACTGCTCCCGGGATTTCTTATT
>CAZTTF010000348.1:0-21054 GCA_964616365.1 uncultured Lewinella sp. | reverse complement strand
AATATTGTCGCTGCTATCAGCGGAAGGCGTAGGTAGTGAGAGGTCATAATGGGAGTTTTGGTTGTCTCAATTCAGCGCCTCAGGCGCTGCTAAGTATAAAGACCCGGATACTGACATGCAGGTTGCTCACTACTTTTTGTCCGCGGGTTTTCATCGACGAAAATGCTTTCTGCGTAGCCCAATGTCTTTTCCGATCCCATCAAATTTGTTAAGGTTGATCACAAAGTCTCCTTTTGCCGGATTTGGTCGTGCGAGCCGGATTCGTTTTTCCCGGGGCGGGCGTGGCTGATGCTTACGCTGCCAGGGAAAAACGAATCGAGGTTGGTCTGTTCGGAAGGGGAAGGTGGGGAGGTTACTGAGGAAGGCTAAATTGCGGGGGAGACGGAGGGTGATCAATTTGCTTTGTTTTCCACAAAGCACGGGGACAAAGTCAGGCTGCATACCGGAGAACAAGTATCCGCAGGCAAAGCGCTAGTATTCGTGGCAAAACCCTCTATACTTCTGGTATTAACTAACTCGCTCGTTTACCCCCATCGCATCTTAACCATCTCTGTTCCGCCCTCCCGGGGGACCAACACGCAGAACAAACGGGCGACGCCCTTTGCCGTGACGGCAGGCAGACTACTCCCATCGTTTAGCTGGTAATCATCGGCGGAAAAATCCCAGTTGAACTTACGGGACGGAATGCCCATTCTGCGGAGTTTTGTCATCAACTCTTGCTCACTGGCAAGCCAGGCTTGCTGGGTCTTTAGGTCAGTGGGCGCGCTGGCTACCCCCTGGGGGTATACCCGCGTCCACTGTACCGGGACGTTGAACTGGTACAGGTGTGGGCGCAACTCAGGAGCAAAGCGGGTGGTTGCCAGGGCCTCGTCCCAGTCAATCCGTTTTTCCGGATGCTGACGGCGAAAACGGTTGGCCATCACCTCCGGTAGTGGGTATTTTCCCAGTGGAGTTGCCCGGAAGAAGTACTCGGCATAGTGGCGTTCCATCCCGTAGGGACCTTCCCGGAAAAGGGTGAAATCAGTAGAGGCGGCAACGCTAGGGTAACGGTGGCCACGAGCTGCGAAGGTGCGGCTCAGGTGGAGCAGCAGGCTGGAGTCCCGTCCAACACTGCAACCATGAATAATAAGCTCGGTTGCTTCATTCAGGTGCGCTTTCGGCAAAGGGCGATCGGGCGTCCAGGCAGAGAGTTGATCAGCAGTAGTTCTGGAGGGCGCGGCCGCAGGTGCGGGGTTTGTAGCAAGGGGCAGGGCAAGACCTGTCCACTGATTGCCGTGGACGACAAGGTTAACCTTTTGCCATGGGCCGCTTTCCGGGCGGTGCTCCCGGAGGTACTGATGTACTCCCTGAATACTGCGCACATCAGTGATCAAATACTCCCCAGCTTCTTCGGGGTGATAACGGAAGTATTCCTCCGCCCGGTCGTAGTAGGCATTCGTCCCCTCATCTTCCCCCAGGATGAAAGTAATGGTCGCCGCTCTCGGGTCAAGGGTTTCAGCTGTTGCTGGCGGTGTGGCCAGCTGTCCTTCCCGCGTTACGTCACAGCTAAAGAACAGCGTTGAGAGGGCAAGGGGGAGAACATATACGAGGCGGCGACCAATAATACGGTAAGTGAGGTAACAAAGGAGTCCGGCAAGAAGCCCTAGCAGCACCCAGGGAAACCAGGGGGTGCTAACGGATGCTTTTTGCAGACCGACAACGCCGGTCAGGCCAAGGCTGAACCCTACGGCAGTGGCCGAAACATGGTCGGGTAGGGGGAGCGGTTGCTTTACGGTATTGAGTGGGTCGTTGACGTCGGCGGAAATAATTTCTTCAACGGCGACGAAGCTGGTGTACTGCGTCAACAGGTTGTAGTCCAGTCCCAATTGGGTAACCTCCTCGATGCGGACATCATTGGTCCGTAGGTTATTGTAATCGTCGAGACGACGGATGCGCTCGCGCGCCCACAGGAGCGCCAGGGAAGCATGACGGTCATCTTCCACCGCTTCTTTGAGGCGGAAGGGGAAGGTACGCTTGCGGCTTGCGGCTTCTGTCTTTGCGACCCCGTCGTACTGTAAGCCGGGGCTGTCCAACCCCGGGTACCCGCCGTAGCCAGTGAGTTGCAGTTGACCTTTGGCCTTACCGCGGTATTTTCCAAAAATGACCAGTGGACGCTCACTACTCAGGTCGGGTAATGCGATGGGCTCAACGTCATAGGCTGCAAATTGCTCGCCAAAGTCGAGCGCCATTTCGGTGAGCACTGGTTTGCTGATGTAGCGCCGAAAACGATCCGCCTCTACTGTTGCTTCGCTGGGGTTCAGGACGAAGGCCGGACGACCTTTCCCAATTCTTGCCATGCCTTCAATCAGGTGGCGGTTCACGCCACTGCCGATGCCGAAAGTGTATACGTTAGCCTGGTTGAGGTTCTGGCGAACAAGGTCAAAGGCTTCAGGCTCCACGCTGATGTATCCATCGGTGATCACCACAAGGTTACGACTCAAGCCCGGAGTGGCCCGGGGCAGAGCATAGGCAACCTTGAGGGCATTCAGTAATTGGGTGCCGCCGCCACCGCGGGCAGATTGCAGGAAGTGGAGTGCTGATGTCAGGTTCTCCGGCGTGGCATATTGCGATGTTGGGTGCCAGGTCTTACTGGTGCCGGCAAAGAGGGTAATATTGAACTGGTCGGTTGGCCGTAGCTTATTGATCAGGTCACTCAGGAGCTTTTTAGATACGTCGAGCGGGAAGCCGTTCATAGATCCGGATACGTCCACCACAAACACGTATTCCCGTGGAGGGTAGTCTTCATCACTTGTCTCTGCCGGAGGCTGGGCCATATAGAGGAAGTAGTTTTCCTCCGCTCCTTCGTAGAGGAGCATGCCGGTTTGAATGTGTTTGCCTTCGAGCTCGTATTCCAGCACGAAATCACGGTTACCTCCCTGGGCTTCGGAACCGTCCAGTTTTAGGGTTGTGGCTTCTCCTGCTTTGGCGGTAGCGATCCGGTGGGAGGGACTGCCGATAGATTGAACGGGCATCCCGGCATTCAGATAGACGTCGAGGTCAAAGGTGTAAGTTGGTTTTTTGGTGTAGGGCTGGGCAGTGTAAGTTGTTGGAGAAGTGTTTTCCCCGGTGTAGCGTGGTCCTACTACCGAGGGGTAGACGAACCGGTAGGTACCGTTTTCGGGAATGAGGAGTTCGGTGTATCGTAGTTCGACTTCAATGGTATCTCCGGGGAGAATATTCGCGACGCTGGTTTGGAAAACATTTGGCCGGTGTTGTTCCAGCAAGGAGGCCCGCTTACCTTCAGCTTTGGCCGCTTCGTAGGTGGCCCGTGCAGTCGCTTTGCGCTGCACAATGCCTTCGATGCGACGGTTGCCGATGATCATGGTCAGGCCGTGGACAGCGGCATTGGTGGAGCCGGGGAAAACGTAGGTGGCTTCTAACCGGTTGTCACTTTGATTGACGTAAGTCTGCCGCACCGTGACATCGGCAATGACACCGGCGATATTTACGGAGGCCGACGTTGCCGTCAGGGGGAACCCTGCACCTGCGTCCGCGCCCGAAACTTCAAAATACGGGCTGCTGCTTTGGGTTTGGGCATTAGCGTAGCAGCAACAGTAGAGGAGGAAAATGCAGATGTAGTAGCGCATAGTAGGTATACTTTTTTGTTTTGTATACCCCAAAGCACGGGCTGTTCAGCGCCTGGATATTCGCTGAATTAGTATGCGTAAGGAATGGCCTAGAATTCGTGGTGTGATTTAGCGCGCGGATTGTTCACGATGCTTGATTTCTTCTTTTTGCAGTGGGCCAAAGGCTTCTTTTTAATTTACTTAATCTGTTGGTTTTTTAGGCGGGCTTGACTGCCGAACAGACTAAAAGACCAACAGACTTGATCACCACGGGAGATTTGTGTGTGATAGTCAGTAGCTCGTATTGTTGTTTTGTCCAAACCTGACGTTAATACTAGAGGGAGACAACAAGACTGCGGGGGCCGTGGGCCCCGATTACGAGGCTTTGTTCGATGTCTGCCGTTTTACTTGGGCCGGCGATGAAACAGCCGAATCCGGTTGCTGCTACGTCGATATGTTGATAGGCCTCATGCATGGTGGGGACAACCGGTCCATTCAGTAGCAACACCAGGTGTTGCGTGATGAAGGGGAGCGCCCGAATGACCATTTCGGATTCTGAAACCCACATCGCCCCATTTTCTGCCACCCCTAGCTGGGCGGTCATGACTGCGATGTCAACATGTGCGAGTTGTAGCGGATCTTCGATAGTGTTCAGGTCCACATTACCGCGAACCATATCGACGGTAGAGGCAATTGTTGTAGCCTCGGGATAGGCTTTTTTCAGGTAGTCAGTGAATTCTCCGCGGTGTACGACGGTAGCTTTGCTATCAAACAGCACCTTCTCGAAGGTAGAAATATCATCTTCCTGCAGGTCGGAATCGCCCGGTAGTTCGGGCAAAGGCCTGGGGGCGGGTTTGTTGGCGCGAATGCTAGCGAGGATGGTGGATTTCATGGTTAAGTTATCGTGGCTAAAGCCGTTAGTTGGTTATCGCTGCATTTTACTTTCATTCCGTCTCATCCGGCGTGCTGTTGTCGCCGAAACGCCCATAGGCCGGCTTTTCCTGGTTGCTCTTTAACTCCTAACTCCTAGCTCCTAACTCCTAGCTACTAACTCCTAGCTCCTAGCTCCTAACTCCTGATTCCTAGCCCCTATGCTTTTCGTACCATTCTTTAAAACTCTCCGCCGGCACTGTTGGCAGCTCCCTGCTTTTCCCCCATGCGTTGAAGCGGTTATAGACTAGGGCTCTCGGGGCAATCTTGAGGGCAGTTCTGGCGGCTTTGCCCATAAAGTTATAGCGTCCGCCGTGGCTGAGTACATTGCCTGCGCCTGCCAGCGGCAGGCGTTTGCTGTTGTCCAGGTGGCCTTCTTCGCTAACCAGCTGGCGCCATTTATAGAGCTGTTCGTGAATGTCGATTTTTACCGGACAGACATCGGAGCAACTTCCGCAGAGCGTTGAGGCGAAGGGCAGGTCTTTGTGCTTTTTGAGGTCTTTACCGGGGGAGAGGATGCTTCCGATCGGTCCGGGGATGGTATGATCGTAAGAGTGACCGCCGCTTCGGCGGTAGATCGGGCAGGTATTCATGCAGGCACCGCAGCGGATGCACTTGAGGCTATTGCGGAAATCTTCACGACCGAGCTGTTTGCTCCGGCCATTGTCGACAATAACAATGTGCATCTCGCCACCGGGCTTGGGGCGATGGTGGTGACTGGTGTAGATCGTGATGGGTTGCCCCGTGGCACTACGCGCCAGCAGGCGGGTAAATACGCCCAGGTGTTCGGCCCGGGGAATTATCTTTTCGATGCCCATACAATGGATCTGTACCGGAGCGAGGTGAACGCCCAGGTCAGCATTCCCCTCATTGGTGCAAACGACTACCCCACCGGTTTCGGCGATGCCGAAATTAACCCCGGTAATCCCTGCACTGGCGGCGAGGAACTTTTCCCTCAAGTGTTGCCGTGCAGCCTCGGTAAGGTATTGAGGATCACTGGCCCCGGCTGTCGTTCCGAGGTGCTCGTGGAACAAGGCACCAATCTCCTCCTTCTTGAGGTGGATTGCCGGCATCACGATGTGGCTGGGCGGCTCCTTTTTAAGTTGAATGATTCGTTCGCCAAGGTCGGTGTCGACAACTTCAATTCCCTGGTCTTCCAAAAAGTGGTTCAGGCCGCACTCTTCCGTGAGCATGGACTTTGATTTGACCACCCGCTGAATATCATGGCGTTGGAGGATGTCGTGAACAATCCGGTTGTGGGCCTTGTCGTCCTCGGCCCAGTGGACGGTCACCCCGTTGGCCTCAGCTGCTGCAGCAAACTGCTCCAGGTATTCGTCGAGGTGACTGAGGACATTGTCTTTGATGTCAGAACCAAGCTGCCGTAGTACCTCCCATTCGGGGATGTTGTGGACCAGGGCGTCGCGCTTAGCGCGGACGTGCCACAGGCTTTGGTTGTGCCAGTCAGTACGTTCTTCGTCTTGCAAAAAGGCTGCGGCACGGTCGGCATGAGACATGGTAGACTTGATGGTTCTTCGCAATATACAAAACCATGTCCCAGGGTATTAAGTAATTACTCAATGAGCGGAGGACAACGTAAAAAGCCCAATCACCCGACAGTGCGGATGATTGGGCCCTTCGCCATAAACCAGAACTTGATTTACTTAACGCGACGCTCCTTGATACGTGCCTTCTTACCTACCCGGTCACGCAGGTAGAAGAGACGGCTGCGACGAACTTTACCGTGCTTCACGATGGTGATACCGTCAATGCTAGGAGAAGAGAGTGGGAAGATACGCTCAACACCAACTCCGTTAGACATCTTGCGTACGGTAAACGTCCGCGTCATGCCTTCACTTTTAATCTGAATAACATCACCCCGGAAAGACTGGATACGTGATTTGTTACCCTCAGTAATTTTGTAATCAACGACAACGGTGTCGCCGGCGCGGAAAGTAGGGAGGTCATTGGCTTTGCCTACCTGCTCTTGTACGAAAGAAATAGCGTCCATGGCTGGAATAATTTTTTTTACTCGCTGTTTGCGGCCCGCAAAGGTAACGCTTTTTAGATAACCAGCAAATAGGTTCCGGCTTATTTGCTAAAATGTTTTGCGAGGTGATTCCCGGCTTATTGCCACGTTATCAATCAGTTGTCTGGAAAAATAAGAGAAGTTTACTCCAACGAAGCGGCTAAGCCTTACGTCTTAACCTGGTAATACCGTCCATTTTAGGGCGTTTTACCGTTTAGCCAGTCAAAAAAAGTAACCATGAAGCCCAGACTTTCCTTCTTCTTTCCATTCATCAAAAATCTGCAATCCTCTGAGCAATTGGAGGGTAACAGGGTAGTTGTGTTTTCGGGTGCATCAATCTTTGGTCGCCTGAGTTGGGGACTGCTTTTCTGTTGCCTGCTGTTAACCGGCTGCATGGAAGAAGAGGTGCAGCCTAACCTGGAGGCACTACCAACGGTGAGCGCCGGAGATGTTTTTATGCTGGGCAACGATGAGGCGGCGGTACTTGATATTCAGGACGACTTTTGGTGTCGTTGCTGTCAGGTCTGTAATTGTGCCTCTTCCCCGGTCGTCCGACTACTGGTTAATACTGATACCCTAACCTTGTTTGATGCCGGCCTGGAAGGCTTTTTCTTCGGCAGCACTTTTGACTACCAACCCCGCGCTGAATACAATGGATTAACCGTTTCGGCAACCAATTTTGTCTTGGGCGAATGTGAAGATCGCCTTGATCCCGAAGCTTATACCGTGGATATTACCGTAAGGTGAGGGTGGGGCACGACTCTTTGTAGGTTTTGCTTAAACCTCAATTTCACGTGACGATAGATTAGTTCGTCTGAGCAACACCAGTTCCTCTCCATCATGTGGTAATCTGATCAGTTCGGGCTCCCGCTGGAAACCGAGTTTCTTTAAGAGCTTCAGGCTGGGGGCATTACTCGGCAGTGTTATGGCCAGCAGTTCGTGATGTCCGTGTTGGGCTGCCCAATTGATCCCGGCCTTGCTGGCTTCGTAGGCGTATCCTTGCCCATGAAATTGGGGGAGGAAAGCGAAGCCGAAGTCGACACCTTCCAGCCCGGGGCGGTCATAGGTGCCCACGTTGCCCAGAATAACTCCGTCAGATTTTCGAATGGCCAGAATGGGCCCGCAACCAGGTACTGCGTAGGCAGGTAAGATTTTTTCCTTTATGTATTGTTTGGCATCAGCGATCGAATGTACCCCGCGGTCTCCGATGTACTTCAACCAGCCCGGAGACGTAAGCAGCTCTAAAAGGAAGGGCGCATCGTCGAGGGTGAGCTGGCGGTAAGTGAGGCGTTCGGTGGGGGACATTGGCGGTTGGCGGTTATCAGTTGGCAGTTGTCAGTTGACTGTTGACAGTTGACTGTTGACAGTTGGCTATTGGCTGTTGACAGTTAGCGGTTGACAGTTAGCTTTGCTGATCTAAAGTTAAACTAATGATTGTATCTGCAGAACTATCCCTTTATGCCTTGACTACCGACTACGAGCAGCCGGTGGTCGACTTCATTCATTTGCTCCGGGTGCAGCCCGGCGTGGAGGTCGCTACCAATGGCCTGTCTACCCAGTTGGTGGGTGAGTATGCTGCGGTGATGGAAGCCTTGAAGCTGTCCATGGAGCCAACGCTGGCCGGAGCAGCCACTTGCTCCTTTGTGATCAAAATCCTCAACGTAGGGATTTCACCAGGGGCCGAAGTGAAAGTATGACGGCCCAATAGCTGATGGTCGCTGGGACCAACACCACCGCTCCTTGTTCTACAACCCCGCACCTGCGTGCGCGCCGCAATAGCTGTCTGGAATGCCAGGAATATACCGGCGCTCAGTGGGCTGATGGTCACACCTCCTACAACAACTGCAACCTTACAACCACTGCAACCCTTGCACTCTCGCTACTAATACTTCGAGAAGATCCAGCGCCCCATGTCCTTAAGGGAACTTTTTTTACCGTAGCTCAGAATACCGACGCGGTAAATCCGACCGGCTAGCCAGACCATAAATCCGGAGAAGGCAATCACGGAAATGAGGCTGACGATGATTTGCCAGACTGGTGGTTCGAAGGGAAGGCGTGCGGGCATAACGATAGGAGCGAAGAGGGGGAAGAAACTTGCCCCGACTGCCAGGCTGGAATTCGGTGCCTGCAGCGCCGCCATCATGATGTAAAAGGCCAGGATGACGGGGATGACGACCACCATCGTCAGGCTTTGCCCTTCGCCCATATCATCACCCATGGCGGAGCCAATGGCTGCGAACATGGCCGCATACATGAAGTAGCCCGTCAGGAAATAGATGATGAAGCAGGGGATGATGACCCACCAGTTCATCTCGCCAAGACCATTGATCACCTGTTCGGCCATGGTCTGAATTTCTTCAGGATCAACATCCGGACTGTTCGGCATCTGCTGCGCAGCATCGGGGTCGAAACCAAAAAGGAGGGAAACGATAAAAATCACGCCCGGAATCAGGATCATCCACGACAAAACCTGGGTCAACCCAACGAGACCAACGCCTACAATTTTTCCGAGCAGCAAGGTCGTTGGGCGCACGGAGGAGATCACGACTTCAATGATGCGGTTCATTTTTTCCTCCATCACTGAGCGCATGACCATCATGCCATAAATAAAGATGGAGAGGTACATCAGGAAACCCATCACGGACCCCAGCCCTGCTCCGAGGATGCCCGCCATGCTGTTGTCTTCGCTCTCTCCTTCGTCAACGGTCACCTTACGGGCCTTTATGTCAACATCCGTCTCAAGCGCCGCGATGGCGGCTTCGTCGAGGTCGAGCGCCCGGGTTTTGTACTTACGCATGGCTTTTTCCACCTTACGACGCAGACTCAGGTCAAGGTCTAATGACAGTGGCTCGTCACTGAAATACTCAATGTTGAAGTCTTTAGCCCGCGGATTGCGTACTTCAGGAATCACGATCACGGCATTGTATGCATCATCAGCCCCGTCACGCATGTCTGCTTTGAGGGAGTCAACATTTTCGTCGGTGAATTTGAAGTAAAGACCATCACTATCGGCGATCGGGCCGTTAAATACACCGCCTTCATCAACTACGGCGATGCGCTTATCTTCATCATTGCCGTAGGTGAAAATAAATTGGACCACCACAAAGAAAAGGGCCAGACCCAGCGGGGTTAGCAGGGTCGCAAGGATAAAAGCCTTGCGGCGGACCCGGGTGATGTATTCGCGTTGGATGACGAGCCAGAGGTTATTCATAAGATAAATGCAATTGTTGCAGGGTGCAGGTTACGGTTGGCGGTTGGCAGTTGTGGGTTGGCGGTTGTATCAGTAATGCGGGGCCGCAGGTGCAAAGAAGGTTAAAGGGCAATGTGCCTAGCTTCTAGCTCCTAGCTCCTAGCTTCTAGTTCCTAGCTCCTAGTTCCTAGTTCCTAGTTCCTAGCCCCTAGCTCCTAAGTATCGAACGGATTAGTGTTTTCCGGGTCAAGCTGGGTGACCTTTTTGATGAATACCTCATTCAGGCTGGGGAGTACTTCGCTAAAGCTGACAATCTCTACGTTGTTGTCAAGCAGGTAACGCAGCAATTCATTCCCGCTTTGGCCTGCACCTAGTTGTAAGTCTACCGTTGAAGGAGTGGGATTCATCAATTCCGCATGATTGCTGATGCCTGCTGGCAGGTCGCCCCGGTATTCCAGGTGGTAACGGTTCTCCTGGAACTGGCGACGGATGTCGGCCACCTTTCCTTCCAGGATATTCTTTCCCTGATTGATCAGGACGATGAACTCGCAGAGTTCTTCCACCTGTTCCATACGGTGCGTACTGAAGATCACCCCCGTGCCGGTAGCGTGTAACCTCAGGATTTCCTCCCGCATACGGGTAGCGTTTACGGGATCCAGCCCGCTAAAGGGTTCGTCCAGGATCAACAGCTTAGGGTCATGAATTACCGTAGCGATAAACTGGACCTGTTGCTGCATCCCTTTGGAGAGTTCCTCGACCTTTTTGTCCCACTGGCTCTCCAGGTCGAATTTGCGCAGCCACTCGCGGGCGCGCTCCTCAGCATCGGATTTACTCATACCCTTGAGGCGGGCGAGATAGAGTAAATGCTCTCCGACGTACATTTTCTTATACAGTCCACGCTCTTCTGGCAAATACCCTATCTGCGTAGGATGGTAGCCTGCGAGAGGCTCCCCACGAAAGAAAATCTGTCCACTGTCCGGTGCGGTAATGGTTGTGATCATCCGGATAAGGCTGGTCTTACCGGCACCGTTTGGCCCGAGCAATCCCAGGATAGCGTCGGGGGGCATAGAAAAGCTCACGTCGTCTACGGCAATTTTTTCACCGTAGGCTTTGCGGGCTGCTTTTACTTCAATGATGGGAGGGTGCATTAGTCTCTTTGTGTTATAGTAGTTGCAAGGGCATAGTTGCAGGAGCGCAAGTTGGTGAAAAAATGTACTATTCTCTTCCCCTTCCGACGAATTGCTTCTAAAATTCGACCTTTATCGTGTGGAATCAACCGGACAACAATGGCATTTTCTCGTGAACCCGGCCGCAGGCCGGGGGCGTAACCAGTCTCGCTGGGAACAATGGTTGCCCTTGTTGGAGCAATCCTTACCAGGGATGACCTGGGAGCAAAGTACTGCCGCCGCAGGTATGGCTGCTTTGGCGCAAGCGGCGGTTCGATCCGGCAAAATCCGGCTTGTCGGCGTTGGCGGTGACGGGACACATCATGATGTACTGAATGGAATCATCGCGGCCGATGGCCTCGATCAGGTAACCTATGCCCCGTTACCCATGGGATCTGGCAACGACTGGGTGCGGACGCTGAAGACACCAAAGCGAATAGCCGACTGGCTCCACATGATCCAAACGGAAAAAACCGTCAGCCATGCGGTAGGACGATTGCGTTACGGGGCAGGGGAGACCAGGTATTTCCTGAATGTTGCGGGCATGGCCTACGATGCATTGGTTTTACGCCGGGCAGAATCGAGTTTTTACAAGCACCGCTTTCTTTATCCGGCCTTCACCCTCTGGTTCTTACGGGATTTTACCGCACCATCGGTACATATTGACTACGGATACGGCACTTATACGGGGCCGGTACATACGATCAACCTCGGTATTGGTCGCTACAGTGGCGGAGGGATGCGCCTTGTGCCGCACGCTGACCCAGAGGCAAACACCCTGGCGCTGACGTTTGCGGAACGACTGCCTCTGTGGAAAATCTTACTGGAATCCTGGCGGTTTTACGCCGGATCTATCGGTAAGGTCAAAGGCGTTACGTTGGAAGCAGTAACCTCTGTACATGTCAACGTTGAGTTTGGCACACTAGAGTTAGAGGCAGACGGAGAGTGGCTAGGAGAAGGAGATGTGGTGGTGGATTTGCTGGGAGATAGGTTGCAAGTAGTTGTCAAATAGATTTATGTAAACTACCTTGGAGCACTTATCTTAGAGACAAAACCCTATTGCAAATGCTAAAGAAGTTATTTATTATTCTACCCTTGTTTATCCTGTTTGCAGGGTGTAGCGGGGTTAGTTTCGAAGAACAAATTGTTGCTGATATCAACAAGCACATTCCTTCAGGAATTTGCGAAAAATTTCCTGCTGGAACTAAGATTAGTAATGTCCAGGTAGGAGAGATTGTAGATATCGGACTGCAAGGAATGACCGACGTTTCGTACGAATTCGACTATGAGATCAACGGCGAAAAAGGACACGAAGAAGGGGCAATGCTTTACATCAAAAAGGGTAACCGCTACACCCTAGCTTCTCTGGGAGGAGATTGTGACTATGAGATATAAGCGATGCTTTAAATCCCTGCTCTTTATTTTCATCCTCTTCGCACCTGCGTTTACGCCCATATTACCGGCCCAGAAAATCGAGCAGGAGAAAGCTGCAGTCGTAGCTGAAGGCTATGAGCTTTACCGTTTAGAGAAGGCTGCCTGGAATGCTACCGATATAGTACGCGAGCAAGATGAAAGAATGATGGAGAAAGTAGGTGGCTATATCACCTATACTGATGCCGAGTTAACGCACTGTACTTTCTATGACCAGCAGGAACCGCCACAAGTGTTGGTGTCTTTAGCCTTTGATACGAGCTTTAGTTCAGCGGTAGCTATTACTGATTATACGCCAAGGGCACTAACGGAACAAGAACTTCGACTGACCGAATTGCGGGCGAAAGGCATCGTAGCCCTTCGTCAGGATACAAGCTTGCGGAGTTATGAGAATACGAGCTTTAACCTGGTACCTTTGGTCTACCAGGGAGTCGCTAAAATGTACGTCCTGACGGCTCCGCAGGTGTCTGGAGTAGTTGTGTTTGGTAATGACTACCTAGTTTCTTTTGACGCTAATGATGAGGTGAATGAACTACGGATGTTGCATCGGAATATCATCCCTGTAGAGTACGAAAAAGACGGCGAGCCGACCTCCGAGTCCATACATAGCCACGCTGAGGCAACTGGAACCTTAATGACGCCTACCGATATTTGTACACTATTGCTCTACGGACCTTACACCGAGTGGAAAACTCACCAAGTCATTAGTGAGGAATACCTTAACGTTTGGGACTTGCAAAAACGTAGCCTGATGCTGATATCACGAAAAGCAATGAAGAAGATTGATAAGCACCAAAAGAAAATGAAGAAGAAACGTGCGAAAGAAAAGAACTAGTTTTTGCACCTGTTTCAACTTGTCGTTTGCTGTGCATCATTGATCGTGGAGGATCGTTGAACTCCCACTTCTGTGTATAGTTTGTCCAAAATATTTACATCATGCCCAACTACGAATACAAATCCACCGTCTTTTCCGCCAAGTTTCGCAGTAAGACGGACACCGCAGATTTTGATAAGATCCTTAACGAAAATGCCGCTGAGGGCTGGGAATTCGTCAGCGCTACTGCGCTGGCCACCAGTATGTGGGACCACGGTAAAACAAGTGGTGTACTCCTGACTTTTCGCCGGCAGCTTAATCTATAGTGCTCACAATTGCAATAATGCAATTACGGCAAAATGGTCCGAGGGGTAACGACTATCTACGGCATCCGTGAGGGTGGCAAACCGGAGTACTTCCACCCTGGGACGCTTACTTACCATGATGTAATCGATACGCCGCTCGGCTGGCTGGTCGTAGCGGAAGCCCGTAAAAGTTCCCGCAGGCCCGAGCCTGACCGTGGCCGTCGTAAATGCGTCAGTCATTGTTGTGCTAAGCTGCTGTACGGGGATTTCGTCTGGCGTGAGGTTAAAGTCTCCGGTAAGCACGAAAGGGAGATTGTCAGTATTGAGTGAGTCAATTGTCCGTTGAATCAGCTTCAGCCCTTCCGCGCGGGCTACCGCCCCGCGATGGTCGAGGTGGGTGTTGAAAGCCCAGAATTCCTGACCAGTCTCCCGATTTTTGAATCGTGCCCAGCTGCAGATCCGTTGAATGGCGGTATCCCAGCCTTTACTGGGCTGGTTGGGGGTAGGACTAAGCCAAAAAGTGCCGCTCTCTTCTACCCGAAGGCGAGCCCGGTTGTAAAAGATGGCGGAATACTCGCCGGTATCTCCTCCATCCCGACCTTCCCCAACCATGCCGTAGGCAGGGAGTCTTTCCCGTAGCCAGGCAACCTGATGCGGAAGCCCCTCTTGGGTACCAATTACGTCTGGCGCGTGAAACGCGACCTGACTCGCCAGCAACTCCTTGCGCTTCGGCCAGGCATTGTCCCCGTCGCTGGCCACATCAAGCCGAATGTTATAGCTCATGACCGATACGGGTGCTGATTGAGCGGAGGTATTGGTGCTAACAGCAAGCAGGAGCAAGGCAATGGTGGTACTCAACAAATAGCGCATATGGTAGGTTGGTCAACGTGAAGGTTGGGTAATCAAAAAGTTATGCACTACTCCTGCCACAACCAGGCTGAACGTAGTTTCTTTACCTTCTTCTTGACGTCTTTCGTGTACTGGATGTCGAGTTCAGGGTTCGCCGCCGCCACGAACTGGCCGGTTTTCACTTCCCCCATTTGACGGTATTCGATGGTGTAAGTCTCCCCGATGGTGAGGGCTTTAACGGCTTCAGTCCAGCCTTTAATCCCAACAATCTGCTGGTCGTTAAGCTTCATGATTTCCGTGCCCTCGTTTATGCCGGCAGCGTAAAGCGGATTGTTTTCCTGGATTACCCCTCTGATGGTTACCATTCCATCCGACTCCCGCAACCGCATCCGGTAAAATCCGGCGGTATCCGGCCGGGCGGTAGCGACCACGACGCCGTAGTTGTCCAGTAAAGCCCCCAGGTCTGGCAGCTTACTATCGTAGATGTGTTGCGCAAACCAGTTGGCTGCCCATTGTTGGTCTTCGACTACTTCGCCCAGGGCGAGTTGAAGGTCCCGGATGTGGTAGGGAATTTCTGTTTTGCCGTAACGCTGCCAGATCAACTGCATTACCTCGTCTAGTGTATGCCCGCGTTCGCGCAGGGTGAGGTCAAGAGCCAGCCCCACGGTTGCTCCGTAGGAGTAGTAGCTGATGAAGGTGTTCTGGAAATTGTCGGGGTCATTAGCCGTTGCTGCATCCACAAAGGGAGCTTGCTGGCTCATCTCGGCCGGGCCGCGGTATTTGCGGCCGGGGCTTAGCAGTACATAGTTGAGCTGACCGGCTAAGCCGGTCGCATAATCTTCGGGAGAGATCACTCCGGCACGCACCAGGCTGAGGTCATCGTAGTAGCTCGTAAAGCCTTCCGCAAACCAAAGTTCACTACTCATGTTTGCGTGGTCAAAGCTGAAAGGCTCCAGACTGGCAGGACGGATGCGTTCTACGTTCCAGCAGTGGAAAAACTCGTGGCTGACGGTGCCAATCAGGCGGCTGGCATAGTCTTTCAAGCCAACGGGAGCTGAGCAGATGGTAGAGTTGCGGTGCTCCATTCCGTCTCCTCCGATCCAGGGGTTGTAGGCACAGAGGAAAGTATAACGTCCGTAGTCGAAGGCGGGAAGCTCACCAAAGACTTTTTGTTGTGCCAGCACGATGTCTTTAGTCCACGCCAGGTATTCATCGAATGCTTCCTGGGTGCCTTCGTGCATCATGGCAAGCTCTATGGTTTGAGTGGTGCCATCAGGGTTGTCTACATCAAATTCTCCACGCATGATGTCACCAACCAGTGTGGGGGAGTCGTAGAAGTAGTAATAGTTGGGTGCGGCGCGGACGCGGGAGCCGGGGATGGGGACCAATTGCGAGGCGATGGTCCAGTCGGGGCGCTGCCCCGCTTTGAGCTGTAGCTTGATCGGGCGATCATTGAGTTGCTCGCCATACAGGAAACTGGCAGGCATGTTCAGGTGGAGCTTCCGGTCGTCAACCCCAGAGTAAGTCCCGTCTCCGCCATTAGCAAACAGGGTGTACTCAAGTCGGACGAAGCCATCATGTCCGGTAATCGCCCACTCGGTCAGGTCTTCCTGACTAAGGGTAAGCTCCTTGCCTGCAGCGTCGAAAGCTACGAGGTCGTAAATGTTTTTGGCAAAATTATGGACAGCATAACGGCCAGGGCTGGACTGTGGCATTCTTACCGTGAATACGCCGGGCTTCACGGCGGGGAATTCAACCGTTATTCTCAGTTCATGTTGCTGGACGTTGTCCAGGTCAAGCGTATAAGTAATTGCTCCGGGGTGGGTGGCTATCCAGTCGAGTTGGGCGGAGAGGGCGCAGGTGCTAAGCAGTAGCGCAAAGAAGATTGTCAGACGCATTTGGCGATGGTTAAGACCGCCAAGATAATAATAGTGGAGGGGTTTAAAGTGGGTAGTGGGTAGTGGGTAGTGGGTAGTGCTCCTTCAGATAAACATTCGGAAGTGATCATTACAAACTACCCACTACCCAACTTGCACCCGCAATCAGGAAAGGTATCGGCTGGAAGGCTCATTTGTCTGCCGCCGCCTGCCCCAGTCTTGTCTTAGCACTGCAGGTTGGCAACTTCCATTTCAGCTTCGGCAAGACTCTCCTGGTAGGACTGTGTGCTGATGATGTCGGCACAGGTGTCGAAAGACCGGATGGTGTCCAGGTAGTCCTGAGCAGCAGTACGGTAGGCCTCGCAATTGGCCGTAGTAGGATCGTTGCCGAAGTTCAGGGCAGCAGCCTGTAGGGCGTTGACCGAGGCGAGCACCTGCTCGTTAAAGGTCGCGAAGAGGCAGAGGTCGGGGTTGTTGCCTCCTCCATTGTCATCGTCATCTCCGCCACAGCTGGAGATGGAGAATAGGGAAAGGGCGAGAACAAGTAAGAAAAACAGATTCTTCATTAGGGGGTATGTTTGTTTACCCCTTAATGCCAGCCCGGAGGCTGGCGTTACGGAACTTGTAAAAAAAAACATTGCCGCTTTTTACCCCAGTCATTGTTGTTCAGATACAACTTGGCATCCTGCGTCCGCGCCGATGTTCCTAAACGCTGCTCAGCGGCCGCAGCCAAGGCTCACGACCGCCTTTAGCAATCACACTCCGTTTCGCGGCATCTGCCTGGGACCGGGTAGCGAATGGACCGAGAATCAGCTTAAAGGCTGTCCGTCCGTTCAGGGTGCTGATGTTGACGAGGACGGGGAATCCATATTTACGTTCCAGGCTTTCTACCTCTTTAAGGACATTGGCGAACTCGTTGTTGACGCTAATCTGTAGTCCAAAGCCGGTACGCGCTTGGCCCCGGACACTGAATTGGAACAAGTTGGTGCCCGTAACGATTGGCGTTGAGGGCGCGGGCGCAGGTGCTGTGGGAGGTGGTGTCGGCGTCGGTGGCGTGGGTTGAGATGGTTGCGATGGTGGTGTCGGCGTCGGCGGCGGCGGCGTGGGCTGGCTCGCGCCAGCCTTCATGCGGAGTGCTTCGGCAACGGCCTTGTCGGCATTAACCCGACCGAAGCCATACTTGGTGCTGTAGCCCCTGCTGTTGTACTCCCAGCGGTTGCCGATCTTGTCGGCCGTGAGCTCCAGGATTGATTTTACCTGCGCTGCGGTAAGGTTAGGGTTAGCACTGAGAACCAGGGCACAGATTCCTGCTACTAGCGGGGTGGCGGAACTTGTCCCCCCAAAGTGCTTGTAGAATGGCCCCCGGTCTACGCCGTCTACGTAAAAGCGTTTGTTGGCGGGCATACCGGGGTTGCCGCCGTCCCAACTGGCGCGGGCTGCGATGATTGGCCAGCCGCCATCACTTGGGGCAACGACACTGAGGCCCTGCCCCCGGTTGCTATAGCTGGCGTGGGTGTCATTACTCGTGCTGGCACCTACGGCAATTACACCGGGCATGTTGGCGTAGTAGTTAATGTAGTCCCGGCCTTCATTGCCTGCGGCAAAGACCACCACGCAACCCTTCCCGCCGCGGCCGGAGGAGAGGGCTTTACGGATGCTACGGGCATGCTCGGAGCCTGGCCGGAAGCGCGGGTCAACGGTGCCCCAGCTGCAGCTGATCACATCGGCGCCATTGCGAATGCAGTGGGTGAACATGCGTTCGGTGAGGAAAGTCGAATAGGTGAGTCAGTGGAGGGGCATCAGCCGCGCCATCGGCGCGGCCCCCACCAGCCCGCTGCCATTAGCCGCTGCTACCGCTACGCTGGCGCAAGGCGTAGCATGGTTACCGGCCTGCCGGCCGGTAGGGAGCCGGTTACTATTATTACTGATGGACAAGGGGGCTACGGCCTTACCCCGTAGGTCCGGGTGGTTGAGGTCAAAGCCATTATCGATAACCGCTACTACAATTCGGTTGCTACCCAGATTGCCCAGCCGCCGCCAGGCGGCGGATACTTTGGCGTCCGCTCCCGGCTTCAGGGGGAAGTTGGGGACATCACTCACCCGCCCGTTATTGCTAAGGTGCCACTGGTTGGGCAGCAGCCCGTCGCGGGGTGCAGTGAAGTACTGGTCCAACGGCACATCCAGATCAGGGTAGGCTTTTTTGACCATGCTCAGTTTATCCAGGGCTGCCGCTACTTTGAGCGGGTTAGGCGACTTAGCGGTTACCTGACAAACGACCATCCCATCTTCCTCTCGTTGTTCCAAAACGTCAAGCGCGAAAGCATCAAAAATCACCTGTTGCTCCTCAATCCCCACCCCCTGGGTCATCTCTACGTAAATGACGCCGGTGGCCACCACCGGGCGGTTGTCTCCGTCAACAAAGTAGATGTGAGTGCCCACCTCAACGTCGTCGTGCTGGCGAACTTCGTCCAGCGCACTATCCACATCCTTTTGCGAACTCAGGGTCACTACTTCAAAGCCGCCCAGGTCAGCAATAACCTTAGCATCAACTTCCTGCATTTCGGTGTCCTCACGTTTCTTTTTCAGCCCGACCAATTTGGTCGACTTCTTAAGTGTGAGTTTGCCGTTTTCAGAGGGGATATTTATTTGGGACATGGGTGGTGTGGTCTGGAAGTTTGTCATCCGACACATCCGATGAACTTTCATCCGGCTGCGCCAGGCTGAAATATACATCTGATGAACGGTCGATGGCTGTCAGTTGGGCTAAAATAATGTTTTCTCATCAGATGTATCTCCGGCTAACGTGATCGTCCAAGGCTATCGCTAAGTAAGAGTGGAGATCGTCCAATGCGTTGTTTTGGCCTGGCGTAGCCGAAAAAAACCTCGTTTGACGACCCGAAGCAAAGAGTAGATTCTGCGATCGCCCTGCGTGATCGTCGGAGGTGTACAATCTAGTTACTCCCCAATCTTTATTGTTTCTAAGCCAGTATTCCCGTTCACACTTGGCAAATATTGCATCTCTGCCCGGGCGGGGTTAACGGTATAGCTACCGCTGAATCGGGGCGCAAGGGCAACACGATAGGTGTGCGTACCCGCAGGCAGTAAGTCACAGAAAACGGCAACGCGGTCGCGGCGGTATTCCCGGTGAATGGCATGTGGTCCTTGCGCTTCGCTCCGTTTTGCGTAGCTACAACCTGCGGGAATGGGAATTTCCAGCAGGACATAATCTGCGTCCGCAGTGGCGGTGACGGTGACGTCGAGGTAGGCTGTTTGTCCTCGTTTGAGGCGCGCAAGCGCGCGCCCACGCTCATCTACCAGTTGACTGGAAAGCGTAAAGCCGGAGGCCGTGGCTTGGGGTGATGTCTCCAACCAGCGTTGGTGAAGACTTACAAGGACGGGCCCACTCCCACTACGGCGCAGGCGCAGATTTTGCGCGGCCGCAGGTGCAATGGATTGGACAAAAGGCAGGGCCGTGGTAAGCGACGATCTATCCCCTACGGTAACGGATACTGATGGCGGGCGGAGTGGTTCATCCTCCAGCATATCCGGTAGCAATTCAGCGATCAGCCGGGCGGATTCGAGTGTGTTCGTCCCGAGCAGGGGCCCAGCCCCTGCCTGACTGCCAACCTTTCGGCTAAGGAGGTAGGCCGCGGCTTCGTCGGCTGCTTTGTCTTGTCCGGCCTCCCGCAAAATCCGGTGGGCCAACAGCCCACACGCTAACCGGTCGCCCAGCGGCTGGCGGGCGAACCACCACTGCTGCGTCCCCCAGTACCGCCCCCGGCCGGCGTAGACCGTTGAGCGTGCCAACACATTGTCCGTCGTGATCGTATCGCCCCGCAGCTGGTGCAGGCGGGTGCGGGCGAGGAACTGATAGTCGGTTGGCGAGGAAATACTGTCCAGACGGTCCAGTTCCTGGCGAGTGGTCGGGAAACCCGCTTCGCTGAGCGTCAGCAGGAGGGAGAGTTGGTCGTTAACCGCCAGTTCCGGGAGGGCGGAGAGGAAATACTTCCGCAGCGGCGTGAGATCATGGACCGGATACCCCGCTTGCTCTGCCGCCATCAAGGCCCGGAAAACGTGTCCGCTGATCCACGGTGTCGCTGCCGCCGAGCCGGGCCACCAGCCGTAGCTGCCGTCGTTGCGGGCCAGTTTCTCTAAGCTACGGATCATCTTGCGGATCTCCCGCTCCCGACGGAAGGTGACTCCTTCCGCTTCCCGGGTGCGGCGTAAGGAAAGGAGCCCTAGTAGCCGACTGGCCGTTTGCTCAGTGCAGGCGTAGGGATAGTCGACCAGGTGGTCGATATCGTCCAGCAACCGCTCGACGCGGTTGCCGAAGATCCGAAGGGTCACCGGGCCGCGCTCTGGCCGGATGAAGTCTAGTGGTAGCTCCGTCTGCCCGGCTGCGAGCAGGAAATGCTCGCCGGTGGTCATCTCGGTCCCAACGGGGAAGACGGGTAACGTCCGGCGTTCGCCGTCGCTTTCCGGTTCGCCGCTGGTGGTTTGTAGGGTGAACTGGTAAGACAAACTATCCCCAACCCCGTCCGCGCTGATGGGGTAGCGTTGCTCCTGGCTGTCCTTCAACACGGCACCCTGCGTCCGCGCCGCCAAATCGTCGCCGGAAAACGTCAGCTGTACTTCCCGGTCTGCCCCCGTTCGGTTGATCGCTAAGGTGGCTGCTTCGCTTTCATCGCCTGCCATCAGGAAGCGGGGTAGGTACAGCTGGGCTTGCAGCGGTAAAAAGGCATTGGTACGCGCTGTGGTAAAGCCTACGCGCCGCTTGCGGTCCTGGCCTACGGCAAAGGTATTCCAGGCCGTGATGTCGTCGGGGAAGGTAATATCAAAGACAGCCCGGCCCTGGCGGTCG
>CAZTTF010000347.1:0-22141 GCA_964616365.1 uncultured Lewinella sp. | reverse complement strand
CGGGCGGCATCCTCGGGGTCGGCACAGAGCACCATCCCGCCGCCGCCAGTAGAAATCACTTTGTTGCCGTTGAAACTGCAGGTTCCGAAGCGGCCAAACGTCCCTGCCGGCTTCCCGTTAAAGGAAGCGCCCAGCGCTTCCGTGCTGTCTTCGATCACAGGCAGGTTAAACCTGCCGGCAAGGGCGACGAGCCGCTCCATGTCGCACATGTTGCCGAGTACGTGGACGGGCATGAGGGCACTGATCCGTCTGCCATCTTGTTTGTATTGCAAACCGCCAGCGCCATCGGGCTGGCAATCCTGCTCCAGTACCTTTTCCAGAAGGTCGAGGTCCAGCTGCCAGCTAGCGGGATCTACGTCCACCAGGAGCGGAACGGCTCCGGTGTAGGAAATCGCGTTACAGGTAGCCACGAAGGTGATATTGGGCGCAATCACGTAACTATCTGCAGTAACTCCGGCCACCCGCATGGCGACGTGCAGTGCCGCCGTTCCATTCATGCAGGCGATCGCATGCGGGCTTTGGGTAAATGCTGCCACCTGTTCTTCGAACTTACCGACGAAGGCTCCTGCACTGGATATCCAGTTGGTATCGAGACATTCCTTGACGTATTGCCATTCATTTCCTGCCAACTGGGGAACAGAGAGTGGGATCATAGGGAGTAGTTAAATAGATATAGCGGGATTACCGACAACGGTAACACCATCCGGCACATTGTGCCGGACGACAGCTCCGGCACCAACCGTACAGTCGCTACCAATATTGATACCGGGTAAAACTACGGCGTTACCGCCGATCAATGTGCGCGCACCTACGGATACATTACCCAGCAGCGTAGCCCCGGGGGCTACGTGGGCAAACGTGCCTATCCGACACTCGTGCTCCACCACTGCCCCTGAGTTCACAATGGCTCCCTGCCCCAAGGTGGCCAGCGGATTAACCACAGCTCCCGGACCAATAAAAACGCCGGCGCCAATTTCTGCTAATGGATCGACAATGGCATTCGCGTGGACAATTGCCTCAGCAAGCTCACCCTGAACACTGGTCACCACCCTTTCCCTGATATGGTTGTTGCCAATGGCAACAAAATAGGGATGGGTTTCCAGTAATTCTTTTGCCCAGGCACCTTCCTCATCTCCTGCGTATCGTAATGCAAAGGGATTGACTGACTTTTCCTCTTTGTCAATATACCAGATTGGCAGAACCTTACGGCTCGTTAAAGCCGCGAGCACCACGAAAGCATGTCCGGAATAGCCGATGATCAAGGGAGGCTGCATGAAGGCGAAGGTACGGCCCCGAATAGTAACGACAGGCGGTCTTTTGAAATGACCCCATCACTGTTTCATGACCTGCCAAAGAAACCGGGAACTACCACAAAAGCTTCCACCACTGCGGATTCTACCGGAAACTTGTCGCTGTTAAGAATATCAGTCACCTTTGCCCCATGCAATCACTTCTTTTGATCCTCCGCAATCGCCGTTATTTCGCTCCTGTCTGGCTGTTCGCTTCCCTGAACATCATCATCGGGACGTGGGTCCTGTATTTACCAACCGTGAAAGCCAATCTGGAGCTCAACGATAGCGAGCTGGGTCTGGCGATCTTCTGTTTCTCCATCGGCTTGTTGTCCATTATTCCTTTCTCGGCAGCCTTGTTACGCATAATTGGACTTGGCCGCTTATCATTAATTGCTATTTGCGGCTTTGCAGCTATGATGTGCCTCCCGATACTGATGCCCAGCTATCTGGCATTATGCATCGTCCTGTTTTGTTGCGGCATTTTCTCTTCGCTTACGGACATAGGTATGAACTCCATGGTATCGGAACTGGAGCAGGAAGATGGGGTACACTTTATGTCGGCGGCCCACGGGTTTTTCAGCCTTGGGGGAGTAATTGGTGCGGGCATAGGTAGTTTGTTGATTGGAGTGGTCTCTATTCCGTTGCACCATTTTTTACTAGTGGCCGGTTTTGTGCTCCTGACCAACATCATCCTATCACGTAGCTATTTTGGTCGGCTCAGCACTGATGGCGACCGGGGGGAGTCCGGGAAATTCCGTTTTGATCTGGTGCGTCCCCTCCTCGGACTGGCCGTCCTTTCCGTGATCATCATGGGCAGTGAGGGAGCCATTGAGCACTGGAGTAAACTATATTTACTGGATATCGTCCACGTCTCCTCCGACCAGCTGGCGGGTATCGGCTTCGTCATCTTCTCCACGGCCATGACCGTTGGCCGCTTTCTGGGTGATGGTATCAGTTCCCGCTTCGGTCCCCTCAACATCATCATTGGTGGCACCTTGCTGGCAGCCTCCGGCTTCGGCCTGGTATTGACGGCCAGTCTCTGGCCGGCCATGGTAGGATTTCTGCTGGTGGGCTTTGGGTTTTCCGTTATCATCCCGGAGCTGTTCCGCCTGGCCGGAAAAGCTGAGGGAATCTCAGCGGCAGAGGGTATATCGGTGGTCGCTGGTTTGGGCTACGCTGGCTTTTTAGCCAGCCCCGCATTGCTTGGTTTTCTCTCCAACTGGAGTAGTCTGAAGCTTAGTTTCGGCGTGCTGCTTACGGGTTCTCTGATCGCTGCAGCTATTGGCATGACGCTACGGGCGCGGACGCGGGTGCGGGGTACGGTATCTGACGAAGGGCCGGAGTAAGAAAGCCCACTCCTATTCACTCAGTTGTTCCACCGCTCCCCACATCTGCTCAAACTCAGCGTATCCGCGTGCGATAGCGATCAACTGATCCCCTTTGCGGAATACGACTGTCGGGTAGCCCGTAACGCCCCAACTTCGGTTAAGTTGAAAATCACGGAGCGTAGCTGCTTTCGCTTCCTCGCTGGCAAACTTTTCCGCAAACTCATTGAAATCAAGTCCCAATTCCGCGCAAATGGGCGCATAGAAGGCTACCTCATTCGGGTTTTCGTTGAGCACATAAAAACGATGTTGCGTCAACTCAAAAAATCTGCTTTCCACCTCAGGGTCCAGCTCACGAGCAACGACCACCGCACGGCAGGAGGGTTCTGTATCGTAGTTAAAATCGTCGCGGTCGAACAACTTGGATCCAAAGGGCTGTCCACTGCGGGCCGTTACCTCCTCCCAGTGGTGCTTCAGAAATCCTTTAAACTCCTCGTTCCAGGCTTCACCTCCCCCTGGCCGTAATCCACCAAGGATGATACGGTACGGAATACCGTTTGCGGTGGCAGCCTGCTCTAAACGATTCAAAGCTGGGGAAATGCCCCAACACCAGGAACACATCGGATCTCCGACGTAGATAATTTCTACATCATCACGAAAGGCGACGGATACAGTAGGCTCACCCAGTGGTGCAGGTGTACATAATCCGGTCGTCGGATCACAATAGGCAGCAGCAGGTTTCTTCATTTTTTGCGCGTTTAGGGTACTCCCCACAAGGATCAGGAGCATCACCAGGTACTTCATGGCCTATCAACGCACACACTTCATACCGGTTGAGTAACCGTTGGTCGGGATACGACATCCCGGGAAATTACCACTTGGCAACAGAAAAATTGACTACTGCGTCAAACCCCTTCCGCCTTCCGGAAAGACCGCCAGCAATAACTAACACCGTCTACTGCAGTACCGCTTTCACCACTTTTCCGTGCACGTCCGTTAGTCGGTAGCGGCGCCCCTGATGTTTGAAAGTCAGGCGTTCGTGGTCAATACCCAGCAAATGCAGGAGGGTTGCCTGAAAGTCGTGTACGTGCACCGGATCCCTGACAACATTGTAACCGAAGGCATCAGTTTCTCCGATGGAGAAGCCGGCTTTCACGCCGGCGCCAGCCATCCACATCGTGAAGCAGCGGGGGTGGTGATCGCGGCCATAATTATCCCGCGTAAGTTTACCCTGGGAGTAAACCGTACGGCCGAACTCCCCTCCCCAGATAACGAGGGTATCCTCAAGCAGGCCACGTTGTTTCAGGTCGGTTACTAAGGCAGCAGTCGCCTGGTCGGTAGCTTTACATTGCTGACGGATGCCTCCCGGCAAAAAGAGGTGATGGTCCCACCCCTGATGATATAGCTGGACGAACTTAACGTCCCGCTCCAGCAATCTGCGGGCCATCAGGCAGTTGGCCGCGTAAGTACCCGGATCCCGGCTATCCTCCCCATAAAGTTCAAAAACATGGTCGGGTTCATCGGACACATCTGTCACCTCAGGTACCGAGGTCTGCATGCGGAAAGCCATTTCGTACTGGGCAATCTGGCTGTTTATTTCCGGGTCGCCGTAGGCGTCCCTTTGTAGCTCATTCATCCGACGGAGGTAAGCCAGCATCTCGCGGCGGTCAGCACCAGTGTACCCTTCCGGGTCATTGAGAAACAGTACGGGGTCTTTACCACTCCGGAACTGGACACCCTGGTGGCGGGTTTCCAAAAAGCCGTTTCCCCACAAGCGGGCATACAATGGCTGCCCTCCTGCGTTTTTGCTCACCAGCACGATGAAGTTGGGCAGGTTTTCGTTGTCTGAGCCTAATCCGTAGCTCATCCAAGACCCAATCGATGGCCGGCCGGCCTGCTGCGAGCCCGTCTGCAAAAAGGTGATGGCGGGGTCATGATTGATGGCATCCGTATGGAGGGATTTGATAAAGCACAGGTCGTCAACAATCTTAGCGGTATGCGGCATTAGCTCACTTACCCACTGGCGGGATTTACCATACTGAGCAAACTTAAATAGCGAAGCAGTGGTCGGAATAGCTGATTGCCCCGCACTCATACCCGTCAATCGTTGACCACCGATAATACTGTCAGGTACGTTCGTCCCGTGGTACCGCTCCAGCTCAGGCTTGTAGTCGTACAGGTCAAGCTGGGAAGGGCCACCGCTTTGAAAGAGATAAACCACTCGTTTCACCCGCGGCGGAAAGTGAGGAATTCCGGGAACATCTCCATTCGTTCCGGGCGCGGGCGCAGGTGCAACATGAGGTACAAAGGCATTGTTACCCAACAAATTTCCAGCGGCCAATGCTCCAAGACCCAAAGACGTACGCTTCAGGAAGTTCCTGCGGGACAATTGATGACCAAGTTGGTAAAGAGGGTGAGGCATGAGCGTAGGATTAGGGGTACATCAACGTTTCACGAGGGTGGCATCAAGATTGAGGATCGTACTGGCCACCAAGCTGTTGGCAGCTACGAGCGCGGCATTGTTTTGCTTTGCTGGCGGGCTATCGCCCGCCACCAGCCAACCTTCCATTTTTTCGGGGTAATCCCGAAACTTCGTGTAGGCTGACACCTGCATTTCCTGCAAGACATTCAGTTCTTCCGCCGAGGGTTCCCGGCCGGTTACTTTCGTAAAAGCCAACTTGATCGCCAGGTCGGAGCGTTCCGTAAGGGCCATCTGTTCCCCAAGGCGACGGGCGGCTTCCGTAAAGGTGGGATCGTTGAGCAAAACAAGTGCTTGAAGCGGGGTGCTCGTTTTCTGACGGCGTACCGTACACTCGCTTCGCGTCGGCGCATCGAACGTTCGTTGCGAAGGATTGGGGACGGTCCGTTTCCAGAAAGTATACAAGCCACGCCGGTAGATCTTGTCTCCTCCATCCTGCACGTAGGTTCCTCCGTTGACCCGCCACAAGCCTGCAGGCTGGTAGGGCTTTACGCTGGGGCCTCCAATCTCGCGGTTCAGCAGCGCGGCGGCAGCCAGCGCATTATCACGTAGCATCTCTGCCGTTAAACGGGAACTGGGCCCACGGGCCAGTAACCGATTGTCCGGATCACGTTCACGAAGCTCCGGAGACATCCGGCTATCCTGCCGGTAAGTGGCAGACATTACGATCGTCTTCTGCAAGGCTTTCACATCGTACCCGGATCGTTGAAACTCAAGGGCGAGCCAATCCAGAAGTTGAGGATGAGAGGGGCATTCTCCCTGACTTCCAAAATCCTCGGTGGTCCTTACCAGGCCGGTACCAAAATAGCGCTGCCAGTAGCGATTGACAGCCACCCGCGCAAAGAGCGGGTTCTCGGGCAAGAGCAACCACTGGGCGAGGCCCAGTCGGTTTGCTGGAAATTCCTCCGGCATCGCCCCCAGGGCCGCGATCACCCCCGGCTTGACCGTATCGCCGTGAACATCATACTGTCCCCGCTCCAGAATGAAGGTGGGGCGAGGCTGTTCCATTTCGGCCATTACCATCACCTCCTGAACGGGCTCTACCAGGGCCGCCTTTTGGCGGCGCAGTGCCTGCAGTTCCTCAAGCCGTTTACGGTGATCAGTGTCGTAATTACTTTGGTAGTAACGGTAGAGTGCTTCTCCTTCCTGAGCATTACGCACTGCTCCCGTCAGGTAGGTCCTTAACTTCGAATCTCCGGATAAGTGAGCAGCTTCTAGCGGAGTTAGCGCGCGGTCATAGATGGACACAGCACCTGCGACCGCGCCCCGCAAGCCCTTGCCGCGCCAACGCGCGCCCACCTGCAGGGGAGGTTCCACCTCCCGGCCAAACTGGATGTCTTTGTAGAGATTGTCAATCACCACCTCCCCGCCACGCGCTACACCGTTCACGTACAAGACAAAACCTTCCGCTTTGGAGCTTCCATCGTAAGTGAGCACCAAATCAACCCATTCCTCTCTTGGAACGGGTTGATGATAGGCCATCTCAATCGCATTATACGGCGTGGTATGCGCCATCATTACCTGCAGCTTACTGTCTTTCAGCGCAAGGTGGTAGCCCCGAAAGTTATAGATCGCAGCCCCTTCGCCCTGATGAAAAATGACCCCATCCTCCAAATCAGAGGGAATCTTAACCCGAATGGCCACCGAGAATGGATCGGACCGGCCAAAACTCCTCGTCCCCTCGCAGTGAAGCCAGGCATCTCCGTCCAGCAGTAAACCTTCCTCCGTAAAGGTGGGCCGTTCATCGTTGGAAGCGGTTCGTCGCATCTCTCCGGGCGGACCTCCGTCATCGTTTCTCAAGTTTCCTGCCAGCCGATAATGAGCCACCCGATCTTTGAGGACAGGCTTGGGGGACCGCTGCTTAAGGCGACTGAACCAGGCGGTATACGCCGCTTCATCATGCTCATCCATTTCCTGCACACGGGCCCTGAGCAAGGGAGCTTCCAATGCCTTAATTGCCGCTGCGGTGGTGGAATCCGGGAGTAAAAGTGTCGGTACCGGCATGGCGTTATCCCAGCTGATCTGGCCCGCCTCAGGGACATTGTTGAAGTAGCTGAAAAGCTGGTAGTATTCCCGCTGGCTGATGGGGTCATATTTATGATCATGACAGCGGGCACAGGCCGTAGTCAAGCCTAAAAACGCGGTACTAAACGTATTTACCCGGTCAGCAACGTATTCTACCCGAAACTCTTCCGGGACAATTCCCCCTTCCATATTCTGCTGATGCAGCCGGTTAAAGCCCGTGGCCAGGCGCTGCTCCGGAGTGGCGTTCGGGAGTAAGTCTCCCGCCAATTGCCAAACGACGAAGGAGTCGTAGGGCATATTGGCGTTAAAAGCCTCAATAACCCAGTCGCGCCAGGGCGACATATCCCGGAACCGGTCTACCGTGTAGCCATGCGTATCGGCAAAACGGGCTACATCCATCCAATCGGCCGCAAGGTGCTCCCCATAGTGCGGGCTGGCGAGCAGACGGTCAACTACCCTTTCGTAAGCATCCGGACGATCATCAAGGAGAAACTGTTCCAGTTCTTGGGGAGTAGGTGGAAGACCGGTCAGGTCAAGGGTCACCCGACGGAGCAACAGGGATTTGTCTGCCTCCGGCGAAGAACTCAGTCCGTGTTCCTTCAACCTTGTTTGCACGAAGTGATCAACGGACTTCCCCTCAGGGGCGGCAGGAGGTAGAAAAGCCCAGTGTTGCTTGTAGATGGCTCCCTGTTCGATCCATTTATAAAGCATGGCAACTTCCCGGTCACTGAGTTTAAGGTTACTCTCGGGGGGTGGCATCTTTAGGTTCGGATCCTGGTGCAAGATGCGGCTGATCATTTCACTCTTTGCCGGTTTGCCGGGAGCGATAGCGACCAGCGCCGGGTGCTCGGGCAAGGCAGCCGTGGCCCAGGAGTGACCGTCCAGGCGCAGACCGGCCTGTTGGGTGGCAGCGTCGGGGCCATGGCAAGCAAAGCAGCGATCAGAAAGAATGGGGCGAATATGCTCATTGAAATCAACGACCTCCGGTAGCTTGGCATAGGCCTCGGCTATGGGGTCGGGGAGATCCGGACCACAAGCGGCTAGCAAAAACAAGACAGTGAGGCAACAAAGAAGCAGACGAGGCATGATCGAAAATGGGCTGCCTTAAAGCTAAGCAATCCCCCCGGATTGCCTCAATAAAAACAGCGCAGTTTCTCCTTGCGGACAAACCACGCTGCAATACCAAGTCAAGTAATAATTTACCGGCGCTTCTTGCGCCGGCCATAGCGACCGCTGTTACCCGCCATGATGCAACCATACGGCAGTACACGGTCAACCACTTCACCGAGGCCGAACTCAGCCATTTGCCGCTGTACGACTGCGGCGTTCTTGTAGGCAGACGGCAATTCCGTGATATCGATACTTCCGGAGAAGAAGCGAACATCCAGGCCAGCGGTTTCTTCGTCGAAGATCTCCCGCACGCTACGGTCGCCCTTGGTCGCCAGGTGAGCCGTTCGGCTCACGTTACGGCCAGCCCCGTGGGGCGCAAACCCGAGGTTATTCTCCGTGGTAGCACCACGGACAATCAGGATGGGCTCCGCCATGTTCAGGGGGATAAGGCGCAAGCCCTGCTGGCTATCTGGCACGAATTTATCGTCGAGCGGCGTAGCTCCCTTGGCGTGGTAAAACAAATCTCCGTCTTTAAAAACGAAATTGTGCTCGTTCCACCAGCGGTTTGTCACCGTTGCCCCAGCGGTGCGCGCTGCCGCCTCGTGGATCAGGGTATGGTTGAGCTTCGTCCAATCGCGGACCACCTGGAGCGCTTCCCAGTACGCTTCGCCCTCCGGCGTGTCGTAAGGAATCCAGGCATTACGCTCCAGGGTTTTAGGCGACAGTTCGCGGCGAAAGCGCTCTGCCGTTCGCATTCCTTTGGCGTAAAGCGCTGCTCCGAAGCCACGGCTACCGTGGTGGGTAACCAGTGCCGTTTCCCCGGTAGATTCCACGCGGCCTACGTAGAGGAAGTGGTTACCGTCGCCCTGGGTTCCGAGGTGACGCACCGACTTGATCAACAATTTTTCTTCGTTCAGAAAGGTGTTGTTGCGGATGCGCTTATCCAGCGCAGCGGGCAGGTCGTAGCGGTCCCCTTCAGGGCGACCGCCCGGCCCGAAGTGCGTCGTGGCCTGTGCAGCATCAAGTACTGCTTTCGGGTCAGCGTCTCCCAGGTAGGTGATCATCACGGAGCAGCAAACATCGGCGGAGTGCATGGCGGGGTGAATCGCATTACGGGCAGCCACCACGCCACCGACGGGAATCTGCCCCACGCCTCCGGTCGGACAAGCATCGGGCATCACCGCTCCGGCCTCCAGGGTCGGCGTTAGCATCAGGGCATCCATGGTTTTGAATACTTTAGCCACGTTATCTGCTTCAGTGGGTGCCTCGGCACGAAGGTTCCGGTGGTAAGGCAAAGGGCTGGGGTACGGATCGATGGTAGCTACCGGCGCGGGAGCGACGGTTTGCAGATAAGCCAAAAGCGCCTCCCCTTCGAGGGGATGCTCCGCGAGGTGTTCCAGGGCACCGGCAAACCATTTGCCGGGGGCGAAGCCAAGGTCGATCAGGGTCTTTCCCGTAATCATGGTGGTAGTGTTTGTGTCTTTCATGCCCCAAGGTATTTTCGGAAGTGCGCAATTGTTTTGCGCAGTAAAAAAATGACGGTAATTTAGTAGGGTATTTGGCGCGGCCGCAGGTGCTGTGGAAGGGAATTTTGAGCAGTGAGCCAGCTCCTCGCCCTCGCTCGGCACCTGCGGCCGCGCCAGATAAAAATGTGCTATTTCTCGGGCCGGAGCCCCTCGCCCATGTCGTAATTCCGGGTCGGAGGACCTCGCCTGTGGCCGAAACCCTTGTTCAACCGCTGTCAACATGACCACCAAAAACGCCCTGATCCGCTACCGCACTATTGACCGTTGCCTCCAGAACCGGGGTCGCCAGTGGACACTTAATGACCTGATCGAGGCTTGCTCCGATGCCCTCTACGAACTGGAGGGAAAAGAAGCTTACGTCAGTAAGCGCACCGTGCAGCTGGATATTCAATTACTCCGCAGTGATAAGCTTGGGTATAATGCCCCCATCGAAGTGTATGCCCGAAAATACTACCGCTACGCTGACCCTGACTACAGCATCACTGATGTCCCACTTACAACAGCAGATATGGATGTCCTGTCAGAATCGGTTACGGTGTTGCGGCAATTCCGGGATTTCAGTCTCTTCAGCGAGCTTGGCGGCGTCCTCCAGAAACTGGAGGACAAAATCTACCGAAACGGCGGCGAGGCCGAGCCCATCATCCATCTGGACAAAAACGAATCCTTACGCGGGCTGGAACACCTTGATGTATTGTACCAGGCTATCGCCAAAAAGATCGTTGTCTGGATCACCTACCAGTCTTTCCAGGCGCGGGAGGCTAACCGTTTCCAGTTTCACGGCTATCTCCTCAAGGAGTTCAACAATCGATGGTTCATGGTCGGCCGGAAGGAAACGGAGGACAAACTATACACCCTTGCCCTTGACCGGATCAGTAAAATTGAGCCAGACCTCCGCACGGAGTACGTCCGCCGGGATTTTGATGCCAGCACCTATTACAAGGACACCTACGGCGTAACGGTACTGGGAAGCCGGCCGGTGCCTGTTCAATTACGAGTAGACCGCAGAAATGCTCCTTATGTCATCACCAAGCCCTTGCACCCCTCACAGGTCTTGGGTGAGCGCGCTCCGGATGGCAGCATTGAAGTGACATTGACGGTACAAATCAATTTTGAGCTAGAGCGATTGCTTCTGGGCTTTGGTGATGGGATAGAAGTCCTCGCCCCCAAACGGCTTCGAAAGCGAATGCGCACTATCTTAAAGCGAGCCTTAGGTGCATACGTTGCGCAGCCTATCTGATTTTTTCGTTCCCGACTTTAGCTGAACTCCTTCGGGCTTTTGTGCTCTTCCCTTGGTTCTATACCTAAGTCAAAGTAGTTTGGGACTTTATCACATGTTATCGCGGCTGCTGATTGTCCCAAACCACTCCGGCTTAGGTATACGTCTGTCTTACAGGTCAGTTAGTAGAGAAAGTACCAAGAATGCTGAGCGCTCACACTTAATTTAAGGTCAGGTTTGGACGATGCAATAATGCAAGTTGCTGACGATCATCCTTTATCTAACATGATTATCAAGTCTGTTAGTCTTTCATGCTATTAGGCAGTCATGACCGTCTAACAGCCTAAATGACTAACAGGCGAAACAAACCAAGAATAAGTGTTCAGTTCACTTCAACAAGAAGAAACCAAGCATTTTTGCCAAACCTCACGTTAATTTACTTCCACACTAATACCGACACCATTATGAGACCGATTCTATCCTTCTTTTTGCTGGCTTTTCTAAGCCTGACAACGCTTTCCGCACAATCTGACAACCTGGTTGCCGGAGACTGGGAAGGGACGCTGGACCTACCTGGTCTGAAATTAAAGCTCCAACTGACTGTTACCGGAGACAACGAAGCAACGAGTATTAAAGTAGACGTACCCCAGCAAGGGATTGCAGGAATGGACGCTACTGACGTTGTCCTAACTGGTGATTCGCTGCGGTTTAAGCTACCAGATGTTCCGGGTAATGCTGGTTGGTCCGGTACTTTTCAATCGGCGCCTTCTGCTGAAGCCCTCGATTCCTTGCTTGGCAGCTGGACACAGGGCGGGCGGGCAATGGCCCTGAACTTCGCGCGGCCCAGCGGGCCGCTGGCGGGGCCGGCCCTACAAGCCAATCTCGAAAAGATTGAAACCTATGCCGCTGAATTACTGGAGCGCATGAACGTACCGGGGGCAGGTATTGCTATTGTCCACGGAGACGAGGTCGTCAAGTCATTTGGCGTCGGTTATGCCGACATTGAGGGAGAACGCCCCGCCACTGGCAACACTGTCTACGCCATTGGATCTTGTACCAAGGCATTTACCGCTTTTGGTAACGCCTTACTGGTCGATGAAGGAAAGCTTGAATGGGACAAACCCATCCGGGAATACATGCCCGATTTCCGGATGTACGACAACTTTGCCACCGAGCAAATGACGGCCGTCGACCTGCTCACGCACCAGTCCGGCCTCCCGCGCCACGACCTGATCTGGTACCTCAACGAAACATTAACCCGAGAAGACCTCTTTGATCGGCTCCGTTACCTGGAGCCAACCAAGAGTTTCCGGTCCACCTGGCAGTACCAAAACCTGATGTACATGACCGCCGGCCTACTGACTGAGAGAATCAGTGGTATGAGCTGGGAAGATTACACAAGAGAAAATATTCTCGAGCCACTCGGCATGAAATCTGCCAACTTTGACATAACCAGCTTGCCTGACTTGCCTGATTATGCCCTTGGCTACGTGGAGAAAGAAGAGGGGGAACTCGAAGTAATGCCGTACCACCCAATCACCGCCGCCGGTCCTGCCGGATCCATTAATGCCAGTGCTGCTGATATGGGTAAGTGGGTTAGCCTCCACCTCAATGGGGGAAAAGTTGGAGATACTCAATTGATCACCGCATCTTCCCTACGTAACCTTCACCGCTCCCGTATGTACACCGGTGGTGGCGGAGCTCAAGTCTCTCATAGCGGATATGCACTTGGTTGGTTCACCTACGACTGGAACGGCAATTACATTGTTGAACACGGTGGTAATATTGATGGATTCTCCGCTAGCGTTTACATGGCCCCGAAGGAAAACGTTGGCTTTGTCATCCTGACTAACAAAAATGGTACTGGCTACGGGTCTTTTGTTGCCCGTTATGCCCTGGATGCCTTAACCGGAAAGGAGACAACGGATTATTACACGGCAGACCAGAATAAAGACGAGGATGAGGAGGAAGAAGAAAAGGATGCTGAAGAAGAGGAAGAAGAAACGGAGAGCCCTTTTGCGGATACTGAGCCTCAACGCGACAATGCTGCTTACGCCGGCACCTACTTGCACCCTGGCTACGGAGAGGTCGTAATAACGGCTACTGACGATGAATTATCGTTAAACTATGGTACACTAAATGGTAAGCTAAGTCATCATCATTTCGAGACATTCAGGGCTGAAATGGAATCCATCGGACAGGAAATTGAGATTCATTTCGTTGCCGGCGCTAATGGAAAAATCAGAAGCATTGAAATCGAGGCAGAGCCGAGCCTTGGTCACCCCATCGTATTCGAAAAACAGGCAGATGCGAGTATGAAGTCCGCCGAGTACCTCGACAAATTAGCCGGCAACTACAAATTAGACGGCCAAATCCTGACCATTACCAGGGTGCGGGATTACATCACGCTTGACGTCCCTGGGCAACCTACTTACGATCTTGAGGCCGACGGTGAGAACGAATTCAAACTGACCATCGCAAGTGGATACTCGGTTGAATTTCATTTTGAGGACGGAAAGGTCGTTGCGCTGGAGCTCCACCAGCCTAATGGTAACTTCCGGGCGGAGAGAGAATAGGCGTTAATTCGTTACAGTGTACCAGCCTTCCGTCAGAGCTACAAACAACAGACTTGGCGGAAGGCTACTTTTTCAGCAGGTAAGGCCCAGGTGATTGTGAATTTTGTTACAAACCTGTTTTACCATTTACATCTCAGTATTTCCAAAAGGTAATTTCCTCCCAAACAGCTTATTCTACATGTAGAGCGTATCCGATCAAACACCAATTAGGCTTGCCTTGGTGCTTCTATTTGTTACTAGTCAGAGCAGGGCTCCCCGACGAAAGCATCATCGCTTTTGAGCGGATACAATAGAAAACCATGCGTTGTACCAACTGCATCGTAAATTCTGAAAGCACTACGTACGACCTCCTGAAAGCTGCTGATAATCAATCATCTAATTTTACGGAGGCCGAAAGTCTCTTGTTAGACCAACGATGATCAATTTGCACCCATCATGCTAATAAGTACTTCACCTGACGGGAGGTAAGTGCATACACTGATGACTATCCCGAGCCCGTTATGCTGATTATTCCCCCTCGGCCACCCCTTGGTGATCTTTGACGGACTCTTGTTGTCCCCAGATACGTATAACAACCCCGCCCTGACGGTGGCTACACCTACTTTTTTGTCTTACTGGTCACAAAATAGCCTCGTCACAAACTTCACCTCTGGTGACCGCGGGAAGTATACAACCAACATCCTGTTCTGCTGTTAGGCGAATATCTGATTCAGCCCCTGCCTTATGCCTTTCCGGTTCATTTTTCCCGTATTTATTTGTCTCCTGCTAACGAGTCAGGTGCTGCAAGCGCAGTGCGATATTTTTCCGACGGCAATCTCCGCTTACACCTGCGACGATAATGGTACTCCGGGAGACGTCTCCGATGACACTTTCACCTTTACCATTACAATGAATGGTATTGACATCGGGCCCGACTTTGAATACGCAAACACCTTCACAAATGGCACGGCACCTTACGGTGCTCTCTTAACGTTGGGCCCTTTTCCAACCAGTGCCGCTCCGTTAGGAATAGGCTTCAGGGACGCTACCAATCTCAACTGTGTTTACAGTCTGATCATGGACCCCGGGCCAGATTGCAGTATTGGCTCATGTGCGATAAATGCCCAGTTCGGGAACTACCAATGCGATGACGGGGGAACAGACACAGACCCGAATGATGACACCTTCACTGTAGACTTATCCGTTCAGGGCTACGGGGCTTTATCTGCTGGCTGGAATGCTATGGGGTTCACCACTGCATTCGGGGGGTATCCTGAAGTACAAACACTTGGTCCCTTTACAGTTTTCACCGCTGTTACCGGCGTTCAGGTAACTGACAATGACAATCCTAACTGTCGGGATTTCGCGACCGTCTTTTCTCCAGGCTCATGTAGTAATGGATGTAATATTTCCACGGTATTTTCCTTCAGTGAGGTCTGTAATGACAATGGTACTCCGGGCGATACCAGCGATGACTTTATCGACATTAACTTTTTGGCGAGCGGCTCAAATGTTGGGAGTGGGTATACCGTAACTAGCTCCGTCGGGAATGTTGGAAATCCACAGGGTACGTATGATGTTACCAATACTATTTCCGTTTTCAATACCGGGACTACCTCCAGCATTATCCTCACCATTACCGACAATGACGATCCAGACTGTCAGGCGACACTAGAGGTTCAGGCGCCCCCGGGGTGCACCGTCCCTCCTTGTGATATTACCAGCGTCTCCCTAAACAATCTTAGTTGTTTCACCAACGGTACGGGCACACCCGACGATGATGTTTTCACCGTGCTAGCTACGGTAGAAGGCCTTAATACAGGTAGCGGATGGTCGGCTAACGACCCCTTCAATTCCTTAGGTAATTATGGTACTCCCTCTGTGCTTGGGCCGTACCTGATTTCCGATGGCCAGCTTACGGTGACGTTTACGGACAATGACAATCCAGCCTGTACTTTCACTACAGTCATTACACCGCCGGCTCCCTGCTCCACCCCGACATGCAGCATTGATGCCACGGTATCGAATGTTGTTTGCAATGACAACGGGACTCCAAGTGACTCTTCTGATGACACTTTTTTCTTTGATCTGCTGGTTACCGGGAATAATACCGGGCTTGGCTGGGGAATTCCTTCCCTGAGTATTTTTCAGGAGAGCTATGACCAGCTGTTTACAATCGGGCCATTCCCGATCTCTGGAGGGAATCTCAGTTTTGTAGTGGTTGACGAAGCCAACCCGGGATGTACAACGACAATCAACATTCTAGCCCCAACAGCCTGTTCCACGCCCCCTACCTGCGTGATTGTCCCTTCGGTAAGTAATATTCTTTGCAACGACAACGGGACCCCCGGCAATCCGGCTGACGATACTTTTGCTTTTGATGTATCTGTTAGTGGCAATAATACGGGCTTCAACTGGAGCATCCAGTCACTTGGTGTCACTATGAGTCCTTATGATCAGCTCGTCACACTAGGCCCATTTCCTATCTCCGGTGGCAACCTTTCGTTTACGATAAGTGACAATGCCGACTTATCATGTACTGCAGATGTAATAGTTACTGCTCCCCCACCCTGCTCCACCCCACCGACCTGCAGCATTAGCACCGCTGTGGACAACATCCTGTGCAGCGACAATGGTACCCCGGGTGACCCCAGCGACGACACCTTTACCTTCGAGCTTACCGTTGACGGAACCAACACCGGAGCCAACTGGAACGCCACCACGCCCCTGCCGGCCACCGGCAGCTTTGGGCAGACCACTACCCTCGGGCCATTCCTCATTGCCGGAGGCAGCTTCAACTTCATCGTCGCAGATGCCGACGATCCTACCTGTGTCAGCCCACCCATCAGTATCACCCCGCCTGCGCCCTGCTCCACCCCACCGCCCTGCAGCATTAGCACCGCTGTGGACAACATCCTGTGCAGCGACAATGGTACCCCGGGTGACCCCAGCGACGACACCTTTACCTTCGAGCTTACCGTTGACGGAACCAACACGGGGTCAGGATGGATATCCGACGCTCCGATAAATGCTTTTGGTGAGTATGGACAAGCTGTACAGTTGGGGCCTTTTCTAATTACTGGTGGAGACCTCATCCTATCAATTGTTGACAATTCCATTGCCAATTGTTCCACAACTGCCTTTGCACCTGCGCCCGCGCCCTGCTCCAGCTGTTCACAAACCATCGATGCTGGCATGCGGGACACAATAACCTGCGCGCGGCCAGTAGTTACCTTAACCGCGTCAAGTTCCGAAGCAGGGGTATACCAATGGACAGGACCCGGAAATTTCGTGGCAAACAATACCCTTGAGGTTAGTGTGAATATGCCAGGAACTTATTATTTCCAAGCTACTTATGCCGATGGATGTAGCCTGGTGGACAGTACAATAGTTAGTGTTGACACCCTTCGTCCGGTTGCCCTCGGAGGGCCTGACACAACTTTGAACTGTATCAGGACAGCCGTTACGCTCAGTGGAATGGTACCAGCTGGCACGGCAGTGCAATGGACAAATACCGACGGTGAGTTTTTATCCGAAACGAATAGTTTAACCGTCAATCAACCTGGCAACTTCCTGTTTACCGTTATCAACCCTGAAAACGGATGCAGCACTACGGATACGATAATTGTGCGGGCAGATACGATCCCACCCACAGCAACTATTCAAACTAACGCCGGAGCTACTCTGGACTGTAACACAACCAATCTGACGCTCAGTACGACACCAGCACCTGGAATCAACTACAGTTGGAATGTGGCAGGCGATATTATTACAGCAACCGATATAACGGTCAGCATCGCTGCTTCCTATATGCTTACGGCCACAGATACGCTGACGGGGTGTTCCGATCGGGACAGTATCGTGATCAACGATCTCGAGGCATTACCCTTTATTCAGATTCTTCCTCCGGTAGCACTCAGTTGCAATACACAGCGCGTCACGATTGACGGTAGTGCTTCACAACAAGGACCTGACATCAGCTACCTCTGGCTGGACGAAAATTTCAATCCGATTTCTGGAGAAACTGGTCCCACGCTAACAGTTATGGCTCCCGGCACGTACTACTTACGCCTTGAAGATGCTGCTAATGGGTGTGAGAATACCGATACGGTTACCATCGCAGAGCGGCTAACTTTCCCGGAAATCAGTTTGCCCGACACCATTATCCTTCCTTGCCTGGAGACTAGCACAAACCTACTGGCTACCATAGATGCGGACCCTGGCACCGTTAATGTACTTTGGAGTAGCAGTTCCGGGCAGATAGTTAGCGGTGCAGCATCACTTATGCCGACCATTTCGGGTCTGGGATTATACAGACTCCGAGTGGAAGACATCGACACAGGATGCACTTCTGTAGACAGTGTTTTTGTTACTAACAACCAGAACGTACCGTCTGAAATAACCTTTGCGGTGGAGCCTGAACGCTGCGCTGGTGAAAACAATGGCACCTTTACGGCAATAAGTGTTTCGGGAGGTACTGGTCCAATTAGTTACGCTTTGAATGGCTCGAGTAACCTCACCGGCTTTTTTGGTGAGCTTTCTCCAGGGAGCTACCTCCTTTCCATAAGTGACGTAAACGGCTGTGGGTTTGACACCCTCTTTACGGTAGCAGCAGCAGATCCGATTTTGCTAGAATTACCGCCCACACTTACTCTGGAGGAAAACCAACGCTCGCAACTAACTGGCATTAGCAATATCGAGGAACAAGCACTAGCCAGGATACAATGGACGCCAGCAACAGCCGTTGATTGTTCCTTTTGCCTAACCACCACGCTTACGGCAAGGGAATCACAAAACTTGCGTCTGACCATAACTGATATAAACGGCTGTACTGCTACCGCCGCGACTCAATTAATCGTCAACTCCCTCCCGGAGATTTATATTCCCAATGCCTTCTCGCCAAATGGTGATGGGCAAAATGACCGATTCACTTTATTCGCTAATCAACGCGTAGAAGAAGTGGAGACCGTCATTATTGCCGATCGATGGGGAGAAATTGTATTTCAGCAAAACAGCTTTCCTCCCGGGGCTGAAGACTTTGGCTGGGACGGCAGCTTCCGTGGTGAGCCTTTAAATCCGGGCGTCTTTGTGTACTTCCTTCGGGTCAGGCTGCAAAGCGGAGAAATCCGCACGTTTAAAGGCGACTTACTATTGATGCGATAATTAATTTCCCCTCGGCCACCCCAGGTGATCGCGAGGGGTATAAGCATCGCATCAGCACAGCCAAGCTACGCAGTGCGAATATCTTGGGGTAAAGCCTAGTACACTAGCGGGGCCAATGTCTATTCTTACTTCCTCTGCGCACTACTCCCCCTTAACCGGAGAAATCATGATGTGCGCCCGGTGTGTTCCCGGGTTCATGATCCAGGGATGATTAGGCGCAATGGGTGTTTCGGGCAATCCGGTTGAAGCTGCCGTTGCAAAAGGCATGTAGACCACGTAGCGGTACTGTGCTTCTGCCACCTTACTGGTGGCAGGGTCATACTTGGTTTCGGGGCCGAAATAAATGTGAAGGGTTGCACCAGGCTCACCCATTGAAAGCTTACCGGACTTTACATCCTCCTCACGGATATCGAAGATTTCCTTGGCCGATTTCCCCTCCGCCCGGAGCTCCCGCCCGCGTGCCATGAAGGGCTCCAGACTTTTGTGATAACACGCTGCGTTGAACTTCTCTTTCCGTGGATCATCTGCCAGGCAGATGAATTCATTGGTGCCCTCACGGAAGGTCACAAACTCCCCCGCCATATTGAAACCGATAACGGTACAATTGGCACGACTTTCCTCCGGAGCCGCCAGTAAAGCTGTTGCCAGCAGGGCCTCGTCAGAATCAATGGAAAGATAATTGTCTTCCTGTGGCTCAACCGGTGCCGGAGTAGGCTCTTCTACTTCTTGTGCAGGAGCTTCCGCAGGAGCAGAACAGGTTACAAACATAAAAGACAGCAATAGCAAGCAAGCAAGGAGACGCATAGTTGGTGGTTTAGTCCTGATAGGGATAGTCCCGGTGGCAACAGTGGCATTTTACCCATGGTAGTTATACCACTGTAAGCATAGGGACCTGGCTTCTCTCAGAGGTTTCCACGAAAAATACGCCTTTATTTCTGTTCAGTCAACAAACCCTTGCTGCTGCAGCCAGTTCGCCATCAATTGATAATAACCAGGACAAGAGGCCCACCCTAAATGGGTAAGGTCTTCACGAAAGGCACAGGTGGTACAAGTCTGCAAACTGTGGTTACACTGCTCGAAAACCCGGGTGGTTAAGCTGGCCTTGGGATTCTCTCCTATGGTTGCTTCGTAGAGTGCCTTTGTAAGTTGCCAGTCTACCTGGGAGTCATTTTCACCGAATATCCCTAACACGGGGCATTGAAACTTAGTGAGTAGTTCGTCAAAGTTTTCAATGTATGACCATAAACCACTTTCAGCATCAAAGCGCCCCTTACTGGTGTAATTCTGTTGGTTACGGGCATAGGCTAAACGGGCTTCTTCCGTAATTTCCGTTACGGGCTTGTTTCCAAATCTTGCCCGGCAAATACTGTCCTGCGCCAGCGGCGCAGTAGCTGCCACATAGTCTTCATAGGAACCTCCGGTACTGTATATACGGTGTCCCTCCATCCAAGCGTCATATAGCCGTGTTGCCTCTGCTGGTGCTTTCCCGGCAATTAATAGATTTGACTTAAGCAGGTAACCATAGTTCTCCTTGTCATTAGTACCACTAACGGAAATCCAGAAATCGACAGGATAGAGGTCATTGATCAGCGGACAAATCCAGCCAGCACGACTGAGTCCCCACAACCCAATTTGCTCTACTCCGGGCACTTTTCTCCGGTTCAACGCTCTAATCGCTGCGAGCGCTTCTTTTGCAGAATCCTCTACAGGCTGCTGCGCATCAAATGTTCCTTCACTCGCGCCACAGCCTTGTTTATCCCAAAGGCACACCGTCAGGCCCATTGCTACCAGCGTATCCCGTAAGGAGCGGTCTCTATTGCCCTGCACATAGTCTGTCTTACCATAGCCAGGAATGATTAGCACTACGGCTTTAGACACCTTACCCTGCGGCTTTTCGATTAGTCCGTCAAGGGTTTTCCCATCGTAAGTGAAGGAGAATGGTTCTACTATTTTTTGTCCTTTCAACGTAAAACTAGACAAACAAAGCAGCAGTAAAATGCTGCGATAGACAAATGCACGTTCAATCATCTGGTACTGGGTGTTTATCCCCAAAGTCTGTCTGTACCTGAGTAAAGTTGCAGCAAGTCCCTCTCCGGCAATACTGACAAGGAAATTTGTTTGGCTGCGGACATATCTGAGGGCTTGTGCCATGACTTCCGTCAAGATATAGCCTTTAAAACGCTACTTTTTGAAAGGTGAAGTTTGGTCCAGCATTCCCAAATGCCGCGCCAGCAAGGTGGCGTTTGTTTCGTTATGGTAATGATTATTCAGCATCGTGGAACGCTGCTCTTTTTCAGCTTTCGTAAAGGTCCGGCGCATCACCTGCTCCACACTGGCATACAGCCCATCCATAGTTACCAACTCGACTAGATGCTCCAGTTTCGTGCCATCAACCATTGGCGCATTGGCCAGACAAAACCTTCCCTGAAACAACGACTCGATCAATTTCAGCTTTATTCCCGTGGCCTGATTCGTTAACAGCAAGATCGCGTGAGCTGCTCTGATCAACTCCTGCATTTTTTCCGCCGTTGGGTTGGCTATGAGTTGAATGTTCTCATAGCGCGCGGCGGCGGCCACCATCGCCGGAGCGGGATCCTTTCCTGCAACAATGAGTGGGATAGATTGACCGCCAAAAGCGGTAATCAGGGCATCAGCAATCTCACTGTTCTCGGCAACCGATAGGTTGCCGTGGTAAAGGGCATATTCACCGCTCCCCATTTCAGGGAGCACTGCTTCATGAGCATGAAACGGAGGAAGCCAGAAAGTCTTGGGAAAACGGCGCGCGAGGTAGCGCTGATCTGCCGGAGAAATGGCACCAAAAACCAGCTCCTCCGGAAGCCTGTTCAAAAGACGCCCCAGCAAATAAGCTTCCTTGAAAAAGAACAGCTTTTTCAGGAGATTTGCTGTTTTCTTTCCTAGCTGCCGATAATAATCATGCTCAACGTTATGAGCACGTACCACTACTGCCCTACCCTTCAGGGCTGGGCCCAACAACGGGTAAACCGTATGTAAGCCTTCAAAAAGAATCGGGTGATCATCAGCCAGTAAATGCGCTAATAATTGATCACTGCGGCGGGAGAAAGTGATGTACGGCAAGCGGGATACATTACTGAGCAAGCCTGTTTTACGGGGATATAGGTGGACGGCCTCACAAAGCTTTTCCAGAGGAGAGATGTCCTCACGTCCATAAGTATAGCAATGCAAATGTACCCTTACTCCCAAAGCACTGAGTGCTTTAACCTTGTAAAAGATATCAATCGCTCCTCCGTAATCCGGAGGAGACGGAACATCCAAACTCACAACGTGAAGGTGGGGTGCGGGCATAACCGGTGATTAATGAAGAAGCTCGATTTACGCTTGCCGCAAGATAAACTCCCCCCGGCCACTCAGGTGATTTTAGACGTACTCTTTTTGCACCCAGCTGCATTAAAAAGCCTCGTCACAAATTTC
>CAZTTF010000346.1:0-4756 GCA_964616365.1 uncultured Lewinella sp. | reverse complement strand
ACACGGGTTATCTCCTCAGTCACGATTCGGGCAATCGGTCCGATCGGCATATCTTTCCGATTATGATCATTCACCACACCCAAATAGGAAGTCATCACACCAATCATAACGAAGATGCAGTGGTCGTAGCCGAGCTTACTGACCGCCACCACTTACTGGCAGTTATGGATGGCTGCAGCATGGGGACAGATAGTCATTTCGCTTCCACCCTGGTCGGGAAGACCCTCCGGAAAATAGCGCGCCACACCAACCAGAGAACCTTTGCTGAACGCAAAGTGCCAAGTACAAAAGCGCTGTTGCCAGAGGTAATGGAAGCCTTGTTTAAGGAGCTGAATGTGTTAAAGGCAGGCCTTGATCTGGATCATGATGAATTACTGACCACGCTTGTGCTTGCCATCCTGGAAGAGAACGGCACTCAGGCTGAAATTGTAGTTGTAGGTGATGGCGTGATTGCCTGCGACGGGGAGATAATAGAGTTTGATCAGGACAACAAACCAGATTACTTGGGTTACCACTTACGGGAATCCTTTAGTAATTGGTGGCCGCAGCAAACCCAGCGGGTTAATTGTACTGATTTCCTTGATCTGGCAATCTCCTCTGATGGTATCCTGAGTTTTCGACCATACTCTCCCGATTCTTTTCCTCCGGTAACTGAAGCGGAAATCACGGAGTTCCTGCTTACGAATCGCGACGATGGCCCCCCGGAAACTCTATACCGGAGGCAGTTGCTCCACATCAGAAACACCTTTGGACTGGAGCACACGGATGATTTTTCGGTTGTGCGATATATGGGGTGAAAACAAGCAATTGCTGAGGGCAGATGTGGACGCTTCGGAAGGGGGATGGGTGCGCACTTTCTCTGACCAGTGCGCACCCAAAATCTGCTTAAGCGGCGTTCTTGCGCCCGTTTTTTCTCCACCTGCGAATGGCCCAGACCCCGATAGTTCCCAGAATAAGTAAAGGCCAAATAGACAGTAAGCCAAGGAGGAGCTCCTGTACGAGCTCCCAGCCAAAACTCAGGGCTGCGACCAGCTCGCTGCCAAAGCTGCGGGTGGTGACAGGGCCTACTTCCGAGTACTCCCGGGTTTCGTACAATTCCAGGGTAAGGGTGGAAAGCGCTACCTGGTCGCGGAGGTAGCGTAGTCTTCCTTCTTTTGCCTCAATTTCTTCGGTAATCACTCGGATTTTATCCTCAGCATTCAGAATGTCTTCCACTTTGGTGGCCTTGTTGCGCAGGATGTCGATGTACCGATCACGTACATCACGTTTAGTTTGCAGCCGGCTTTCCAGGTCAAGCCACTCTGCGGTTACGTCCCGACTATCCAGGTTCTGGTAGTCGATCTCCTCGGTTATCTCGGTAAGAAAGCTCAGGGTAGGGGAGAGGGCTGCCGCTGGCAACCGAATCTCCAGTTGTGCGGTATGTTCCCAATTTGAATTGGTCCGGTGCTGGCTGCCAAGATAGCCACCGGCGGCAGTGATGATGCGCGTGACTTTTGCCAGGGCGGTATCAAGTTGCTCCACGCGGCCGCGGGCCGCGGCGGTGTAAATGACCCTGGGTGAAGCGTCAGCACCTTCGGGACTGGTTGGCGCCAAGTCAGTCTTTTTGACAGTTAACTCATCTCCAAAGGCACTTAAAGATGCGGAGGGGACAGGTGCTTCCTCAAGTTCGTTGTTGACGTAGGCTTCGGCGGCATATCCACTTTTTTCATTGCCGCAGGCAATGGCGAGAAGGGACAGAAGGGCGAGAAAAAGAATGCGGTAGCTCATGGTTTAGCATTAAGGTGAACTTTGGCGATGCCACACAGCAGTAAGTCGGCGGGGCATCGTCATTTGGTGACCTGTAGATGCATCTCATTTTCGGAATGCACAGATTTTTAGCGCATTCACAATTCGTTTGCAAGTCCGCTTTACCCGTTGACCAAAATTTCCGCCGCTCATGCAATAGTTATACCTAAGTCAAAGTGGTTTGGGTATAAGGAGTGGCGGAATAAGACAAATCCTTTTCCTAAGTCTGCGAACTTCGAGTATGCCCGTACAGTTATGGCTCCACTTATACGCTGCTTATGAAGTTTTTACCATTACTGCTCTTGTTTCCCTACCTGCTATTCGGCCAACCCCTGCAGCAAGCAGAGCGCGAAGAGGAGGACAAGGTGTACCGCGTCAACCCCTGGGTTTCCGGGGGGATTGGTTTGGGAGGCATGGCAATCGGTACCGCGGGCATTGACCGCTTACGTCGTAAGGACCGAATCTCAGTAGCAGAGTTGAACAGCCTTAATCCTGATGATGTTCCGGGCATTGACCAGTGGGCACTGCGCCAGGACGTTGAGCGAGTGGAAGGCGCTGAAGCTTCCAGTGATCTGTTCTTTAACGGTTCGATCGTTTTGCCCTTTACGCTCTTCCTGAACAAGAAATATCGGAAAGATTGGTTGGATTTAACGGCTATATATCTGGAGGCACATGCCTTAAACGCAAATTTTTATGCCTGGAGCCCAATTGGTCCGGCAGTCTCTGATCGGATCAGACCGGTAGCATATTATGCTGAAGTTGATGAGGGCTTTCGTCGTTTGGGCAATACGCGCAATAGTTTTTTTAGCGGGCACGTAAGTACAACAGCTATTGGGACATTTTTTACCGCAAAGGTGCTCTCTGATTATAACCCGCAGTGGTCAGGAGGGAAGCGTGCACTCGTCTTCACCGCAGCGAGTCTACCGCCTTTGTTCGTTGCCGTTCAACGGGTGCGTTCCCTTAAGCATTTTCCCACAGACACCGCTGCAGGACTGGCCGTTGGCGCTTTTTTTGGCATCATGACCCCCCATGTCCACAAAAGCTGGCAGCGCAAACACCGTACCCGTTTGGCGGTTAGTGGTAGCTACGCCAACGGTGTTGGCGGCGGCGGGATTAGGCTAACATTTTAGCCGGCGACGAAAAGACTGTAGGGTACCCCTTTTTTGCTTGTCTTCCTCGTCGATTCACCGCTGAGAATCAAATCACGCCCTCCGGCGAAAAGACTTTGCCATCTTATTCTAAAATTTAAGATTGTCTGCACAATACAGGCTGGGTAAACAGGGTTTAACTTTTCGTGGGCGCCCTCATCCCTCATTGGCTAGCGGTCAATGCTTATATTTGCGCCTCAAATTTTTGGAAACAACTCGGTTTACCTCAGATTTATGAAATACTGGCTTAAAGCGCTTCCTGTCCTCGCGATCGTGGCGCTCCTTACATCTTGCGGTAGTAATGATCGCAACGCGAAGACTAACTGGAAAATGAACGACACCAAGTGGGGTGGCTTCGAAACTCAGCAAGATTATGCTGGGCAGGAGACGCCTCCCGGAATGGTACTCATCCCTGGTGGTAACTTCGTGATGGGTTTCACCGAAGAAGATGTTCCTTACAGCTGGGATAACATTCCTCGCCGTGTGACGGTCTCCACGTTCTTTATGGACCAGACGGAGATCAGCAACGATGACTACCTGTTCTATCTGAACTGGACGCGTCTTTCCTACGGCGAATCTTACCCGGAGGTTTACTACGGTGCCCTTCCTGACACCCTGGTATGGCGTGATGAGCTCTCTTTCAACGAGCCATACGTTCAGAACTACCTCCGTCACCCATCTACCCGCAACCACCCAGTAGTAGGTATCAGCTGGACGCAGGCGAACGATTACGCTCGTTGGCGTACGGACCGGGTAAACGAGGCGATCCTGGTTGAAAAGGGAATCCTCAACAATAGCCCCGACGCAAAAGACGATCAGGTTTTCGTAACCGATGCTTACCTCGCAGGCCAGGGTACCTCTGAAACGCGCAAGGGCCTTAAGGACCTGCGCACTGGTGGCGAGCGTCAGGTTAAGAAGGAGGATGGTATCCTCCAGCCTGAGTTCCGTCTGCCAACTGAGGCAGAGTGGGAATACGCTGCACTGGCACTCCCTGGTCTCCAGGAAAACGAAAAAGACGAAAACTACACCGATCGTCGTATCTACCCTTGGTCTGGTAACACCGTACGCTACCAGCGCCGTGATCGCTACCAGGGCCAGATGTACGCTAACTTCAAGCGTCGTGGTGGTGACTACATGGGTATTGCGGGCAAGCCTAACGATGCTGCTTCCGTAACTACGCCGGTAACCGAGAACTACCCGAACGACTTCGGCCTCTACAACATGGCTGGTAACGTAAACGAGTGGGTGCTTGACCTTTACCGTCCTTTGACCACCCAGACGCTCAACGACTTTGAAAACCACGACCTCAACTCATTCCGGGGTAATGATTTCAAAGACCTCAAACGTGACGCTGTTGACAACTCCATCCTCCCTAAGGATAGCCTCGGTCGTCTTCAGTACCGCTACGTAACGGCTGCTGACGCTGCCGAGCGTGACAACTACAAGCAGGGCCGCGTGGGAACTTACCTTGACGGTGACCAGCAGTCAAATGCTGCCTACGCAACCAACGAGCACACCCTGATCAGTGATAAGGCGCGTGTTTACAAAGGTGGTAGCTGGGCAGACCGTGCTTACTGGCTGAGCCCCGGAACGCGTCGCTTCATGGATCAGGACAAAGCTAGCCGTACCGTTGGCTTCCGTTGTGCCATGATCTCTATCGGTGGTGAATCTGTGACTGCAGGTCGCGGAAAAACCAAGAACCGCTTTGGCGCTGACCCAAAGAAGCGTCGTCGTAGCCGCCGCTAAGATTGTTTTTTCAACAATTAAGGAAAATCCCCGCAGACACTTTCTGCGGGGATTTTTTTTTGCCCTAATTTCGCCAC
>CAZTTF010000345.1:0-11863 GCA_964616365.1 uncultured Lewinella sp. | reverse complement strand
TGTTGCTGGAGCAGGGTAATGGTGATGGCTAAGGTGAAACCGACAGCTACGCCGACGGTACAAAGGGCAATGCCCACCCTTAGGAATATGCCTCGGATATTACCGGCGGTCATGCCAAGACTGCGGAGGATGGAAATGTCCCTTTTTTTCTCCAGAACGATCATCCACAATGCGCCGATCAGATTGAAACTGATCAGGACCATCATCAGGCAAACCAGGGCAAAGCCAACCCACTTTTCAATCTGCATGATCTTGAGAATACTGCTCTCCTGTTCCAGCCTGTTTTTGACGGTGAAATCAGGCCCCATAAAACTGCGGATACGTTCGTAAGTATCGTCAGTCGCATAGCCGGAGACCAACTTTACTTCCAGGGAAGAAACGGTAGAGTCACTCATGCTGAGTAGTCCCTGAGCTTCGGGGAGGGGGACAAGAACTGCCTGGGTGCCAAAAGCTTCCATGCTGCGGATGATGCCGGTAGGCTGAAACTCCCGCCGAATCATACCACTGCGACCCGAGAGGGCACTGCTAACTGACGTGCCGCGGGCACGTGGGCGGGTCATGAATACAATTAGCGGTTCGAACTGATTGAGCGGATCAATGCCCAGCGACATGGATAGTTGGTTGCCAACCACAGCTCCGGACCCATTTTTGTCGGGTAGTAAGAGGTTGTACTCGCCGTCGTTTACGAGGGAGTCGATGCCATTAATAACTGAATACAATTGGTCGACGCCCTTGATTCTGCCAACGCTGTGACGACCAGCATAGCTGAACATAGCCGTCTCTTCTATTGTCCGGGAGATTTCTGCTACTCCTTCTACTTCATAGAGGCCGCGAAAAACATCGGAGTCCAGTTCAAAGGTTTTCCCCTTTTTCGCTTCAATGCGTACGTCGGGGTTGAGGTTGTCAAACAAACCAAGGAACATCAGCTCAAAACCATTGAATACGCTCAGCACTAAAACCAATGCGGTGGTGCCAATTGAGATGCCGAACCCTGCGATAAGGGTTATGATGTTAATCGCATTAGTAGACTTGCTGGCGAATAAGTATCGCCAGGCCATCCGATCCGGTAAATTCATGGCCTAAAGTTAGCAGGGCAAAACCACTATTACAGCCTGTAAGGAGGAATTTGCACCTGGAAGCTACAATTTATCCGGGCTATAACCTGGTCGGGTATTTGGCCCCGAACAAGCCAGAACAGATAATATGGACTAGTCTAACGATATAAACTGAGGTAGCGTATCTCCAGTAACTGCATAGTTGCAGGCGGAATTATTTCAGCCGGGCAAGCAGCTCGTTGAGCTGGCTGACCTCTTTTTCGTCAAGGCGATCGTTAACAAACTGGTCAAGATGTTCTCTCTGCTCGTGAATCTCCTTGAGCAGTTGGATGCCATTATCGGTAATGCGGACACGGTTACTCCGCCGGTCAAAATCAGAAGGGAACTTGTCTACCACCCCCTTTTTGGCCAGGCGATCGATCAGGCGACTAGCGTCAGACATTTTATCGGCCAGACTATCACGAACGTCCTGAATGGAACGGGACTCCGGGCTACATTCTGCCAGGTTGCGCAGAATCGTGTATTGCTTTGGGGTAATTCCGTAAGGCTGTAAGAACTGACGTGTATTGTTTACCAGCAAGCTACAGGACTGCATCAGGTTAAAACGAAGTTCTTGAACGGAGTTAGAATTTGTTGCTGCTTCGCTGTTCGCAGTATGAGGAATGGCCATTTTCGTGAAATTGAAGGGACGTAAATAGAAAGTCTGTTGTTGGTAATCAGATAATGCTTGACTAAAGATCAACTGCCGGTATCCGGAGGCAGTGTGCAAGGGAGGAACAGAGGAAATAAAAACAATGTTTTTTGTAAAAATATTTATTCCGTCATGGTCACGTCATTCCCGGAATTGAGTCCGTTGGGAACCATTTCTTAACAAGGAAAAGTGATGATTGTAGTTGTTAGCTGAATGGGGTGGAGGGATTAGCCTGGAGACACCCGTTCGTCACGAGTAGCGGTAGTTTAACTGACTATTAACTAAGGTTTACACATCCTATCAGGGGGATGTTGCGTTGTTAGCGTACAACATTCCATTATTATGCGTAAGCTACTTTTTTCTTTATCGCTACTCTTCTTTGCCGGACATATACTAAGCGGGCAACCAAGTCAGTACACTTCTTATGCCGATAGTGATGCAGAAGCGGTATCACTGGTCAAAGCACTACGAGCAAAATATGATGGCTACAAGACCCTTGAAGCCAGTTTTACCCTTGACATTGCGCTGCCTGGACAGCCAATGGAGACCCAAAGCGGTCAAATTGCCCGAAAAGGAGACCTCGTGTGGTTTAAACTGGGGACGCAAGAAGGCATCATTAACCAGGAAGCGGCCTACATCATTCAGCATAATAACAAGGAGGTAATGATCAATAACTTGCCTGAAGAAGGAGAACAGTCCGGGTTGTTAACGCCACAGACCCTATTCAGCTTCTTCGAAGGTGATGACTACGTACTTTCCATTCGGGGAGAGGAGATGGTAAGTAGCCGTAAAGTGAAAATCATCGAGTTGAAGCCCGTAGACCGGAATAATAGTGAGTTTACCAAGCTGCGACTCCTGGTAGATCAGGCAAAGAAAGAGTTGGTGTCGGTTACGGCTTTTACGCCGGACGGCGCGAACATCAAATTCTCCTTAGATAAGACCAAGGGTAATGCTGCCCTTGCGGAAAATACCTTTGTCTTTGACAAGAAGGCTTATCCGAACTACTACATAGAGGACTTTCGGTACTAAAGAAATTTCCTGTTCTCCTTTTAGAGTACCGGTCTGCCAAGGCTGAATACGGACTAAAAGAGCCAGGTAATATCAGGGGCAGCGGCAAACATACCGCTGCCCCTGATGCTTTAGTAGGTATATGGCACGACCTACTGTAGTTATAGCTGGTGCTACTGGTTTCATTGGCCGGTGGTTTATTGAACGGTACCACAAGGAATACCGCATCATTGCTTTAAGCCGGGGGCATATGCTTCCTGCTGAAGATTATGATAAGGCAACGTGGCGGCAGGTTGAGCTTTATTCGCTCAGCAGCACGGAAGCAGCGTTAGCTGAGGCGGACTATGCCATATACCTGGTGCACTCCATGCACCCTTCTACCCGATTACACCAGGGATCTTTTGAGGATACAGACTTGCTGCTGGCGGACAACTTCGGTCGGGCAGCAAAGGCGAATGGATTGGAGCAGATCCTTTACATCGGCGGTCTGCTACCGGATTTTACTGAGGAAGATCAGTTAAGCCGACACCTGCGGAGCCGGTGGGAAGTTGAGCAGACGCTCGGCCGGGCGGGGGTGCCCGTGACGGCATTGCGCGCAGGGATCATTGTTGGCAAAGGGGGCTCGTCTTTCATGATGATCCGTAAGCTGGTAGAGCGGCTACCCGCGCTGATTTGCCCGACCTGGTGTCAATCAGATACCCAGCCCGTAGAGTTGGAAGATGCGCTCCGAATGATGGATTACTGTCTGGGGCGAAAAGCTTTTTACGGGCGTTCTTTTGACATCGGAGGGGATGCCGTTACCACGTACATGGAAATGATAAAAGTAACGGCGAGGTTACTGGGTAAAAAGCGCTTTATCCGCCCCGTCAGATACTTCAGCCCCGGGTTTTCTACCTTTTGGGTAGCTTTATTTACGGATACCAGCCGGGCTTTGGTACGGCCGCTGGTGCAGAGTTTGAAACACAACCTTACTGCTGCGCCAAATGAGCTGCTTGCGGCATTCCCTGAGCGCAACTCTTTTGAGACCGCTGCCCGCCGCGCACTGTACGGTGAAGAGGCACTGCCATCGCTGCCCAAACGCGCGCCGGCGGAGGTGAAGGAAAAGAATACCGTACGGAGTGTACAGCGGTTGCCTAACCCAATGGGACATACGGCAACCTTTGTGGCTCGTTTGTACCAGCGCTGGCTACCTATTTTTTTCCGGGCCCTGATCAGGGTGGAGAGTAATGAGGATATATCTACCTTTTCAGCATTCGGACAGCCATTGCTACAGTTGCAGTTTATACCTGATCGTAGCGATCAGGACCGGCAGCTGTTTTTTATCACCGGAGGGAGATTAGTGCGGCGTAAAGACTATGGCTGGCTGGAGTTCAGAAGGCTTCTTGGTGGCAAGTACATCATTTCGGCCATCCATGAATTTGTGCCAGCATTGCCCTGGTACATTTATGTGCTTACCCAGGCAAATGCCCATGCCATCGTAATGGATAGATTTGGCAGGTATCTGGCAAGAGAAAAGTAGGGCGCGGCCTCAGGTGCCATGGGAGGTGGATAAAGGCAGAGGAAAGCTTGGGGCTGCCGCTCAAAAAAAACAATTGCTGCCGCTGATTTTTGCTTTTCCCTTTCCAGTTCCCGGCGAGGATGATCCAGTGTCCGGTTGCTTTGGTCGAGTAGCTGATAGGGCAGATTAACAGGCACTCAGGGACAGTTGGTGAAATAAGGAAACCTCTCCCTTCCAATCCTACCCAAAAACAGGCAAAGGAGAAATCTACCCCGAATACCACCACCAGGACCACCTCGGCAACACCAGGGTTGCCTTCACCGACCGCAACGACGACGAAAAAGTTGAAGTGCTGGGCCCCAACAACGAAGTCGTCCAACAACTGGACTATTACCCCTTCGGTATGGCCCACGATGTAGCGTGCCTGTTTGAAGTGGGGAGTGGGGAGAATCGTGATCGGTATAATGGGATCGAGCACGTGGAAGAGCTGGGGCTGGATTTTACACCCTTCAGATTATACGACGCAGCAATAGGTAGATGGAATCAAACTGATCCGATTTACAAGTTTCATGAGAGTGGGTATGCTGCTATGGCGAATAATCCGGTTTTATATGCAGACCCTATAGGATTAGATACCGGTGATGTTCCAGGGAATATTTTACCAATGCCCACTGTGGTCGATGAAAAGCCAGCACCTCTTCCTTCAGTAACTCCTTCTGAAGTGTGGCCTTTGCCAATTCCAATTCCTACAAGTACACCACCAGCATCTCCTCATCCTAGCTTAGCCCCAACTTCCATTCCGTCTAAGTTGCTAAAGGGTGCAGGAAAGGCTCTAGGAATTATTGCTTTATTATTAAGCCCAAGTCAGCTAGGACAAGGTAGCGACATGCCAGCCTACTATTGGGAAGATAGTAGAGACAACAATAATGGATATGCTTTAGTAACCCATTACAGGACAGATGAATCGAACGGTCATTTTTCAGTACAGGTCGTCATGGGGGACAACACGTTATCTACACATCAACAGATTTTGAAAGATGGAATAAGCACAGTAATTGCGCCTCCGGGCATAAATTTAATTATGTATGACAGTAGAGTTATAAGGTTCGAATTACCTTCAGCTCAAAGGGCGCTGATTTACCAAAGAAGAGTTATGGGACAGCCTGGCGGACCTTATGATCCTGTTACAAATAGTTGTATGACTCATGTTTGTGATGTCCTTAGGCATGGAGGACTTCCTGTTCCCACGTCGTTTGTTGGACAAGCAAGATGGGGTAAGAAACTGTTTCAAGGCTTATATTAATATGGCAATATTGAACTGCGAAATACACTCATATCAGCCACCTGTAGCGATATTTATTCCTTCTACTAGTGAGCTAGAAAATGAGTTAAGCTATGCTGAATGGGAAGTTTTCTCATTCTCACCTGATCTACATCTTCATAACATCTTATTGCTAAAGAAACACAGAGAACAGTTTGACCTAATTGATCCACACTCTGATGAGATATGGAAAAATGTTAGATACTATTGCAAAAAATGCATTGAGGAAAAATTCGGTTCTAGTATCACTTTTTTGCAGAACTGAATTTGAAGCAAACCATTTTCTAAGTCCCCCCGCCCAATGAATAGCTGCAGGCAGTGTCCGTTTGCGGCATCGTCGCGCCCGCCTATCGGGTTGCTGCGTTGAACACGCGCACCTGCGGGGCGTTACGAATAGGTTACTATGGTTTTGAGGTTCTTACTTGATCACGCACTACATGACAGAGTACTTTTCCAATACAACCTTTGGTTACACCGCCAGCGGCCGCCTCGTCTACGACCCCGACGGAGGTAAGGAAGGCAAAGGAGAAATCTACCCCGAATACTACCACCAGGACCACCTCGGCAACACCAGGGTTGCCTTCACCGACCGCAACGACGACGAAAAAGTTGAAGTGCTCGGCCCCAACAACGAAGTCGTCCAACAACTGGACTATTACCCCTTCGGTATGGCCCATGACGTAGCGTGCCTGTTTGAAGTGGGGAGTGGAGAGAATCGTTATCGGTATAATGGTAAGGAGCTGAACGAGGAGTTGGGGCTGTATGATTACGGGGCGCGGTGGTATGATCCGAGTATTGCTAGGTGGCATCAAGTGGACCCGCTGGCCAAAAAAGGTTATCATCTGAGTCCATATAATTATGTGAATAACAATCCAATCCGCTATTTAGACCCTGATGGCCGGTGGTTCAATGATGCTAACGAAAAGCGAGCGCAGAGGCTTGAGAAAAAGGTTGAGAAGAGAATTGCGCGTCTCGAACGTAAAATATCTAAAACTGAAGATTTTGATAAAAAGATGAACCTCGTTGGTCGCGTTCACCAACTAAGTACATCTCAGAGAGATATAGCAGATATGAGGGGAAATACTGAATTAGAATTTCGATTTGCTGGTGATAAGACTGCTCCAGCTACTACTCCTATTGACAGTGACGGAAAAGTAATTGAAATCGGAACGGATGGTACGGTAGCCCAAACCCTACACGAGGTTCGTCATGGTGGACAAGTGGCTAGAGGAGAACTCGGATTCGAGAAGAACTCAGATGGCTCATGGAGTCCAGATTCGAGGTACGGTGTAGCCGATGAAGTCTCTGCTTATAAAGCTGAATACGCGTACGACGGTAAACTCGAATATCAGGCCTACTTCAAGGCTGATAATCTTAATCCGATGCAGTTGATGACAGTATTACAGCAAGGAGGAAATAAGAGATCTGTCGGTGGCATCCAGCAAATCACCCCAAGTATCGTGAACTCAATTGCCGAAGGGTCTCAACTTAGCCTCCAACATGTTTATCAAAAGCAGTTCATAAAGCCTAAAGAATGGATGTCAAACTAAAACTACTTTCCGTTTACATGGCTTTCATCTTAATATCTTGTGGAGTGTCAAAAGATAGATATGTTGACAAGTCCTATGTCTTTGCGGATCAGCCTAAGAGAAACTTAGAACTGTTGTTTAGAAGAGATAATACTTTTACTTTAATCAATAGAGTAAAAGGTTCGTTAGTGTTCTCAGTTACCGGAAGTTGGGAAAAGCTTCCAGGCCGAAAACTATTGCTTATACATGATGGTAGCTGCTCTGATAGTGAGACATCGAAGGTAGCTGCAAAAGGCGAACCAATAGATATTATGTCCGCGTATAACGACAAGGGATACATCTTCCCCTGTATCCAGTCGGATACAGCTTACTTTAGTGAAAATATGAGGTCAGTTATTCTCAATGGATTTAAGTTTGAATAGGCATTCTTTATCTTTTCGTACTCCCCGCCCAATGACTAAGCCCACGCAGGCCTGGCTTATCCGTGGATTGACGTGGACAGCTAAGTATGGTGGGCTTAACTGGCGGTATAAGTCATTTTACTTTAGCGTCCCTGATGTAAGTATCGATGAGGTCGTAAAGCACTTTGTCCGTCCACGGCTGAGCCGGACCAGGCCAAAGCACGCTTCCATCCCAGACCATGGCGACCTTACCCCGCGCCTTTTTTCTTCAACTGACCAAGAACTGAGGAACTGAGAAAGTGCTAACTTGGAGGCATGGGTATGGCGGTGGACCGTTGGGGAGAAATGGATGTTGGCGGGGAGCGCTATCGGTATAATGGTAAGGAGTTAGTAGACGAGATCGGCTTGTACGATTATGGGGCGAGATGGTATGATCCGGCGGTAGCGAGGTGGAATGCGGTGGACCCGTTGGCTAGCGATTACGCTGCATGGAGCACTTACAATTATGTAATGGGCAATCCGATTAAATTTATTGACCCTGATGGGATGAGAGTTAATTTTTCTGAGTTTCTTTCTGATGGAAATGGAGGAACTGATAAGGATCGATTAGTAGAGGTGGCTAAATTAATCGGAGATCTTAAAGACATTACAGGTGGTGATTTTGGTTTGAATGATGGTTTTTTAGTTGAGAAAGAATCAACAGCAAACAAAGGTTCGGGAGAAATAGGTTCTGGAAGTGCTCAAGCGCTTCATCTAATGCGGAGCGTTATTCATGATCCATTAGAAATTACCGTAAGTCATAACGCCATAAAATCATTCATGACACCAGATAAGCCTAATCACATAAATTTTTCTCCAGCTGAGGCAACAGCATTCAAAGAAAGTTTAGACGGAGCTGGTTTGGATGGAAAGACTTATGGCCTAGCTATGAACTTCATTCATGAAGTAACTCATACTAAGGCAGGGCATAAAGCATTAGGTAAACTGGGTGATTATCCTTATTACAGAGATAGTGGTCGTGACCTGAGTACCCCTGGAAGGACTGGAGAATTCATGAATTCAATTAGAGCAGATTTAAAGCTAGCCAAAAGAGCTTGGTATCCATGGGTTCCTAAAAATCGAAATGCGTCTCAATTGAAATGGATTCCATATCCTTATACTACTAAGTCAGCAGATGGTGTCCCAATTTTCATGCACGATTGGAATCGTAAGAAATCTAATTATACCCCGTCAAAAAATTAATGGAGCAATGATTAAAATTTGTAGCCTTTGTGTGCTGGGTATGATATTTACTTCCTGTGCGAATTTTTCATCTTCAAGATGTTCCCAATCTTTTCAATCAGTACTAGATGTAATATATTCTAGTAACACATACAGCAGTTATGCAGATAAGCACTGGATTGACTCTCTCAGTCTAGAAAAGCGACCTAGGCTATACCCGGAAAGAGTAATGATAGGGTTTCATCATCTTAACGATACTTTTGGGTCTGGTTCAAATTTAAACCCTGACAGTCGATTTACGAGTGAGGCAATGGAAGCTGCTTTTAATAGCAGCGATTTATCTCTTTTTGACTGTGTGAGAGACCGGTCAAGTAATCATGTGTTATTGGTTACTTCACAAATTGACGATTTAATATTTGCTGTCCTGTACGATGTAAACGCTTCCCAGTTGTATTATTCTGGCGGCTTTTTTAATATCATAGAAGGTCATTTTGTTGAGTTTCTTCTCAAAGTGGATAATGATGATGTCTTTCTTCTCTACGGAAAAGAATTTAGTTCCCCGCCTAATGACTAGCTACCGGAAGGTACCTTAGCTGTTGTTGGAGGAGGAACTGCCGCTGGAGCTGGATTTTACTTTGATCGATGAACTCTAATAGATTATGAAAGCCACTAAAAAGCAAGTAATAAAATTCTTTAAAGAAAAAATAAAAGAAAGAGTCGATGACAATACAGTGTTTTTCACAGACTTTGGCTACACAGGGCTAGATGCGGAGTTACTTCTTGAGGAATTGGGTAAAGAATTTAACATTGACATGCAAGAATTCAAATACTCAGAGTATTTCCATGCTGTGCCATTCTTTCCGTTTGGTCATTATATATCTGCTTTGTTTGGGCGGCCCCAAAAACAAAAGAAAACACTTTCTCTTGACGAATTGGTACAAATAATCAATATGGGGAAATGGCCACCCAATGAATAGCTGCACGCAGTGCGTCAGCATTGTCGGGCATTGCCTATTGGCCAGCGCCATAACAACTCACTACCCCCATGGCCAGCTGAAACCAGCACCGCTCTACACCAAGCGTTGTCAATAGCTCTCCATGTCCGCAGCACCTCCTGCCCGAAAGTGCAACGGGGCACGCATTTGGGGGCTGAAGGGTAGTGTTACTTTGCTGCTTGCTCCCCACCCGGCACCTGCGCCTGCGCCCTGATCGAACGGTAATGCTTGCGCCCGCCTATCGGGTTGTTGCGTTGAACACGTGCACCTGCGGGGCGTTATGTGTAGGTTACTATGGATTTGGGGTTCTTACCCGATTACGCACTAAACGCATCACGATGTCTACCAACCCTGAAATGGCTTTCCCTGATTTTCCCTACGAGCGCCCGGATTTAGCGCAAGAGGAAACGGCCTTCCGGTCAGTCCTCGAAGCATTGCAGGAAGCAAAAACTATTGATGATGCCATTTCGGCTGTAGAGCGTATTGATGCCATCAGGGCGGGAATTTCTACGGCGCAGAACATCTGCTACATCCGGTATAGTATTGATACTCGTGATGCATTTTACCAGGCAGAAAAACAATGGTTTGATGAGCACCTTCCGGCAACTCAAGCCTGGAGTATGGACTATTACCGGGCATTGATCAACAGCCCGCACCGGGAGGCATTGGAAGCACACTTCGGAGCGCAATTCTTTGCCACCGCCAGCCTGAGCATCAAGACCTTTCAGCCGGAGTTGATTGCCGATCTGCAAGAAGAAAACAAGGGATATAGTGAATACACCAAGTTGAAAGGCGGTGCCCAGGTGGAACTCGACGGCGCTACGTACAACCTGAGTAGCATTGTCCCTAAATGTCAGGATGCGGACCGGGAATTGCGCCAGCGGGCGAACAAAGCAAAGTGGGACTGGATGGGAGAGCACCAGGAGCAGATTGAGTCTATCTATGATGACCTGGTAAAACTGCGCCACGGAATGGCTCAAAAGCTGGGGTACGATAATTTTGTACCGCTGGGCTACGCCCGGATGAACCGTACTGATTACGGACCGGAGGAGGTTGCGGTTTTTCGTAATGAAGTCAAGAAGCATATTGTTCCCATTGCTACTCGCCTGGCAAAAGAGCAGGCCGAACGTATTGGGGTGGACCGTCTTCGTTATTATGATGCTCAATTCCGCTTTCCGGATGGTAACCCCCGGCCACAAGGGGAGATGGCGGACACCGTCGCTGCCGCCCGGAAATTATACGATGGGCTGAGTGAAGAAACGGGAGCTTTTTTCCGCTTGCTTGAGGAGCGACAGCTAATGGACCTCGAGGCAAAAGACGGTAAGGCGCCTGGTGGGTACTGTACCTACATTAACGACTACGGCGCACCGTACATCTTCTCGAATTTCAACCGAACGAGCCACGATGTGGATGTGCTGACCCACGAGTTCGGTCATGCCTTTCAGGTGTACAGCAGTCGGCATCAGCGGCCGATGGAATATGCGTGGCCAACCTACGATGCTGCCGAAATTCACTCCATGTCAATGGAGTTCTTCGCCTATCCGGGCGTTCCGGATTTCTTCGGCGATGACGCCCCCAAATACTTCTACAGCCACCTGGAGAGTGCCATTCGCTTCCTGCCTTACGGTTGCGCCATTGACGAGTTCCAGCACCTGGTGTATGAGCACCCGGAATGGTCGCCCGCTGAACGCAATGCGGCCTGGAAAAAGCTGGAAGAGGCTTATATGCCACACGTAGACTACTCCGATCATCCATTCCTGGCGCAGGGCACTTACTGGCAGAGCCAGTTGCACTTGTTCGGGATGCCTTTTTACTACATTGACTACTGTTTGGCGCAAATCTGTGCTTTCCAGTTCTGGTTGAAGGACCGGGCTGATCACAAGCAAGCGTGGGCGGACTACGTACGCCTTTGTCAGGCTGGCGGTAGTAAGAGCTTTTTGGGGCTGGTTACCCTGGCAGGCCTGGAAAATCCTTTTCAGGAAGGCATCATGGAGCGCATTGCGGGTGTGGTGGCGGAGCGATTGGAAGAACTTGCCAACTAAGCGCTTGTTTGGGCGCGGGCGCGGGTGCCAGGTGGTTATATGGAACAGCAAAGTGTGACGTACTTGTGTACCGGCGGTTGGCTTTGTCCGGCTACGCGAGGC
>CAZTTF010000344.1:0-26185 GCA_964616365.1 uncultured Lewinella sp. | reverse complement strand
TATCACGCTCCATCAGCCTTCGCAAGAGTTCTTCTTTCCTTGCCCGGGCTACGGGAATATTGGCACCGTCGGAAGTAATCAGGATACCGCCATCTCTTCTTCGGTATTTATGCACACAATTTAGATTCACCAGATGAGATTGATGAACTCTATAAAACACCTGGTCATCCAGAATACTAACGTATTCTTTAAGCGTTTTGGATACCAATAACTTCCTGCCATCCTTCAAATGGAAATAGGTATAATTCCGATCTCCCTGGCAACGAACAATTTCACTTACCTCTACAAATTCAATGTGATCCGCTTGCGGCAGGGCGATTTTCTTTTCTTGCTGTCGCAGGTTATGTAGCAGGGTTTCCAGTTGTGCCCGTTGGTCCTGCTTATTTCGTTTAACCAGTACGCGCTGCACTGCTTTTTTCAGTTCTAGCGCATTGATCGGCTTTAGCAGATAGTCAACAGCCGCGAACTTGATGGCCCGAATCGCATACTGATCATAAGCTGTAACAAAAATGACTTCAAAATCAACCGTCGGCAAACTCTCCAACAGGTCAAAGCCACTGCCTAACGGCATGGCAATATCCAGAAATACCAGTTCGGGCGAATGCTCCCTGATGCCATCGAGGGCTGAGATAGCCGCATCTGCTTCTGCAACCACTTCCACTTCAGGGCAATAAGCCGTAAGGGCCAATCGCAGGTTTTCCCGATTATTGGCTTCATCATCTACAATCAGTGCGCGGATTTTAGTCATTCTTCTACGGGAATGGTTAGGGATACAATTGTGCCTTGTGCGCCTGGAGTCAGTGTGCTGCGGTCAGCAATGGTAAAATGTTCGTTCGCCCGCAACCCCATCAAAGTTAGCCGTTGTCTGATCAGTTTCATTCCCACACTTTGGTGACCATCTTCCTGAGGCTGCTGTTGCGCAGCGATTATTCCAATCCCATTGTCACTAACTGTACAGAGCAACCCCTTCTCCCCCGGCAGGATTTGTACCACTAATGACTTCGTTCCAGTCTGAGGGGACAGACCATGTAGGATAGCGTTTTCGACGATAGGCTGCAAGATCATACTGGGCACATAGGTATTATAGATGTCTATACTATCGTCTACTTCGAAAGTATAGCTAAAGGGGTGACGCAAGCTTTCCAAGCTACAGTACTGACGCAAGGTCTCAATCTCATCCGTTAGCGGAATGTAAGCTTTGGCGGTGTTGCGTAGTGTTTTACGCATAAGTCCGGCAAACTCTCCGAGGTAAATGTCTGCTTTTTCCTGTTCCTTCTTCCGAATTAGGTTCTGAATAGCACTCATTGCATTAAACAAAAAATGAGGGTTCATCTGCGAACGAATGCCGCGCAACTCAACTTCGAGCAGTTGTCGTTTTCGCTCCTCACGCTTTTCTGCTATGCGCCGACGCCAGACGAATAATGCGCTCACCAATAATAGACACAGCCCACCTATACCCAGGCTTCGCCAAAACAATAGCTTCTCCTCCGCACTCCAGGTTGACACTTCTCCTTCCTTAACAAGCCCTCCCCATGCTCCCCGTAGTTTTTTCGCCGTGCCCAAATCATAGTGATTCGCGAGAATTCGTCCATCCTCTCCAATAAGGAAATAATGGTTGCTCCGGTTATCGATATAGTAAGACGCCCTGAGCTCCTGCATCTCTTCGGGACTAACGAAGACAAAGACACCGTCCCGCCCAGAAGTCTCTCGAATAAAACTATCCTCATCAGGCGCCACCACCAGGTGGACTATTTCAGGAAGGCGTCCGTCCCCTGTTCTGAGGTATTGGATGTCGCTCATGGCCATGTCCAGATTATCCACCCAGCCTATATGCAATAAAAGATCTGTTCCCAGAAAGCTTTCCAGTTTCACCTCAGCCCCCTCCCGACTGCTAAGACTCCAGGACGGTGCCAAATCTCCTTTTCGTAATGTCCGGATGGCGACTCCCTCTGGCAGCTGTTGCTTACCCTCCCCGAATACGCTCATTTCGTCGATAAGCTGTGAGTCACGCGCAATTGCCATAAGTTCCGCCAATTGCTGCTTTCCGCTTACGGTTAACCTTCCCAACTCTGAGTAAATCCGAAACAATTGCATCACCTGATGACGAATACTGGTTTCCTTTCCGGGAAGCAAAGCAGCCAAAGCAATATCCTCACGCCTCCCAAAATTGGCTTCCTGATAGCCTTGCCGCAGGAAATAGTACTGAAAAACCAAGTAGTCCTCTACTTCAAAATCAAAAGATTTCCCTTGCGGCAACCGGTAAAGCAGCTTGGACAACCCCTGTAAATGATGCAGCAGTTCTGGCTCAAACACTACCTCTTGATCAACCATAAACTGGTAGGCTGCCCCCCACTGAGTATTCGCATGTTCCAGTTTAAGTTTCTGCTGCAGCAACCCCGAAAAGCCCGGACGAAGTAGATGCGTCCGCTGCTTCAGATAGTTGAGCTCACGCATTTCTTTTGCCTGCACTTTTTTAAAAAAAGTGGTGTGATCCTGCTCCAGCAAGCTATAATCAAAGCGCCGGAACATAGTGTCGCCTCGCATCTCGTGATAGAAGTCCTGCAAAAATGCATTCTCTTCCTGGCCGGGGCCTTTTATGGTTGCTCCCTGAAAAAAAGCATTCCCATTAGTTGTCAGCTGGATCGTATCCCCCGGTTCCACGTACAGTCGCATCACCTGGTAGCCATGCCTCAGGGAAACGATCCGCGGATGATCGAGCGGAAAAGCAAAATGGAAGCTTCCGTCATCAGCTAACTGCAGCAGGCTATCCCGCCAAAACATGAGCCAACTCCCCTCCCGGAAGAACCTCATCGTAAGTTCTTCCGTAACTGGGGCATTGATCTTTCCTGCGATGATACACTCCCGAGTAGGATGATCCACTTTCACGTAGTTCGTGTGGAGCAAACTATCTTTCTCGCTAGCTCCCATAAACACCGGATATTCTCCTGCTGGAGCAGCCTGCGGTAAAAGCAGGCAGAACATGTCTGCCATCGACTGTGCCGAGAGTGCTTGCGGCAAGGGCGTTTCTGCAAGCCAGGCGAGTTGCTCTTCAAGTAAGTGGCTTGCCTTTGCAGAAGCGTTTGCCCTTTGTCGGAAGCGTGAAAAGTATAGCTCAATGGCCTCCTCGTCACAGTCTAGTGGTAGCGTTTCCCTGGTAAGCTCCGTCAGGAGGAAAAGACGGGGGTTGAAGAACTTGTCCTGGTAGCGGGTATCGAGAATTACCGGCTCAGTTAGCAACGTAAGTGCTCCGGGAGGCTTAGTAGAGGACTCCCCTAACGGGATTTCCAGATAGCTGATATAATCAATGCTTGCCGTTAATTCTCCCGATGTTCCGACCGACTGCAAAGTCATTCCAACCCGCAGTTCAGTTTCTCCGGCAGCCAACTCATCCACAAACCTAAGTGTTGGTGATGGAGAATTAATTGACGCCGCTAACAACTGTTGCTGCACCCACTCAATCTTTATCGTCTGGCCGGCCGCCAGTGTTTCCTGAAAGGACTGCCCCGACAAAGCAAGTAGCGGAACCACCAGACAGCCTAACAGCCAGCTGGCTCTCCTCCCCCATTTTGTTACGTCGATGTACTGCATCACCTCATACTTTGGATAGTCCATTACGGATCAAAACCCCTTCAGGAGGAGGTCCGGGCAACCTCCCTCCCTTACGGGAATATAGCATTAATCCAGTGGTACTACTTTATAGCTGATCACAGCATAGGTCGGAGAGTTATTCAAGAGCTCCCAGGTATCTTTTTCCTCATTATCCAGAACAACAACGCCACAAAAACGCTGAAAGCCATATCGCTTGTCTTTCCATGAGGAAGCAAAAACCAGCATCGGGATCTTCTCATTTAGCTTCCAGTAGGTATCACCGTAAGCTCGCCAGTTAAAAAACTGTTCCTCCTCCCACTGCTTCAGTTTTACTTCTCGCTTCAGGCTAAAAGCATAGGTATTAATCCTGAGCTCACTCGTATTCTCATCCTGCCGCGTAATGATCTTTATCTGGTCGTAGAGGTCCACTCTGTAATCCTTCTCACCAGCTTCGAAGTAAATGTATTCATTCGTTTCGGAAAAAAGGGTATCAATGGAAGTCAGCTTTCCATTTTCATACGTATCCGCAAAGACGTAGAGCTGATAGGCTTGGTCAAACTTTCCCAGATCAAATTTATATATGCCGACATCTATAGCATCAAAGGCGTGCAGAATGTCTAAACGGGTAACCTCCTCGGCCTGAAACTTATTAAATGGATCCTCTTTCTGAAAAACTGGTCGCAAATCAGCTTTCTGTTTTTGCCCCTCCACTCCTGAACAAATCGCCAAAAAGAGCAGGATCAAGCAGTAGCATCGTTTTAATTCGAATAGCATAACAAAGGCTTTAATAGATGATGTAATAGCGTTTTCCTGAATGGCTATTATTTCTTTGACCGTAGCAATCGTTTAATAAAACCTTCCATCTTGTTTTCATAGCCCAGGAAAACTGCCTGAATTATACCATCGCCATCAATTAAGACGTATTGCGGGATTGCATTTACCCGGAAGTATGCTCTTACTTCTTCATCACCGAGCGTCTGCAGAAAGGCAATGTCCTGCTTACTAATCAGACGCTCTGCACTATCCTGGGTTTTCGGATCCATCAGTACCCCGATAACCTGCAGGCCTTCGTCTCCGTACTTATCGGCTAACTGCTGCACTTTGGGCATTGATTGAATGCATGGCCCACACCATACTTCCCAGAAATCCAGTAGCAAAAGGTTTGCTCCTTCCGGCCGGGTAGAAACTTCCGCCCCGGAAAAAGTCGGAAGCGTAAGGGCTTTCACTTCCGTCTGTAGCAGTGTTGTATGAAGGTCGTCTTCGTCGTCTTCAAGGATCATCTTGTAGCTGGCGAGAAAATCTTTCTGAAAGCCCTCCTGCTCATCCGCCCGGTTCAGCTGAATACCAGAGACGATTCGCGTGATGACCTGCTTCTTGCCTAAGGTCTCCTGGCGCTTGACTACCTTCTGTGGCAAGAAGGTCGTCTTGTCGAGGAACACCCATTTCTCGCGCTTTCGCACATCGTACTCCTCAATATCCGGATACTGATAGCGGAGCATGAAATAGGCACCCTCAACTACCAGTTCAGGGGTAGTTTCCGGGTCCTGGTAATTGAGCAATTCAGGAATCACCAGCTGCCCTCCCGGAGAACCAAGTATGTAAGACTTTGGGGTAGGCATCACCTCATAGGTTCGTTTAGTATGGTCTATCTGAAAATCAGAGAGTCCATCGTATAGAGCAACTCCTCCCACATCCTTTTTCGCTTTGTACAGGAAGCCGAAGAGTGTATCCTGTGGGCTTCGCAGCATGGTAAGTTCGCCGATGTGCCGACGAGAGGTTCCCGTAACGAAAGTATCCACCTGGGTTACCTCGCAGTGAACAGATTCAATAGCACCGATGGCCTTTTTGTATTGTTCTACCACGTCCTGCGCGTCCTGCGCAAAGGAAGTGGCCGAACAAAGCAGAAAGAATACCAGGGTAAAGTATTTTGAGGTTGTCATGTCGTAGGGGTTGAATTATTGTTTCTGCTCACAATATTCGTCCGGGAAAACATCCCTATCAATGCTCAATGAACAACCGGTAGCTATCACTGTATATTCTGCAAGAATGGATGAACGGCCTTGCTAATACGCATTCGGTAATTTTGAGGCGTGGCACTCTATTTTGACTACCGTAATAGTCGGAATACTATTTACGTACCGGTACTTTCAACGTAAGGAGGTTTACTGACTTGCATCTCTTGCTATTTTGCTTGCTATGACCTTCCTTTACTACACCCTCCCTCACCTGATACAACCCAAAACATGTTTGACATTCGTCTTCCTTACTTCTACAATCTGCCAATTGCCGTTTTACTTGTCATCCATGTCTCCTACCGGGTAGAGTCAGCCTTACTGACGGCGCTTGACAACTGGAATTGGGCCGTGAGCGACAGTGTACTTAGCCATGAGCTGTTGCTCGCGCTTAAAATCGGCCTCATGGTTACCCCTGCGCTTACGGCCGCAGTGTATTTCTTCAACCAGTTCCGGGAGCGCAACGACCTCTATCTACGAGAAACAATTTACATTCTTGCAGTCGTCAACTTCCTCGGGTACTTCCTACCCGGATTATTGCCGTAGAGTTGCAGTTAATTCACCTGGTCTTCCAGCGCTTTATCTGCTCGGTCAAATCCGAAACTGGCTAGTACTCCCTCCAACTTAGCTGCAATCCGCTCGTTCCCCCGGCTGCCAAGGTGCGTATGCTTCAGTTCGGTGGGTGACACGAAGGCGCACGCCTTAATACATTATGTTACTACCTGCCCAACTCATTACAAGGACTAGACAAGCATCTTACTGCTCCTTACATCCAAAAGAATAACTTTTGCCGGCAGGCAGTTTGTCGAGTATAAAATCTCACCTCAGGAGCATATCCTTATGTATTCACCGGGTTATTACCAATATCTATAGTTTACTCCAAAAACCATGGAGATCATTACTATTCCAATAAAGAATCAATCCCCCCCTGTGCATAAATGCTGCGGTACACTTATAGTCTACCTTTGATCTACCAGCTCTTGGTGCCCGCAGTAAAGTAAAGCCAGCATTGCCGTTTGTCTCTCTGTTATTGTCGTGGATGTACTCCTTAAAAGCTTTTCCTGCGATGAACCCGAAATCACTATCAAGCCCTAACTGACGTGCGATTGCCCGCACTTCAGCTTTAGACTTACCGACTGCCCGGCAAGAAGCTTCAAAACTGGCCTCCATTTTATGCTGCAATACTTCCAGATCATGTCCTACATCATGACTGACTGCCTCTACCACGTCTTTAGTAATTTCAAGTGCTCCGCTGATGGCGCCCTTAAGGTCTTCACCTTCAGAGGCAATTGCCAGCCCGATTTCGCCAACTTCCTTGATAGAGTCCAGAATTAATTTAACCCACTTACTTCCCTTCACAACGAAGGACGCAGGCACGTAAACAGAATGCTGCCCACCCCTCGGATTATGAGACAGCTCGACATCCCAACAACGTGGTCGTTGTTCGTGCCATGGTGCCATCCCGCAACCAATATGGTAAACGCCAAACCAGTTCTCGTGATTATCAAAATTCCTAAAGTGAAACTGCCAATTTTTGCTCATCTGTATTCAGTTACTATTGGTTCTCCCGACATTAGTCTGGGCATGGTAGATATTACCTGCCCAACTAAAATATCTATACTGACACCTATAAGCAATTCTCACGGTTAAAAACAGGTATTATCCGGGGTAAAAACCAGTACATATACCTACTGGACCAAACAACCTCTCTTCCGGGCCTCTATTTATGAGTCAATGCTAAGTAACTAAAGCATTCATTGCGTTTGTGGCGTGAGAAAAATTAAAGCCCCTTAACACCTCCTTCAATTTTTCACTAATCCGATCATTACCAAGATTACCGAGGCTGCCAAGGTGCGTATGCTTCAGATCGGTGGGCGGCACGAAGGTACCCGCCTCAATATCACGGCCAACCTGCATGTAGGCATCGCGGAAAGGAACACCTTCCAGCACGAGGTTATTGACGGCTTCCACACTGTAGAGGTAGGTATACCGGGGATCGGTAGGCAGTTCCTGGGCGCGGACGCTGGTGCGAGGTAAGGCATAAAGCGCAATGTCCAGGCCATCCTCCAGCTGGTCCAGAGCGGGGAAGATAGCTTCTTTCAGCAGTTGAAAATCGCGGTGGTAACCCGAAGGCAGATTCGTATTAAGCTGACTGATTTGCGCCGGCAGCGATTGTAGGAGATTGCAGCGCCCCCGCAGTAATTCGAAGACGTCGGGATTCTTCTTGTGCGGCATAATACTTGAGCCAGTGGTTAGCTCCTGCGGCAACTGAAGAAAGCCAAAATTCTGGCTACTGTACAGGCAAACGTCCATTGCCATTTTACCAATCGTCTGTGCTAGGCTGGCAATTGCAAAAGCCAGCACCAACTCTGTCTTGCCCCGCCCCATCTGGGCGGCAACGACATTCACTACCGGAGACTGAAAGCCGAGCAAAGCAGTCGTCCTGTCCCGGTCCAGTGGGAAACTGGAGCCATAGCCTGCCGCAGAACCCAAAGGGTTCTGATCGGCGACATCATAGGCACTTTTCAACATCCGCAGGTCATCGACCAGCGCTTCGGCGTAAGCGCCAAACCACAAACCAAAACTCGACACCATCGCCACCTGCAAGTGGGTGTACCCGGGAATCAGTTTATCCTTATGCGTTTCGCTGAGGGAGGTTAGCGTACGACTCAGCTCTGCCGTCCGTTCTACGACCCCCTGGATCCGGTGTCGAAAATATAGCCTCAGGTCAACCAGGACCTGGTCATTTCGGCTACGGCCAGCATGAATCTTTTTCCCATCATCACCCAGTTCCCGGGTAAGTAGTAGTTCTACCTGGCTGTGAACGTCCTCAATACCATCTTCAATGACAAAGTCTCCCGCCTGGGCCCGTTGATATAGCTTTTGCAACGCTCCTTTGCACCTGCGTGCCGCGCCCGCATCCAGTAAACCTACCTCAGCGAGCATCTGGACGTGCGCCAGCGAGCCAAGGATATCAAATGGTGCCAGAGACAGGTCTAACTCGCGGTCTCGACCGACAGTAAAATCAGCAATTTTTTGGTCGAGGTCGTAGTCTTTTTCCCAGAGTTTAGTAGGCATAGTCGGTTTATGTTGGTGGTTGTCAGTTAGTGGTTGTCTGTTGACGGTTATGCGGTAAGGCGCGCTGGCCCGAGGTTAAATCACAGATAGCAGTTATCGATTAGCTACTCGTACCAAACACTCATAGCATCGAGGCCTTTCCGGGTAATCACGGGCACCTGTGCATCATCTGCCGGATAGCCTACGGGAAGCAACAGGAATGGGCGTTCGTTTTCCGGACGCTCAAGCACCTTTTGCAGAAAATTCATGGGGCTGGGCGTATGCGTAACCGTCACAAGGCCAGCATTGTGGATGGCAGCGATCAGCATACCACAAGCCAGACCTACAGACTCATTGACGTAGTAATTTTTCTCCTTGTTGCCATCAGCGTCCAGATCATAAGCCTTTTTGAAGGCCACAATAATGTAAGGAGCAGTAGTTAGAAATTCCTTGATGTGATTGGTCCCAAATTTCTCGAGGTCTTTCAGCCAATCTTCCGACATACGACCGTGATAATTCTCGAACTCCTCCTTTTCGGCAGCCTCCCTGATCTTCGCTTTCAGCTCATGGTTGGTAACAACACAGAAGTTCCATGGTTGCTTGTTTGCGCCACTCGGGGCCGTTGACCCCGTTTTAAGAATCAGCTCTATTAGCTCCCGTTCAACCGGGCGGTTACTGAATTCCCGGACCGTCCTGCGTTGGTTGAGGTTCTGATACAATGCTGTGGCCTGCTCCAGCATTTGGTCCGGAGTTTTTTCCTGATGGTTCAGGGGTTTGAATGCGTAGTTATCGTGGGACATAGAGGCGAAGATAAGTCAGGCAGGAGGATGCAGCGGCCAGCAAAAAAAGACCCGCCGTAAAACGACAGTTCTACGGCGGGTCTTTAGTGGTTAGCGTAAGGGACTTACTGGCTGTTATCTACAACTCCTTCCATTTCAACGGGTGGGTTATTGTCAACATCAGACGGGCGGGGGCCAATCAATTCTTCCAGGTCCTTACGGCTCAGCACTTCTTTATCTAGCAGTGCTTCGGCCAGTAGCTCCATTTCGTGGCGCTTCTCAATCAGGAGATTCTGGGCACGTTTGTACTGCCCATCGAGCAGTTTACGTACCTGGTCATCAATCAGGGTAGCCGTTTCATCGGAGTAAGGGCGGTTGTAGCTCTCGCGGCTCATGCCGTAGAAGCTTACCTGACCTACCTCTTCGTTCATACCGTAGATCGTGATCATATCGTAAGCTTGCTTCGTGACCTTATCCAGGTCATTCTGCGCTCCGGTGGAGATCTTTCCGAACACTACCTGCTCAGCAGCGCGGCCACCAAAGGTCATACACATCATATCGAGCATCTGCTCCGTACGGGTGATGTATTGCTCTTTGGGGAGGTACTGTGCATAGCCAAGCGCGGCAACGCCGCGCGGTACGATGGTCACCTTCACCAGCGGGCTGGCGTGCTCGAGATACCATCCACAAATAGCATGGCCTGCTTCGTGGTAAGCAATGATCTTCTTCTCGTCAGGATTGATCAGCTTGTTCTTCTTCTCCAGACCACCGATCACCTTATCCAGGGCGTAGTTGAAATCATCCAGCTTGACGCTGTCCTGATTACGGCGCGCTGCAATGAGGGCTGCCTCGTTACAGATGTTGGCGATCTCAGCTCCGGCAAAGCCAGGCGTCATTTCAGCCAAGGTGAATGCGTCTACTGAATCATCATCAATCTTGATGGTCTTCAGGTGAACTTTGAAGATAGCCTCCCGGCCTTTCAGGTCGGGGCGGTCGATACCGATCTGCCGGTCGAAACGACCGGGACGGAGCAGGGCCGGGTCCAGTACATCCGGGCGGTTGGTAGCTGCCATCAGGATCACCCCTTTGTCAGTACTGAATCCGTCCATCTCTACCAGCAGTTGGTTGAGGGTATTCTCTCTTTCGTCGTTGCCGCCCTGCATGTTGCCGCGGCCACGGGCGCGGCCGATGGCATCAATCTCATCGATAAAGATGATACAAGGGGCCTTTTCCCGAGCTTGCTTGAACAAGTCACGTACCCGGCTGGCACCGACACCTACGAACATCTCTACGAAGTCAGATCCCGACATCGTGAAGAAAGGTACGCCTGCTTCGCCGGCTACGGCTTTCGCCAGGAGGGTCTTACCCGTTCCGGGAGGGCCTACCAATAGTACGCCTTTAGGGATCTTACCTCCGAGGGCCGTGTACTTTTTAGGGTTCTTCAGGAAGTCAACGACTTCCATTACTTCGTCCTTGGCCTCGTCCAGTCCGGCAACATCAGCGAAGGTGATGTTTACCTTGCTGTTCTGATCGAACAGGGTTGCCTTTGATTTCCCGATATTGAAAATCTGACCGCCAGGGCCGCCGGCACCACCTCCCATCCGTCGCATCAGGAAGATCCAGAAGACGACAAAAAGGCCGATTGGCAAAATCCAGCGTAAAGCAATAGCAAAAAAGTCGGTGCGGTTAATGGAGGTAGCCCTGACCCTTTCTTCGAAAGGGATATTAAGCTCGTCCTGCGCTTCCTTGAGGAAGTCACTCAGCACACCCGCATCCGTTACCGGCATGCGGTAATCATAGCGGGTACCGCCCAATCCTTTGGGTGCAGCATCCTGGTAAGGACCATCCGGAGTAATTCGATCCTCCTTGATGTAAATTTCAGCGGAAACACCGTTGACCAGCTCGATTTTCTCGATGGCACCACGATCCTTCAGCATTTTATAAAGGCGATCCTGGTCGATATCCGTGTTAGTGCCGGTGCCCCAACTAGAGACCACCAGTGCCAATAACACCATCGACATCAGGGCATAGAGCCAATAGCTCTGAAACTTTGGCCCTCCGCCTTCTGGCTTGGTATCTTTATTATTCGTACTCATATCTTAAGGCTAACGCGCAATAGCTATTTTCGTTGGCTATTTTACGCGGAAAGTAGAGGTAAGTCTTATGGAGACCTAAAGTGTTTCGTATTCGGTGATCACGCCATCGCTCCACAAATCCTCCAGTTCATAGAACTTTCTGGTTTCCGGGTAAAAAACATGAACAACAATATCAAAGTAATCCAGGCAGATCCAGTTGGCGTGCCGTCCTCCGGTAGCTGTTTTTGGCAGCTCCTGGCGTTCTTGCTTTAGCCGTTTCTGGATGTTACCCGCAATAGAGGCTACCTGGGTGGTTGACTCCCCTTCGCAGATATAAAAGAATTCAGCAGGACGATCGTCCAGTTTACGCAGGTCGATTCGAATAATATTCTTACCCTTGATATCCTGAATACTGTCGAGAATAAGGGCCAACCGATCCTCCATATCCGTCGAGATCTTGGCTGGCGCAGTAGTTGTGATTGTACTCAAATTAATGGTTTAGCTTTGTGAGAACCTAAATAAAGGTAGCAAAAATCGTTCCAGTAATGGTCATTCGTGGAACCTTAAGCACCATGTGATCACCATTTAGTCTACTAAATCAAATATTAAGCAGACTTTGTCCATAAAGAACACGCCGCTAATTCCTAAAGTTTCCTTTAAGTACGACACTTTACACAGTACTAACGCTACTGCCGTTAGTGCCGTTCAACAAAAGCCCGCGCCAGGGCATGGCGACGTATTTTGGGCAGACGCCCAAACTGCCGGCCGGGGCCAGGGCAGTAACAGCTGGCACAGCTCTCCGGGAGCCAACCTTACTTTAAGTGTCGTCGCCTATCCCGAAGGGCTGTTTGCCGATGAGCTGTTTCACCTCACGCAACTGACAGGACTGTCCGTCCGTGCCACGGTCGAGCACTTTTCCGGGAACAAATCGAATACAGTATCCGTAAAATGGCCCAATGATGTTTACGTTGATGACCGTAAGGTTGCGGGTATTCTTGTCCAGAATGGATTACGTGGCAATCAGGTCCAGTGGTCTGTTATGGGAATAGGCCTCAACGTTAACGAACAGCAGTTTCCTGAGCAATTAGCCGGCACGGCAACTTCGCTGCAATTACTCACCGGCAGGCGGCATGACCTTCAGGAAGTTGCCCAATACCTGTTCGGGCAGCTCAGTCATTACTACGGGCTACTCTCCCCTGGCCGCACCACTGCGCTGGCCGCAGCTTACCATGATCACCTCTACCGCAAAGACCTTAGCTCTAAATTTCTGCTGACGGCTACCGGCCAGCTGTTCAAAGGGATTATACGCGGTGTCAATGACTCCGGACAACTGCGCATTGAACAACCCGTTGGGCGCGAATCGGCCTTCTCGGTCGGAGAGGTAAAATTGCTGCGTCAGTTGAATACTCCCCGCGGTCATCCTAGGTGAAATTTGTGACGAGGCTATTTTTGTGACCAGCAAGGCAAAAAACGTAGGCATGGCCACCCTCACGGTGAGGCTTTTTAACGCAGCTGGGGGCAAAAAGAGTCCGTCACAAATCACCTGGGGTGGCCGAGGGGAGTATAGGTACACGGCAAGCCGTTAATCCCATAAAAATGGCCCGTTTACTTTCAGGCAGTACACCAAAAGCAAACGGGTCAGATTGCGCACGCATTGGGGATTTTAGTCCATCATCCACTACGTCCTGTATTACTCGCGCGTCTCGAGGTTTTGTTCTTTCCCTCTTTCCAAAGGACTAACTCCTTCCGCCATCCATTTAGGCATCGGAGCGTCCATCAGATAGTAATCAAAGAACTGCTCCATCCGGGTCTGGAAATCAGAGCGGTTCGCGGGCTTTAATGGCCAGTGTGGTTCTCCCCGGTAGTTCAGCATCCAGGCTGGCTTCCCTAATCGCCGCATCGCCGTAAACCACTCAATGCCCTGGTACCACGGAACAGCACTATCGTTGTCATTGTGCAGGATCAGCAGCGGCGTGTTGATCTTATCTGCTGTAAAAATCGGACTATTATCCAGGTAACGTAAGGGATACTCCCAGGGGGTACCACCAATCCGGCTCTGGGTACGCTCGTACTGGAATTGCCGGCTCAGTCCGGACCCCCACCGGATTCCACCGTAGGCAGAAAACATATTAACTACCGGAGCACCGGATTCCACGGCGGCAAACAGATCGGTTTTAGTGACCAGATAAGCGGCCTGATAGCCGCCCCAGCTGTGTCCTTGCATACCGATGTTCTCCTTGTCGACAAAGCCATGGTTCAACAGGCTAGTAACACCACTCATTACACAATCATACGCGCTTTCGCCAGGGTAGCCGATCCGGTAAACGACATCCGGGTTGAAGATCACGTATCCTTTACTAACGTAGTGGCTGTAGTTGATGCTACTGCGTCCGGGAGTAGGGGTACGATGGCGGTAGACACCCTCACTGCTTCGCTCGTAGAAATTGACCAGCATCGGGTACTGCTTATTGGGGTCAAACCCATCCGGCTTGACCAGCATTCCACGGAGTTTCCGGCCATGGTTATCCGTCCACTCATAGATTTCGTTGGTACCCCAGGCAAAGTCTGCCTGCTGGGGGTTAGCGTCAGAAATTTTGCGGCCGCCGCCCTTCAGGTCTGATGATACCCGGAGGTCCGGGAACTCCCGAAAATCCGCCTGGGTGTGCAGGTACCGCTCCGCAAGACGGGCTTTTCGGAAACTACCAAAGGTCTTCGGTGCTGGAGCTTGCAGCTCCGTAAACGTTCCACTGGGGATATCGTACCAGCCGAAGCCAGCTTTGTAATCGTCTTCATCGAAGGTCGTCAACAACTGCTTAGTGGAGGGGTCAACGTAATAGCCTTCGGGATCGAGGTCAACGGCATTATACCGGCGGCCGACTGCGCGGCCGTTGGTCAGCCGTTCGGGCGCGATGCGCCCGCTGGCGTCCAGCGCCCAGAGGTCATAACGATCCGCCACCACAAACCTGCGGCCGGCAGTCATCGTTCCCCGGTAGCCATAGGCACGCGGATGCATGGGCCGATCGTTGAACTCATCATAGAAAACGCCGGTGGCGTTTGTCGTGAGCACCCGATGGGTCCCTGCTGCTGGGTCAAAGCTATTCCAGGTGGTGTCCATTTGGTTATACCAAACCAGGAACTGTCCTCCTTCAAGCCAGCGGGCTGGTGTTACGCTTCCGTTGAGCATTTCTTTTCTGGCACCAGTTTCGAGGTTAATCAGCGTTGTGTTTCGTTTACCCGTACGACCTTCCCAGGTCGTCTCTTTTGCGTAGGGTCTATCGTCGTAGACAGCAATCCAGGGGCCATCTCCTCCCCGGGGCACGTTTTCGTAGGGGAAGTCCAGCGAGGCCAGGGGCATGAAGTCGTCCTGGTTAATCCGGTACACGCTGAGGAAGGTCTGGCGCGCATCGCGCGCCATACGTACGTTTTGCTGGGTGTACAGGCGGGGGTCTTCCGTCCGCCATACCTCGACATCGGCAATCTCTTCGTCCAGCAGCATTGTGTCCCGCTCGGGGAGCGGGGCCGCTAGACCGAAGTAGAGGTAGCTGCCGTTATCGCTGAAGCTCGGGGTACGATTTGAGGAGATGTGCTGCCCTGAGGGCAGCCAGCCGGCAGTATCATCAGTGAGCAAGGCAGCTTGCTCATCACCCTGCTCCCAGAGGTACAGATCATGGGGCTTTTGCTTAAGCTTGCTTTTAGGGTCTGAGGTCAGAAAGGCCACTTTATCACCTCCATGGCTCATCGTCAGATCAGTGTAGGCACCTGCGTCCGCGCCCAGCGTCTGCCACTGTAAGGCATCAGCATCCAGGCGTAAAACGCCCTCCGTCCAGGAGCTATCCTTTGCCAGTTGGTGTGCCAGGACAATGGGTGCATCCCGGGCCACCATGAACTGCTTGACGCCTTCCAGGTAGAAACTGTCGGCACCAACAAAGTTGCGGACAACGAGCCGGTGCGCATCTTTATCAAGTCCGCCAGCCAGGCTGTCCGGCAGTGCGGTATCCGTTGTGTAGGCATACAAGCCAGCGTGCCTGCCAGACATTTTGAAATTGTATACCGGAGCATGGTACCGGGGTGCTTTGTCTGCGAGGTTCCACACCATCAACCGATTCATCTTGGCCAGCATTTTTTTGGCCTTCTTTTTCTCCCGCAGCTTAATGGCCTTGACGGTATCGCGTGCGGGTTTTTCCAGTCCGATCAAATGCTTTCCATCATAGGAAAGCGCGGCTTGGTGGAGGTTAGGGAATTGATGCTCGGTGCGGTTCCTGACGTCGTACAGGACAACCGTAGGATCTCCCACGTCCTTTTCGAGGGTATACAAAACAAAGTTTCCATCTGCTCCGATCTGAGCATCCTGAATCCTGTTCCAGGTTTGCATGTCAGCTACAGTGATCGCTTTTTGGGCGCGTACGCCGGTGCAAAGTGAGAACACCAAGAGCAGGGGTAAAACAAAATAGCGCATGGCTGGGGCTTTAATATTACTAGATCAACACTCCCGCTAAAGGTAATAATTCCTGCTGCTTCCCTACCTTCACCCACATGTCTCCTTATTTCGTAGGCCTTGATATCGGCACCACCTCTACGAAGGCATGTGCCTTTTCCGCCAGCGGGTCTTTGCTCCAGACTATTGAGCAACCCTACCCCCTGCACCACCCGGGGCCGGGAGCGGCCGTCCAGGAGGTATTGGAAGTTATTGATGCGGCAGAAAAAGCGCTGCAACAACTCGTAAGTCAGCAAAAGCGCAAGCCCGCAGCAGTTGGTCTTAGCTGCGCCATGCACAGCCTTGTTCTGTGCGACGAATACGAGGCTCCGGCAACCGAGCTCATTACGTGGGCAGACACCCGCGCCGAAGCTGTAATGAAGGACTTCTCCCCGGAACAACGCCGGGAGCTGCAGTGGGCGACCGGGACCCCGGTCCATCCGATGTCTCCCCTCGTAAAACTCAAGTGGTTACTCCGGGAGCAGCCTGACCTACGCGAACGCGCCTACTATTGCTACGGGCTGAAGAGCGTCCTGACCAAATACTGGACCAATGAAGCAGTTCAGGACGAGCAGTTAGCTTCCGCTACCGGGTGGTACAACGCAGCTGCCGAATATTGGCACCAACCGGCACTTGACTGTGTCACCGATGGAGACTTCCCTTTTATGCTACCGCCGGTACGGCCTGCTAACTTCCGTCTAACGTGGGCAGAACACATCGCTGACCGTATCGGCGTACGCGACGTCCCCCTCTTCCTGGGAGGCTCCGATGGTGTTTTGGCTAATCTTGGTAGTGGGATTCTTGCACCGGGAGTATTTGCGCTCTCCCTCGGCACCAGCGGTGCCGTCCGAACGACGCACCACTCCCCCACTATTGACCCGGATTTGGGCCTCTTCAACTATAAGCTCTACGGCAATCATTACGTAATTGGCGGAGCGACCAACAATGGCGGCAAGGTGCTTGCCTACTGGCAATCCTTGCTCCGGGGGCATTTCCCCGATATGGTCTCATTTATGGATGCGGCCCTGAATACATCACCCAAAGGGGCTCCTACCTTCCAGCCCTGGTTGTATGGAGAACGGGCACCTATCTGGGATGCCGCCGCCACGGCAGCCGTGGTTGGCATGGGAGGCCACCATGGCCCCGAGCACCTTGCTGCAGCGGTTCTCCACGGCGTAACGGATAATCTGGTCACCATCATCACGAAGCTGGAGGCGGCCGTAGGCCCGGCCCGGCAAATTCAGGTTACGGGTGGCATCACCAGGTCCCCTGGCTGGCTTGACCTTTTGGCGGAGAAGTGTGACCGGGAAGTTGTGACAACCGCTGTTCCTCAGGCTACTGCCTACGGTGCCGCCCTGGTTGCCATGGGGGGGCTGGCTGATTTGTCTACTCCATAAAACCGGGGGTGGGAAAGGTCTAATCATCGTATCTTCACCCCATGTCCAACCCTTCCCCTATTGTCATTATCGGCGCTGGCCCCGGTGGCGCTGCCACCGCCCTGAAATTATCCTACCTGGGGATTCCCTCGGTGTTGATCGACAAAGCCTCCTTCCCCCGTGATAAAATCTGTGGCGACGCCCTGAGCGGCAAAGTGGCCGTTTTGCTGGACCGGCTGGACCCAGCTATCATGAACCGTTTGCGCAAGCAGTTTGAGCCTACTGATGTATGGGGCATTCGTTTCAGCGCGCCTTCGGCGAAGCATTTTGAAATTCCTTTTAGTGTTAACTACGAACGCGATCCGGAAAAGGCGCCAGGGTACGTAAGCAAGAGGATGGATTTCGATCATTTCCTGATCGAAGAGGTGAAACGTCGAGATAATATTCAGCTGTTTCTCGAGACCGAGATTGGCAGCTGGGAGAAGACGGCCGAGGGATACACGGTGCGGACAAAAGACGGTAGTAAAGAATGGCAGACGCCCTTGTTGATTGACGGGAGTGGTGCTCACAGTCGTTTCAGCCGCAAGGAAGCTGGCCTGGAAGTAGAACACGCCCACCACGCTGCTGCCGTAAGGGCCTACTATAAAGGTGTGACCGGTTTCCACGAGGACAATTTTATTGAACTGCACTTCCTGAACGAATACAGCCCGGGATACTTCTGGATATTCCCCCTTCCTAACGGAGAGGCCAACATTGGCCTGGGAATGCGCTCCGACATTCTGAAAGACAAAAAGATCAACCTGCGCAAAGCGCTCGACGACATCGTCGCCAGCCCCCAATTCCGGGATCGGTTTGCCCAGGCCGAGCAAATTGACCCAACCATTGGCTATGGCCTCCCACTTGGATCAAAAGACCGAATACTGTCCGGAGACAACTACTTGCTGGTGGGCGATGCCGGCCATCTGATTGACCCACTAACAGGAGAAGGCATCGGCAATGCGATTTACTCCGGCTACATTGCTGCGGAGTTGGCCGAGAAGTGCCTGGCGGAGCAACGGTTTGATGCTGAATACTTATCTGCCTACGACGTCCGCATTAACCGGGTACTGCGCTCTGAACTGCGTATCAGCTATCGTCTTCAGCAGATGTTGCAGCGCAAATGGCTAACAAATTTGCTGGCAACCATCATTGCAGCCAACCCTAAGGTCATTAAAGTACTCTCTATGGTGTACACTGACCTGGACATGCGCAGGCAACTGCTCAAGCCCTGGTTTTGGTGGAAGATCTTACGGGACAAATCCGGAGAGAACTACTACCCGAGCACGTCAGCGTCGAAGCCTTGATTGTTAGTTTTTCTTGTTTCTGAACCTGCGGATACAGGCTCAGGACTGTTTATGCTCAGCTATCAATAGTAGTCGTTAAGCTACTGTTTAGCAGTGCTGTGTCACCAAAAACAGCGTTAAACCGGCCCGAACAAGTTAATTTAAACAAGCGTTAACGTTTTTAACATCTCCGGCAGGAAAAAGTAGCTCTGGAGCGTAACAAAACGAAGGCTTCCACAGTTAATGGTTTAGTTGATTAAGTTTCATATACTAGTGAGTGTAAAGTGAGCCTCCGCCTGATTATTAGGCGAGAGGTTCTTTTTTTGTTGGCACTAGCAATACCATTGAAGCATTCTCCGCGGCACATTTCTTGGGCCATGAAGAGACTCCGGTAATACCTTGTCTCTTACGCTTTGCTCCGGGCAAGGGATACTCCAAGGCTCTCTAGTTCGTCACTACAAGAAAAAGGAAGGACTTTCAAGCATCCGGATGCTGTTAGGAACCTGCCACCAAACATGTTATTGTAGGTACCACAGACCACCAACTTGTTATAGCTGCAATGGGGAGATACTCATTCAGTATCAAATGATAGGTTACTTATACTCCCCGTAGTCACCTGAGGTGGCCGCGGGGAGTATATATAATTAACTATTAACGGGTCAATTTACGTTGGAGGATCGTCTGCCCGGCATCATCGATGAGTTGGAAGAGGTAGGTTCCCTGCGGCAGGTTTAAGCCTGCCACCTCAATGGTGCTGACACCTGAAGCCACCGCCTGGGTGTGTACCCTCCGTCCGAAAACATCAAGCACTGCGGCAACGGCTGGGCGTTCCAGGGTGCCCGAAAGGGACACCGTGAAGTTGCGCGTGAATGGGTTCGGGTAAACATTGCCCGTAATTGTCTGACCTGCACCTGCGGCCGCGCCCAACGTAATGCTACGAGGCCGTCCGTTCGTATCGACGGACAAGGACCGGTGCTGGTTACTCAGGCGGAAGAAGTCTGCTAACTCACCTGCTGTATTCATCGTTACCTCCAGGGTAACGGTATGGATGGCACTACCTTCTTCCAGTGCAACAACGTGGAAACCAGCGTGGTCAAGTACGTAGGTCTCTCCTGGCAAGTCAGTGGATACAACCCGGTTAATGGAACCGTTGACGGCCTCCAGCTCCAGGTCAAAACCAGCGACATCGCTACCAGACAGTGTTAGGGTAACGTTGGTTGTTTCTCCAGCTGCTGCCCTGCCACGTGCAACGGACACATCGAGGCCTGGCTGAAGGTTCGGGGATACCGAAGCATCAGCATTGACATCTCCCAGCTTGTAGGCGATGAAACCTTGATTAATGTCTGTAGGGTCCGTATTAGCGAAACTGATTACGTCCGGAATATCTGTATCCAGGAAAGGCCAGTCCGGGTTTTCAAAGTCATACCCACCAGCCACAAAGCGCCACGGGATATCAGTATCAGCCACCAGCTCCTGATCAAGATCAAGTAACAGGCGGGTGAGTGAAACGATGTCCTGAACGTCCATCGAGCCATCCTCATTAGCGTCTCCTGCTAAATATTGATAGGGGTTATTGAAGCGTTCGATACCAAGCAAATCACGGCGAATAGCTACGATGTCAATGATATCAATACCCGCAATCCAGTCATCCGACCGGGAAGGGCGGACGGTGGTAGGATCACAAGCGGGTAGTCCGTCAAAGGCAAAGAAGCCAAGGTTCGTTGTCTGAGCTGACGTGGTAATAAAACCATCACTGGAAAGTACGTCTACCGTAACATCCTCGAGGCGCTCGTTGGAAGAGTGCACTGAGATCCAACCATCAAGATTAACCGTTGCTGATCCGCAGATATCACTGAAGGGCATGGAGCGGAACACGTTGTCCTGCATCAGGTCTACATTACTATTGTACATAATGATGTCCCGCATGGTCATGCTGGAAATCATATTCTTCTCGGCCTCACTCAATACCGGATCGTTAAGGTAGAAGAAACGGTCACCATCACGCAGCTTGGTAAACTGGTCACTCATGATCCGCTGTACCGTCGGGCCGAAGATGCTTCCATCCATAGAGCGTTCCGCCATCATCGCTGGCCATGGGTCTATTTTGTTGATGTCATTATCATACAGGGTTTCGAGGACCTGGTAAACATCTGGATCGGGGTTGATCTGGGAGAAGTCAAACAAAATTGGTAATCCGTAGGATTGGCGGATGTTGTTAAACGAGTTCAGACCGCGATCACGGCCTCTGGCAATGTTGATTGCCGGAAGGTCGGCGCCTCCGGCGCCGGGAGGGCCGAAGAGGAAGTTCCGGACATCGTCCACAACCTTACTGTCGCGTTGCTGCTGGGTTTGCTCCGCCATTCCCCGCAGGTAGGGTTCAATGCCGATTCCATTGTAGGCCTCTGTATCAAAGAAACCATCCCGCAACAAGAGGTTACCCTGAGGAATTACGTCTCCTGCTGCGCCAATGCGCAGAATATTACTGTTGAGCAGGGTATGTCCTACCCGGAAAGCGGCAGCAGAGAATACGTTGGCTATTTGCGGGTTAATTTCAGCATTATAGCCAGTGTACTCCGGCACAGGAACTCCCATGGTAGGCAACCATTCGTTGTAGGTAATGGCCTGGATAATACCACCAACAATTTTGCGGGCGTGCTGGTACAATTGCTCATCGGTCCAGGTAGGGTGCTCTGCCTTCAGCAAATCACACTGACGGTTATGCTCCCGCACGAAAAGCAGGTGCATGATGGCCAGCAATGGATTTTCGTTGGCGCGCGGGTCTCCGGCGACGAAGAGTGGTCCAGGGGCATTGGTTCCGTTAGCCATATGCGGCGCAGCCGGATCTTCGGGACTATCTAATTCTCCTGACACGGTATTGTAGGGAAGCATGTTACCGGCGCTTACCTTAAGCTTACCATCTTCAAAGGAGCGCAACCAGTTGGCGGCAGCAAGCCCCGAACCGTAAACATTTGATCCATCAATGAATGCCGTAATCTCATTATCGTATTGGCGGGGATTACCGGGGCTAGTTCCCGTACCAGGAATAGGACCATTACGGGTCACCAGAATCTGGACGGTGCCAAAGAACAAGGGATCCATGTCAGGATCTCCCGCAGGGACAGGTATATTGAATGCTTCGCCGGGCAGCTCGGAAAGACTGAGGTCGTGATCCATAAACTGACCAAAGACCCAGGTGTAGTCACTCAGTCCGACCGGGTCGCTAAGAATGTCTTCCTGATCAAATAGCGCATTAGAGATTACACGGGGATTAGGCATTCCCTCAGTAATCGGTTCAGCCATACCGTCCGCATATCCCTGGCCGGAAAGGCGTAGAAGAGGGGTATGAGCAGCCCCGTAGAGGGGGTTGTCCAGGTTGTTGAACTCACCGTTGTAGGTACGTACAAGATTAACGTCAACCGTTTGAGCAGCAAGACCAATAGAAAAAACCAGACAAAAACTTAAAAGTAGCCGTTTGTTCATGGAGATTATGTTGATAGAAAACTAAGATTATAAAGATACTAACTGTCGCCTAAGTAGCAGTTTGCGGAAAAAAAACGGACGGTTTTATGACGAAAATATCAGGCTATACCGTCGATTCCCATCCCAAACAGGGCAAAGTCGAACTTTCCGGGATCCTGAGGGTCGAATCGCCGAACTTGCTCGGTCAACTCCAAAACGGCTTTCCAGTCAGCTTGTTTACGGGTCAACAAGTTCAAATGGCGGGCAACCCGTTCTACGTGAACATCCAGGGGAAGGCATAGCTGGGCGGGGCGGATGCGTTGCCAGTCGCCGAAATCTACGCCGCGGTCGTCCTGGCGAACCATCCACCGCAAAAACATGCAAAGTCGTTTACAACGAGACTTCCTCGCTGGCGTAGCAACATGCTTACGTGTGCGCTGCGGGGCCTCTGGCAAACTGAAAAACAGGTTATGAAACCCGGTAAGCGCTGACTCTATCGTCAGGTCTTCCGGATCGAGGTGACGGGCAAAAGCATCTTCGAGGCTCTCGTTCTCCCGGTAGTATTGCTGTAAAAACTCCAGAAAGTAGAGGGTGTCGGTGTAGGTAAAAGTCCGGTGCTTCCAGTCGGCAAAGCGTGCGCGGTCTTCAACCCGGTGTTCGGTGATAAACCGATAGGGTTCCCCGCCCATTAACTCAATGAGTTGAGCCCCTTTATCAATAATGGTTGCACGGCGGCCCCAGGAAAGGGTCGCGACCCAAAACCCGATGATTTCACGATCCAGGGGATTGTCAAAAGCATGTACCAGGCCGATAGGGTCGTCGGGGATAAAGTCGGGCCGGTTAAACCGTTCGTGGTAGTGGTTGAGTAGCTTGGCTGTTTCCTGGTCTAGTGAAGATATGGGCTGCGGCATGGAGGGAGCAGTTGTTGCAATCGTTGCAAGATTGCAATTGTTGCAGGGGTGCGAAAGTATAAGCGACTCCGATCAGACAAAGAAACTGAGCAATGGTTGCACCTCCTAGATAACGTGATTAATCTATGCCGGCAGGCTTCTGCGTACCAACTCCAGGGTAGCCAAAGACAGCAGCAGCTGCTCTTCCTGATCGTTCAGATCATCGGGGATAAACTCAAAAGCCCGTTGGCTAAGGGGGTCCGATTGGTTAGCCGGTTGGTTGGTAATTGCGCCTACCTCCCGGTTACCAACACTGATGGGCAGGTAGTTCTCGCGGGCTTCGCCCGCGATGCGGGCGATTGGCTTTCCAGTCCGCGCGCCTAACAATGCGTTATTGGAAAATGTTCCGATAGCCTGGTTGTCGATTTCCAGTGACGTTTCGCCGTTTTCTGTCCAGAAAACATAATCATGCTCGGCCGTGCGTGCATAAAGCAACTCGTTTACTTTTCGCCCAAGGTACCGGCGATAGGAGTAGCTGACCACCGGCTCATGGAAAATCGTGGTAAACGTTCCTTTAGCCGTAGTACCCGCTCCGGTTTTAACGACTTGTTTGTCCTGGGCCAAACTGAAAAGGTCTAATTCCTCCTTATTCAACGGGACGAGGTCTGCGCTCCAGGAGTCCATATCTTCCTGTAGTTCCCGGACAACTCGTCCACGACGGTTTTTCCCGGGCATTCGGTTAGAAGACCACATCTTAAACATGGTCAGTAACCCGATCAGCAACAGCACACTAATAATCAGTAATGGAATCATAAGTCGACAACTTGAACTACGAAGTTAGGAAGTGTACGCTTTACGTTAATCCATAGTTCTACGCTGGCAGGACATTCCGAAGTTCACCCCATCTGAAACGACCAACATCCGCGCTACTGCCACAAAACACGCCTTCCACCAAAGCGGGCATTAAGTACTAACAAATTCCCATCACCATCTTCGTTGGCATTAGGGAAGGCTTCAAGAAATCTAATCGCCAGAGGGGGTTGCCCAACTAAAAACTTACCCGTAACTTTGCGCGCTCAAACGACAAAACCGGTCGTCCCCTTTCGGGAGGAAGCCGGTACTTAACTAACCAAGATAATTTGTCCTTATGCCAGTTCGTCTCAGACTACAGCGCCACGGCCGTCGCAAACGTCCTTTCTACCACATCGTAGCCGCTGATGCGCGTGCGCCACGTGACGGTAAGTTCATCGAAAAGCTCGGAACCTACAATCCAATGACCGTACCTGCTACGATCGAGTTGGACCGTATGGCTGCCTACAAATGGCTCACCAAAGGTGCTCAGCCATCTGACACTGTTCGTGCCATCCTTCGTTTCAAGGGAGTAATGTACTTCAAGCACCTCATGCGTGGTGTGCAGAAGGGTGCCCTCACGCAGGAGCAAGCCAGCGAGAAGTGGGAAGCTTTCGTAGAAGCAAAAGAAGGCGCTGTTGCAGCACGCCGCGAAAAAGAAGCACAGAAAACGCTTGAATTCCACAAAGCCGTTTCCGGAACTGCTCCCGTAATCGTCGAGCCAGAACCCGAAGCAGAAGAAGCACCAGCTGAGGAAGCTGCAGAAGAAGCCGCTGAGCCTTCTGCCACCTCTGAGCTCGATGCAGCAATCGCTGAAGCAGCCGGTGAAGGTGAAGCTACCGAAGAAGAGAAAGAAGGCTAAGCCGGACATCTCCGCAGCAACAAAACGTGAAGCCCTGCTGGTCCTAGGACCAGCAGGGCTTTTTTTCTTATTCTGGCTATGGTTGCAGGGTGCAGGGTGCAGGGTGCACCGGTTCAGGAGGTAAATCGCCGGATGTCTACTTCATCGGGCAGGTCAGCACCAGTCAGCAAGTGCTCCGCCAGCCACCGGGAACCCAGTGGGGCTAACGAGGCACCTTTAGTTCCCAGTCCATTAAAAATGAACAGACCGGGCAGATCGGGGTGTTCGCCCAGGAACATGCGGCGGTCTTTGACCGTTGGCCGGACTGCTGCCCGGTGGGCAACAACTTCGTAGGGAACTTTGAGGATTTCCCCCAGACGATCTTCCAGGAACTTTCCATGCTCAACCGTCGGCAATTCGTCAGCGAACTTATTTTCGCTGGTCGCCCCAATCCAGTAGGTACTATCCGAAAAAGGTACCAGGAATATTCGGTGCTTAAACATCGAAGCCAACAGTGGTACTGCAGTACGGATGATCAGTACCTGCCCCTTATTCCCACCGTGCGGCAGATAGTTGAACCAGGGATTATAGCGCGCACGCCAACCCTCGCAGCAGATTACCTGATCATAGCCAGCAGCTAATCCTTTCCCTGTTCCTTGGTCCATCACCAGGTTACCTGCGTCCGCGCCCAATAATGCCGGGATGCGGGAATAATCAAACTCCTCTGCAATAAACCGCCCCGCTGCTACCAGTCGCTGCCGAAAAGCCTGCACCAGCAGCCCCACATCTACCCTACCCGCGTGCCGCACGCCCGCGTAGGCGAAGACGGGCTCCGTCACCTCCGGAATACGGCCAGGGTCAGGGTTATCCTCCATGTATTCGGGGTAGCCTGGGTCGGCGGAGCGCGCTTGCCAATCATTGACGTCGCCCCGGTTGTACAAGGTCCGGATCAACGGCATTGGGTGCCAGAGCTTCACCCCAAGCGCATCTTCCAGCTCACCGTACAAAGACTTAAGCTCCGGTAGCAACTCATCCATCCGCCAGCTTTTGACGAAGCGCCGGCCGGTAATCGGATTAACGATGCCTGCCGCCACCGCCGAGGCAGCGGTCTGCCCGGGTGCATCAACGTAGTGAACCAAATGGCCAGCCTGCTCGAGGCGATAGCCGAGAAGGGTTCCGGCAAGCCCCTGTCCGATAATGAGAAAATTCATGGTGCGAAGGTAGGGATTGGAGCTAGGAGCCAGGTGTTTGCTTCAAATACTAAGCAGCTAAAATACTACCTTCGCCCTCATGAAAATAATCACCCTGCACAAAGGCCGCGACGGGGCCGTTCGGCGCAAAAACCCCTGGGTTTTTTCCGGAGCCATCAAGACGGAGGAAGCTGGCATTGAAGACGGTGACCTTGTAGTTGTTGAAGCGATAAATGGCGATCGTCTGGGAATGGGTCATTACCAATCCGGAGG
>CAZTTF010000343.1:0-4904 GCA_964616365.1 uncultured Lewinella sp. | reverse complement strand
TGCGTATGCCGATAGGCTATGCAATATACACGTTGTTGTGCATAGTACGGATTATTAACAAGAAAACTAAATAAAATGGCAAAAATAAATTTAGATAAGTATTACACAGATAAAAATATTGCAAAACATTGTATTGATACTTTTTGGCATAAATGTTTTGGAGTTACCGAAATAATTGAGCCAAGTGCAGGAAGTGGTAGTTTTAGTTTACAAATACCAAATTGTATAGCATACGATTTAGAGCCAGAACACGAAAGTATAATAAAACAAGACTTCTTAAAATTAGATTTACCATACAAACAAGGCAGAGCATTTATAGGAAATCCACCTTTTGGAAGAGGAAACACATTAAGCGTTAAGTTTTTTAAACACGCTGTAAAAATGTGTGATATGATTGCGTTTATATTACCAATAAGTCAATATAAAAACAACCAACAAATGTATGAATTTGATTTAATCCATAGTGAAAAATTACCAGAGATAGAATACAGTGGAAGAAAATTAAAATGTTGTTTCAACATTTACCATAGACCTATAAACGGAAAACTAAACACTAAACCAATTTGTTACAAATTAAAGGACATAACTATAAAACAAAGTAGAAGAAGAAACGGTGTTGTTCCTAATATTGATTTTAATGATTTTGATTTTGGGATATGTATTAGAGGAAGCGTAGGTGTTTTGGTTAACGATTTAAATATTTATGATGATGTTGCTTTAATCAAAGTGAATAATTTAAAACATAAAGAAGATGTAAATAAAGCACTTGAGAATATAAAATATCATTTTGAGCATATATCAATGCCAAGAATAAATACATGGCAAATATACAAATACCTAAAAGAGCAGATACCGCAACTAACGTAGTATTATGCACAACAACCGAGTATAAACCATAATACACAAGCAAAATGAATTCATTATCAATCACTTACGCTTATAAATACGTATTAGATTTTGCACCCGAATATAAATTCACCAAGTGCGGCAAATGTGTAAATGCTAAGACCGGAAGGCAGATAAAAAAAGTATATAACTCTAGGTGCTTAGGGTATAACATAAGAGGTAAATTCTACTCTCTAACAAAACTTAGGAAGCATTTAGTAATTGAGCAAAAGATTAAACTACCTTTTTAAATGATTCAATTAAGACCTTATCAAAATGATTTGATTTTACAAATAAGAGCGCAATTCAAAAAAGGTAAGCGAATGGTTATTATGTGTCTTCCAACAGGCGGTGGTAAAACAGTAGTTTTTTCATCTATGGTCAAACAAGCTTTAGAAAAGGATTTATTCGGCAGGGTGTTAATACTTACAGACAGGAAAGAATTATTAACCCAAGCAGGCGGAACGCTTGAAAAGTTCGGAATGCAAGCTGAATACATAACCGCAAAATCTAAATACACAAACAAGCATGCACGTCTATTTGTGGGGATGGTCGAAACCGTAGAAAGAAGGAAAGAAAAGCTTTCATGGTTATTCCATCAAATTAAGCTTGTTATAATTGACGAGGCACACAAAGGAAATTTTAGAAAGGTATTGCCACTTTTTGAAAATGCTTTTATAATTGGGGCCACAGCAACACCACTAAGTGCAAGTAAAAAGCATCCTTTAAAAGATTACTTTGAAGGAATTGCAGAAGGGCCACAAATACCGGAGTTAGTGAACGATGGTTACTTGTGCCCCGCGAAAACTTATACCGTTGAAGAGGATTTAAGCGACCTTAAAACAAGTTCAACCGGAGATTACACAGGCCAAAGCTTAAATGCACATTATAACCAGCACGAAAGGCGGCTTGGAGTTGTTAAACAATACCGAGAAAAAGCAAATAATACTAAGGCATTGGTTTTTTGTGTTGGTGTTGAGCATGCCGAAAAAACAGCTATGGAATTTCGAGAACAAGGCTATAATGCGCGAACGGTGGACGGGAAAACACCAAAACACATTAGAGAAACTACCTTACTTTGGTTTAAAAATACACCTAGCGCGATTCTTTGCAATTGTGGGGTGCTTACAACTGGTTTTGATGAACCAAGCATTGAAACAATAATAGTCAATCGTGCTACAAAAAGTCTTCCTTTATGGCTGCAAATGTGCGGGCGTGGTTCGAGGCTTTCACCAGGTAAAGAAAGATTTACCATTTTAGATATGGGAGCCAATGTAATTAGTGGAGGTCATTTCCTTTGGGAGCATGAAAGAGATTGGAAAACCCTATTTTTAAACCCTTCGAAAACAAAAGAAACTGATGAAATTGGCGCAGCTTCTTACAAAGAATGCCCCGATTGTGAAAGTATTGTTTTAGCTCAAGTTAGAAAATGTGAATGCGGGTATAAATTCCCACAGGAAGAAAAAAAACTCGAAGAATCTAATTTAGTAGAAGTCGATTCAAAAATCGGGAAAGTTCCGGAACATCTTCGGAAACCAAAAAATGAAATGACTATTACCGAATTAATAGAAAGGGCAAAATATGGCTCCAATAATTTAGGGCGCTCCTACAAAACAGGATGGATTTTACATGAAGTAAAAAAGCGAGGTGAAAAAGCCTTACATGAATATGCAAAAATTAAAGGTTACAAATCAGGATGGGTAAAAATGCAAATGGGTATATAAAAAACTAAAAACATGATAATAAGTTATTTTGATAAAGTGCAAAACAATAGACCATCTGAAGAAATTAACTTAGATGGTTTTTTAAATGATGTGAAAAATGGAAGGTGGCAAGATCAAATCTTAAAACTTAGGACCGTTCCAATTGAAGCAGATCAAAAACAACTAAAAAAAAAACTCCCAGCTGTTACCATATCGGGAACTTTCAAAGTTAGGAAAGCTTCAAGCCTTTTAGAATCTTCAGGATTCATAGCCATGGATATTGATGATATTGAAGATGTAGAAAGGCTTAAAAAATTACTTGAATTAGATACTTACGTTTATTCTTTTTTTCATTCATGCCGTGGGAATGGGCTTTGTGTGTTATTTAAAACTGACCCGCAAAAACACCTAGAAAGCTTTCTTGGTCTTCAGTCCTATTTTTGGGAACGATACCAGCAACCAATCGACCCGAGTGGAAAAGATGTAAGCCGTGCGAGGTTTGTTTCTTATGACCCGTTTCTATATTGTAACCCTGCATCAAAAGTATTTAAACAATACCCAAAGAAAAAAAAACAAGTCCCGAAAACATTCCAGATTGTAACTACTTCTGAGGATTTTGATTTTGTAGTAGACCAAATTAATAATAGGGCTTTAGATATAACCGGAGATTATGAACAATGGCTACAAATCGGGTTTTCTATTTATACTAAGTTAGGTGATTCAGGAAAGAATATTTACCAAGCTATTTCGCAACATTCGCCAAAGTATGACCACCAAGCAACAGAAAAGCAATGGAAGCACATTTGCAGGCATCAAGGCAAAGGAATAACTATTGCCACTTTTTTTTATTTCGCAAAGCAATACGGGGTTGAAATTGTAAGCGAACAAACGAAAAAGGCCGCAAGCTTAATGCAGTCCGGTAAGCGTACTAAAATCAGTAAGGAAGACGCAATAAAGACAGCAATTGAATACGGTAATATTTCAAAAGAAACCGCTGAGGATGTTGCTAAACAAGTATATGACGAAAACGTACAGCCCGACAAAAAAGATGATGACCTTACTGAGATTGAAAAGGTGGAAATCTATTTGCAGCAATTCGGTTTTCGATTTAATGAACTTAGCCGGTTAATTGAAACAAGAGATGGTACTGAAATTGAAGATCAGGCATTAAATGACCTTTGGCGCGATGTCTCAAAAATATTAGATCACTCTAACTTTTCGGCTAATAAAATCATTCAGGTTTTAACCTCTAGCTATTCGCCAAAATTTCACCCACTCAAAGAATTTTTTGAAACAAACGAAACAACCGAAACCGGACTAATTAAGAAGCTAGTAAATACAATTCCAACTGATACGGGATTCGATAATGATAATTTTCATCCTGAATTAGTCGAAAAGTTTATAACAAAATGGCTTGTTTCTATGGTGGCATCTGTTTACGGCCATCATTCTCCATTAATGTTAGTCCTTACTGGTGGTTTGCAAGGCACTGGTAAGACTCAATTCTTTAGGCGGCTACTTCCTGAACCACTCCAAAAATACTATGCTGAAACGAAGTTTGCAGAAGGAAAAGACGATCTTGTTTTAATGTGCCGCAAGTGGTTAGTGCTTTGTGATGAATACAGCGGAAAAACATTGAAGGACGAAAAGGCCATGAAAGAAATCCTTTCAAAACAAACCTTTAACATCCGAGAACCCTACGCAAGGCGTTCAATCGATCAGAAAAGGATAGCAGTAATGGCGGCAACTTCTAACGAAACTGAAGTGCTAAATGACCCGACAGGTAATAGGCGTTTTGTATGCGTTCATGTAACGGCTCCTATCAATTGGGAAGCTTACAATAATATAAACAAGACAGCCTTATTTATGGAGGCTTACAGCCTTTTTAAGAGTGGATATGACTACCATATATTAGGAGATGAAATAAACGAGCTATCGGCCTTAAATAGTGATTATTATGATACCCCAATTGAACTAGACCTTTTCTATAAATTTTATGCTATGCCGTATGAAATGCCAGGCGCACACGTGGAAAGCCTAACGTTAGGAGATATAGTAACAGTAATGAAGCATCATTCAAATATTAGTATAGATTCGAAAGTGCTACAAAAGAACCTTAAAAGGGAACGAATCACTCCAATTCTTAAAAAGATTAATGGCAGGGTTGGAAGATACTATAATTTAGTCAGTCGGTTGAATGATTAGAGGTAACAGGTAACAGTGAGGTAACAGTAAAAAATGGTTCACTGTTACCTCGTAACTTGCTGATAACTAACTATATATACTATAAAGGTAACAGGTAACATTAATATTATA
>CAZTTF010000342.1:0-4129 GCA_964616365.1 uncultured Lewinella sp. | reverse complement strand
TACATCCCCCCGGTACAGATTGGTGAAGTGATGCGGGCCGGGACGGTTGGTGAGGTTGTTGCGGTAAACAACCACCCTAAATACAAAGTCGGTGACGTCCTCACTGGCTGGGGCGGCGTGCAGCAATACACCGTGACGAACGGAGATAATTACTATGCAGTGGATACCAGCCTCGTCCCAATGCCGACTTATATCGGCACGCTCGGCATGCCGGGCATGACGGCCTACTTCGGCATTCTGGAGGTGGGAAAGATTAAAGAAGGAGACGTTGTACTGGTCTCCGGCGCAGCCGGAGCGGTGGGCAGTGTTGTTGGTCAGATCGCCAAGATCAAAGGTTGTACCGTCGTTGGTATTGCTGGCGGCACAGAGAAGTGTAAATACGTCGTTGAGGAACTCGGTTTTGACGCTTGTATCGACTACAAGAACGACAACGTCCACGCCGGTATCAAGCAGCACTGCCCCAAAGGCATTGATGTATATTTTGACAATGTTGGTGGAGACATCCTGGACGCAGCACTTGCCAGACTACGGATGCACGCCCGCATTGTAATCTGCGGAGCTATCTCCCAATACAACAATACTACCGCTGTAAAAGGGCCAAGCAATTATCTTTCCTTACTCGTGAACCGCGCGACCATGGAGGGTATGGTTGTTATGGATTACGCTAAAGGCTACCGCGAAGCTGCTATGCAAATGGGCATGTGGATGATGGAAGGAAAGCTCAAAAGCAAAGAAGATGTCTACGATGGCATTGAGAACTTCCGCGAAACATTCATGCGGCTGTTTACGGGAGAGAAGAAGGGCAAATTGGTCTTGAAGGTGGTGGAGGAGTAGGTGTTTTTTGGTTGGTCAGCGTTACCCAGCTATCTTTATTTACCATTTACCATTGAGGATTTAGTATTCAAGATTTGAGCTGCCCTGGACAAATCCTGAATACTAAATCCTCAATTGTAAATCGTACCCCCCTCTAGCTCGCGGCGCAGCCGAGACGTACTCCGGGAGCCGAAGGCAGTTTTCCGTCCGCAGTGGTTAACCCACAACCTCCCTCACCAAAGTATACGACGTTGCCCGTCCGCCAGCGGCTCCTCTCTCCAAGATACCTTTAGCTACTAAATCATTGATATCGCGGACGGCGGTGTCCTTACTAATGTTACATAGGTTAGCGTACCGAAAACTGGTCAGTTTACCCTGATAACCTTCCCAAAGCTTAGCGATAATTTTTTTCTGGCGGGCATTGAGGGCCGTTTCCTGGTGCTTCCGCCAAAATCGAGCCTGGGCAAATACCTCACTCAATTGATTATTAGCGGTGTTTATGGCATCAGCTACCGTATCCAGAAACCATAACAACCAATTGGTAATGTCCAAACTACCCTTCTGCGCGGCTTCTAGTCGGCGGTAGTAGTATTTACGACGCTTGAGAATAGCCGTAGAAATACTGTAAAATCGCTGTTGCGACTGATCACTTCGGGCCAGCATTAGATCAGTAAGGGCTCGGGCCATACGACCGTTTCCATCATCAAAGGGATGCAGCGTCAAAAACCATAAGTGCACGATTCCCGCACGTAGCAACCCGTCTGTGCCGTCGGGTGTGTTGATGTAATCGAGTAACCGTTGCATTTCCCGTTTGAGCAGCGTAGAAGATGGTGCCTCAAAGTGTACGCGTGTACGCGTCCACTGACCGGACACTACCTGCATGGGCTCGGTGTCCGGGTGGTCACGGTAAGCTCCTACTATGATCTTTGCCATCCCGCTACGCCCCGTAGGGAAAAGTGCCGCGTGCCAACCAAAAAGTCGATCTTCAGTAACGACTTCATCGTATCCTTGCGTAGCGTCCAGCATCATTTCTACTACTCCGTCAATATGATGTGTAGGGGTGATTAATCCAGCGGTGGGGAGACCAAGGCGTCGCGCAACCGATGACCGTACTTCTTGAGCAGGGAGCTCTTCCCCCTCAATTAGGCTGTTACTCACAATTTCGTCGACCACCGTACTAGCATTAGATTCCAGCCTGGTCTGAATTCCCCAATCCGTTACCCGACCTAATAACCAGCCTTGCAAATGACGCACCTGGGCCAAAGGGCCGGCGACCTGCTCCGCATCAAACTGAAAACGGGGCCAAGCTGGGTATTGGTGAAGGTACATCTGACTTGTTTGCATCGATTAAACCATTTATCAATGCAAAAGTTGCATTGATAAATATCTTTTAATGCATTTCATGCATTGAATAATTGCTAAATCCATGCACCTCGCAAATTAATCGTTATCCAACTCCGCCAACCGCTGCCTTGCATTCCCGTTCTCCGGATCCAACTCCAGGGATTTCCGAAAATGAGTAGCAGCCTTTTTCAGCTCCCCGGCATTGAGTAACACTTCCGCTAAGCTATCGTGCAGGTTACCCGACTCCGGGTATAACCGAATCGCAAACTCAAACAACCGAACACCAAATTCTGTCCGATTCAAATTAAACCCAAGCTGTAGTCCGAGCTGGTTGAGTTGCCATTCAGGAATGGAGAAGCTCGGATGAGCCGCTCTGGCTACACGATACAAACTGTCAAGTCCTTGATATTTGATGGATTTTGCCTGATCATTGAAGTCACGAAAATCATAGGGCTGCTGGATTGGCTCTTTGTGTTGAACGGATACTTTATCGTTAGCACCGTTTACCAATTGTTCCGTTAAAAACTGACGGGCTGCCGGATCATCTTTCAGGTGTGCCTCCAAAAACCTGAGGGTAAACGTGGCGACAGTACGGTGTCCTGCCATGGCCTCGACGTCTGACTTATCCTGCCGGACGTCCTTACTTTTCAACAGTAACCCCATCGTGGAAAAATGCCGGTGCGACAGGTCGTGTAATCTGACGGCATAGGCATCGCTGTAGCGGAGGCTATCAAACAACAGAAACTCCGTATTCAGGCTGGGCGGAATTTCATCCGCCAACAATACCGAATCGGGTATCACCTTTTGGGCCAGGTGCATGAAGGGTACGTTAAAGCGGTCGATGTTTACCGTCGGGTTACTGAAAATAGTGTTGTAATCATAGCGCGACCGGCCATCAAGACTGACCATTGCCTTGATGCGGGTGTCACGCATTTGAGTAATTGCGGTAGCCAGTCCGCCAAAACTGTAGTCGACGGCCCCCATACGTTCAGTATCTGCAAAAGGGTGGCGAGCTGCTTCGTGGAGGAGAAACTCAAGGTCGCGCGCCTGTCCTTCCGAATTCCGGACAGCGGTTCCGTACATAGGTCGGCTATCCGCGCCGCGCCCGGGACTAGCCAACACCAGGAAACCATGACTGGCAAGCATTTCGCAGAGGGCAAAATTCTCCGTTGAAGACGCCAGAAAACTTGCGGCATATATTACTACCGGAAACTTCCCGGGCAGCATCGGAGGATCCAGAATCGCTCTGGTGGTTTCCTGGACACGTTGTTGGTTTTCGGGAGAATTCGGAAACTCAAACCAGCTCATAATAAGATCATTGGGTAGGTGTTCCCATTCTTCCTCAACACTCATTAGCCTCAGGTAATCAAATACCCCGAGGTAACGAGCAGCTGGCTGGTCGGGAAGTGCCGGATACCAAACACTGACGGGAATAGGCCGTGCGGTTGTTTCGTTGGTCCAGTCTTGTGTACGGTTGTACGTTCGGGTGCTATCGTAGGCTATGTAGTGATGATAGCCTACGGTTTGGGGGCCATAGGGTAGCTCAAGTCCGGAAACAGATAGTTGCGCATCAAGCGGGCATGCAAATAGCAGGAGTGCAAACAGGGCAAGTCTAGACATAAAGGTGGTGTAAGTATACAATAAGGAATCTAAATCAATGTGAGTTTCAAACGGGCCAAAAGAAAACCATAACTAAAACAGGAGACACGGGACGTCTGCTACTCACATATGCTGAACGTCCCGTTTAATCAAAGTAGTTTGGATACAGGAATGACTCAAAAGAAACGGTAACGTTGCACCGAAAAATTTGACGTATTGACTGTCCATCAGTTATCACGCTCCATCAGCCTTCGCAAGAGTTCTTCTTTCCTTGCCCGGGCTACGGGAATATTGGCACCGTCGGAAGTAATCAGGATACCGCCATCTCTTCTTCGGTATTTATGCACACAATTTAGATTCACCAGATGAGATT
>CAZTTF010000341.1:0-33829 GCA_964616365.1 uncultured Lewinella sp. | reverse complement strand
CGGGCACCTGCTTACTGGGTGGGTAATTACCGTGGTTAAATAACGTCCGGGTTACGGACGGCCCTGTTAGTTCGGAACTAGGAGCCAGAGAGAACTCTCAGCTCCTAGTTCCGGTCTTTTGATTTACTCTTCGTCAAGCTTGTACTTGCTAAGGTCCATCCCGAAGGTCAACCCTTTTTCAACGAGCAACTCTTCGATTTCCACGAGCGACTTCTTACCGAAGTTGCGGAACTTAAGCAGTTCGTGGGTATCGTAGCGAACCAGTTCGCCGAGGCTGTTGATCTTGGCAGCCTTAAGACAGTTGTAAGCACGTACCGACAGGTCGAGATCCTCGAGGCTCGTCTTGAGTAGCTTACGCATGTGCAGGATGTGCTCATCAACGATGGTCTCTTCGCGAGCACCCGGGCTATCGATCACGATAGCTTCGTTGGTGATGAGGACCAGGTGCTGGATCATGATGTTCGCTGCTTCGCGAACGGCATCTTCTGGGTGGATGGTTCCATCCGTCTTAATGTCCAGGATCAGGTTTTCGTAGTCCGTACGCTGACCTACACGGGTAGACTCTACGCGGTAAGCAACATTCTTGATTGGCGTGTAGATAGCATCTACAGGGATAACACCGATTGGGGCGTTCTTGGGCAGGTTTTCATCTGCTGGAACGTAACCGTGGCCCTTGGTGATTGTCAGCTCAACTTCGAGGTTAACAAACGGCTCCATGGTACAAAGCAAGAGCTCTGGGTTCATCACCTTGAAAACATTGGTGTGGTCACCAATATCCCCGGCAGTGAACTGCTCCTTACCGCTAACGGTGAGGTAAATTTTTTCTTCTTCGTTGCTTTCCTCAGACTGGATAACCTGCTTGAGACGAACCTGCTTAAGGTTAAGAATGATTTCCACTACGTCCTCGGTAACACCGCGGATGGTAGAGAATTCATGGTCTACGCCGGCGATCCGCACGGCAGAAATTGCAAATCCCTCGAGGCTGCTAAGGAGCACACGACGGAGAGAGTTACCGATGGTTTGGCCGAAACCAGGTTCCAGAGGTTTAAATTCAAACGTACCCTGGAAATCGTCTGCTTTCTGCATCGTGATTTTGTCGGGCTTCTGGAAGTTCAGAATACTGCTCATATGTAAGATTGATCGCTGTGAGTTAGGGTCTGGTGCAGCTCGGGCACCAGACGTAAACGCCTGGTTCTTAAATTAGTTTGTCCCCGGCGGGCTGAAAAGCCTGGCCGGGGACTGGATGGTGGCCCGGGGGGCGGTGGGGATGGGCTCACCATCCGGGGGGGCTCTTGCTCCTTCAGGCCGAAACCAGAAGGAGTAAGAGCGGCGAACTTACTTAGAGTACAGTTCGACGATCAACTGAGTGTTGATCTTTTCCGGAATGTTCTCACGCTCTGGGTAAGCGAGGAACTGACCTTCCATTTTCTCGGGGCTGAAAGCCAACCAACCGTAGTTGCGCACTTCGCTCTTACCAGCAACGGTGTTGCGGATAACTTCGAGGCCCTGAGACTTTCCGCGAACGGAAATAACGTCTCCGGCACGGAGCTGCGTAGAAGGGACATTGTTAAGACGACCGTTCAGCATGATGTGACGGTGAGAAACCAGCTGACGGGCAGCACGACGCGTTGGTGCGAGACCAAGACGGAATACTACGTTGTCAAGGCGAGCCTCGAGCAACTGCAGCAATACCTCACCGGTAATGCCACGGTTAGCAGCAGCCTTCTCAAAGAGGTTACGGAACTGCTTCTCAAGCACACCATAGGTGTACTTAGCTTTCTGCTTCTCTGTGAGCTGGAGTTTGTAATCAGAAGGTTGACGACGGCGTCCACGGCTGTTACCGTGTTGACCGGCCTTGTACTTCTTCTTTTCGAAAGCGCGGCTGTAACCGAATATCGGTTCGCCAAGAGCGCGGGCTTTTTTAGCCTTAGGACCAGTATATCTAGCCATAGTGACCTGAGTCTTTATTCCCCATCATCTATATAGGAGTGACGAGCGGGGGATGATTTTTTAATGGGGATTATACGCGACGGCGCTTAGGAGGACGGCAGCCATTGTGTGGCATAGGCGTTACGTCTTTGATCTTAGAGACGCGGATGCCTGCACCATCGAGTGCACGGATGGCAGCTTCACGACCGGCACCTGGGCCTTTAACGTAAACTTCTACCGTACGGAGGCCAGCTTCGTAAGCTTCGCGGGCTGCGTTGCCAGAGGCAACCTGAGCAGCGTATGGCGTGCTCTTCTTAGAACCACGGAACTTTTCTTTTCCGGCGGTACCCCAGCTAATCACATCACCAGTCTTATTAGTGATCGTGATGATAATATTATTGAATGAAGCCTGGATGTGAGCGAACCCTTCGTTCTCAACTTTGACCTTACGCTTCTTGGTGGTACGACCACCTGCTTGTCTTTTAGCCATTACTTAGTGACTTTTTTCTTGTTAGCTACTGTCTTACGCTTACCCTTGCGTGTACGGGCATTGGTCTGGGTGCGCTGTCCGCGAAGCGGAAGGCCTTTACGGTGACGGAGGCCACGGTAACAACCAATGTCCATAAGACGCTTGATGTTGGTTTGGATTTCGGTACGGAGATCACCCTCTACCTTGTACTCATTCGTAATGAGGTTAGAGATCGTACGGATGTTCTCGTCAGTCCAGTCCACAACCTTGGTGTTGTGATCAACACCTGCGCGATCAAGGATTTCTGCGGCGCGTGTCGCACCAACCCCGAAGACGTAGGTCAAACTTATAATACCACGCTTATTACGCGGGAGGTCTACACCTGCAATTCGTGCCATAATTTCTTAGCTTTAGATTAACCCTGACGCTGCTTGAACTTGGGGTTTTTCTTGTTGATGACGTAGACTTTTCCCTTGCGGCGGACGATCTTACAATCGGCCGAGCGCTTCTTGACGGAGGGTCTGACTTTCATAAGTGAATAAATTTAAACGCGATCGGCAGCAGCCGAATAAGAAAGCGCCTACTTGTAGCGGTAAGTGATCCGGCCACGACTGAGGTCGTATGGGCTCATTTCCACTGCAACTTTGTCTCCAGGTAAGATTTTGATGTAATGCATCCGCATCTTTCCGGAGATGGTCGCTTTGATTTCGTGATCGTTCTCGAGTCTAACGCGGAACATTGCGTTAGACAGCGCTTCTTCAATCACGCCATCCTGCTTGATCAGGTTTTTTTTGGACATGTTTTAAATTTCGGAGGGCAAAGGTAGTCTTTTCTTACTTTTTGCCCAAATGTTTACAAAATACTTTTCCCTAAGTAAAGGAATAAGCGGTCCAACTTGTTGACTACTAGAGGATAAGTTCTCAATTACCTGTCCATTCCTGTAGTTTCTCAACTGGCTCATCCTTGTTTAAGGCACAGTCGATTGCTCGTTCGACGCATCATTTTTTGTAAGCGTAGTCGCAAATACCTTTTCATCAAATCTGTCAGCCCATCTGAAGGGCCGTCAACCTGTATATATGGTCTTAAAAGGGTAAGAGGAGCCGTTGAGGAATAGGATAGCAGCCCGATAGGCAATCGCTAGTCTACCAATCAGGTCTTAAGACAAAGTTCTTTCCGGCTACATCAGGCAGGGCGTTCACGAAGTCTACTCTTTGCTTCGAGTCGTCAAACGAGGTTTTTTGCGGCTACGCCAGGCCAAAACAACGCGTTGGACGACCTCCTCTCTTACTTTGCGATAGCCTTGCTACATCAAATCGACACAACACCCCACTCCCCCCTTGCACTTACATGGCAGCAGTCTTGGTTCCCGGTACTTATCTCAGTCTCTGCGGAATTACAATAGAGGTTGCCCGGCTAAGGACTACATAGCAGCTGGTACCGGCTGATAGATCGCCACTAATTCATCATCGATATTATCGACCACCTTAAGGTTAGGATTATTTCGAATGGCAGCTTCAATCGGGCGGTGATCGCTCATGAGGTCTGCAGGAGCTCCGTCGGCAGTGATGGCAATAGAATGTTCGTAGTGTGCCGCAGGTTTCCCATCGCGGGTGACAATGGTCCAGCCATCTTCCCGGCTGTGCACTTCCTTACGCCCCTGAGTGGTCATTGGCTCAATAGCGATGATCAGGCCGGCCTTTAACACGGGACCGCGTCCGCGCTTACCAAAGTTGGGCACGTCGGGAGCCTCGTGCAGCGAACGCCCAAGGCCATGCCCTACAAGTTCACGGACAACTCCGTAACCACCAACCTTTTCGGTATACTGCTGGATGGCAAAGCTGATATCCCCTACCCGCTTGCCCGCACGGGCAGCATCGATACCGAGATACAGCGAATGCTTGGTGTGGCGGCAAAGTTCCATAACGTCTTCAGCAACGTCACCTACACAAAAGGTGTAGGCAGCGTCACCATAAAACTCATCGACGATAGTGCCACAATCGATACTCAGGATGTCTCCATCCTGAAACACCTGCTGCTCATCGGGTAAACCGTGCACCACTTCTTCGTTACGGCTTACGAGTAAGGTGGAAGGGCAACCGTAGAGACCTTTAAAGCCAGGTACTGCGCCATGATCCCGGATGAAGGTTTCGGCAAAGGCATCAATTTCCTTACCGGTGAGTCCCGGACGGAGCATTTTCCCTACTTCTGATAATGTCTTCGTTACCAGGAGGCACGCTGCGCGGCTGCGCTCTACTTCCTCTGGTGTCTTGAATATCATCTTACGATCCTTACGGCCCATATCATCTTTGTTCTGGTAGCTAACAGTCCTGATTGCTGGTAGTTCTAAACGAGGGGCAAAGATATACAGGATGGCGGGCTTACTCACGACTATTTCCACAACTGGCACTACGGAAAGATGGGCGCGGACGCCGGTGCGGCAATCATAACAAAAGAGCAGTGGATAACAGGAAAACACCCACCTTTCACCAATAGCGAGGACAGCGACCAAAAGCTATGTCAGCTTATCCTTGCTGCTCCAGCACAACTACTGCACCTGCGTCCGCGCCCGAAACTTTAAGGCTGATTACTGCGGCACTTTACGCGCCAAGCGAGTGCGCACTAAGAAAACCATTACTCATGTTGTCCGTTTCCTTAATTTCGCGCCAACCAAATCAAGCCACACGATGTCCAACGCCATTTTCAATATTAATATCCCGGCCAATGAGCCGGTGTTGTCCTACGCTCCCGGCAGCCCGGAAACAAAAGCGCTTAAAGCTGCGCTTGCTGCAGCGAAAGCGGAGGTCAAAGAACTACCCGCCTTCATCAACGGAGAACGTATTCTCGAAGGAGAAAAAGTAAGTGCCCACCCGCCCCATGAGCGCAAGCACCTGCTCGGCCACTTTTACCGGGGCACACAAGAGCACGTACACCAGGCTATCGATGCGGCACTAGGCGCCAAAGAAGCCTGGGCTGCTACTCCCTGGCACGAACGTGCTGCCGTCTTTCTACGGGCAGCTGACCTGCTGAGTGGTCCGTTCCGCGCCAAGATGAACGCTGCAACCATGCTGGCACAGTCGAAAAACGCTTACCAGGCAGAGATTGACGCCGTTGCAGAACTGTGTGACTTTTTCCGTTTCAACGCCTACTTCCTCCAGGAGATTTACAAGGAGCAGCCACTTCACTCTCCAAAACCAACCTGGAACAAAGTAGAGTACCGTCCTCTTGAAGGCTTCCTGCTTGCCATTACTCCGTTCAACTTTACGAGTATTGCGGCTAACCTCCCCGCGGCGCCTGCCATGTGTGGCAACACCGTTATCTGGAAACCTGCCGAAAGTCAGATCTACTCTGCCGTCGTCATCATGGAGCTTTTTGAAGCAGCCGGACTCCCTAAAGGAGTGATTAACCTTATATATACTGATGGCCCGGTTGTAGGGGACATCGTATTCAAGCACCGGGAATTTGCGGGACTACACTTCACAGGTTCAACCGGCGTTTTCCGTCACCTGTGGAAAGAGATTGGTAACAACATCGACAAATACCGGAGCTACCCACGCATTGTCGGCGAAACTGGTGGTAAAGATTTCATCATCGCCCACCCCGACAGCGATGCGGAGCAAGTAGCCGTAGCCTGCCTGCGGGGAGCTTTTGAGTTCCAGGGGCAGAAGTGCTCGGCAGCAAGCCGTGCCTACCTCCCGGCCAGCCTTTGGCCGGTGATCAAAGAGCGCCTTGTGGCAGACATCAGCACCCTGAAAATGGGAACCGTCGAAGATTTCGGCAACTTCGTTAATGCCGTTATTGATGAGCGCGCCTTCGACAAGATCGCGGCCTACATCGACGGCGAAAAAGGAAAGGCAACCAGCGAGATCATTGCAGGTGGTGGCTATGACAAATCCGAAGGCTTCTTCATCGAACCCACTGTGATCGTAACTACAGATCCCCACTCTACCACGATGGAGGAGGAAATCTTCGGCCCGGTACTTACTATCTACGTATACGAAGACCAAGATTGGGAAGCTGCGTTGGAATTGGTAGACACTACCTCGCCCTACGCACTTACCGGAGCAGTATTTGCCACCGATCGCCATCACATCGATCAGGCGACCAAAGCACTCCGTAATGCGGCCGGCAACTTCTACGTAAACGATAAGCCTACCGGAGCAGTAGTTGGTCAGCAACCATTCGGTGGTGCCCGTGGAAGCGGCACCAATGATAAAGCAGGCTCTCCGCTCAACCTTACCCGTTGGATGTCGCCAAGGCTCATCAAGGAGAACTTCTCCGCACCACGAGATTACCGTTACCCCTTCCTGGGGCAGTAAAACCTCCTTTCCGGCCTTCGCCCGGCATACTGATTATGTACTTAAGGTGCACTCCTCTGGGAGTGCGCCTTTTTTTATATCCAATAAGTAACAGAGCGTCTTTTAACAAGCCCTGCACGCAGCCGCTAAAAAAGAGAGAATAGGCTTAGTAAAAACCCTAAAAATAGACAAACAGGCTATAATTAGCATATACTTCACCTAAGCACAGTATGAAATCAAGCCTATTTGCAACCGATTGTAATTCAGCAAATTAGGCGACAATATACAATTCCAAAACAGCTAAACTTACGGCATGTATAGTCGTTGTATATAATGTCGCTATCAGAATAAACGTATAAATTGTAGCTGATTTAGAAAATCTTATTCCCGTTTTCACGCTGATTTCGGTAGATTATCACCAGACCTTTAAGTCGACATGAAAAAACTTTTCCTTCCACTACTACTATGCTTTGTTTCCAGCGTAATGCTGGCTCAAGCGCCTCAGGTTGTCGTTACTGACGGACCTGACGGCATGCGGCTCACCGTCGATGGCGAACCTTTTATGATTAACGGTATGAACTGGGATTATTTCCCGATCGGCACAACCGTTACTTACAGTCTCTGGAAACAACCAGACGATATTATTCGGGCAGCGCTCGATGAAGAAATGGCATTGCTCAAAAACATGGGTGTTAATGTCGTACGTCAGTATACCGGAGTACCGGCACGCTGGATCACCTATATCTATGAGCGATACGGTATTTACACGATGCTCAATCACGCCTTCGGCCGCTACGGAGTTACCATTGATGGCGGATGGATGTCCAATACAGAATATTCGGACCCACGCGTGCGGGCGCTGCTCCTCAAGGAGACCCGGGAGATGGTTGAGGAATACCAAGGCACTCCTGGCCTGCTGATGTTCCTGCTCGGTAACGAGAACAACTATGGCCTTTTCTGGGGTGGCGCTGAAACGGAAGATATTCCTGAAGAGAACGAGGAGGCCATCATTCGCGCTACGGCGATGTACAAGATGTTCAATGAGGCTACCCTTGCGATGAAGAAGATTGACAATTCGATCCCTGTTGCCATGTGTAATGGAGATCTTTTGTTTTTCGACCTGGTAGCAAAGTATTGCCCGGACGTAGACATCTACGGTACTAACATGTACCGTGGTGTTTCATTTGGTGATGCCTTCGAGCGGGTAAGAAACGAGTACGGCAAGCCATTGATGTTTACGGAATTTGGTGCCGACGCCTTTAATGCGGTCACAAATACTGAAGATCAACTTAACCAGGCCTATTATATGGTAGGCAACTGGAAAGAGATCTACGCAAACGCAGCAGGTATGGGTGGTGCGGGCAACTCCATTGGAGGTTTCACCTTCCAGTTTAGTGATGGCTGGTGGAAATTTGGCCAGACCGACAACCTTGATGTACATGACAACAATGCCTCCTGGGATAACGGTGGATATGCTCACGACTTTGTCGAGGGCGAAGACAACATGAACGAAGAGTGGTTTGGTATTGCGGCGAAAGGTCCCACAAATGAGCGTGGCTTGTACTCCCTTTATCCGCGTGCTGCGTACTATGCTCTTAAAGATGCTCACCGTTTTGACCCTTACAGCACAAGTGCCAACATGGCTACCCTGAACAACCACTTTGATGGTATTCAGTTAATGGATGCTGTGCTCAAAGCACGGGGTGACAAAGCGGCCCTTGCCGGACAAACGGGGCAAAAGATTTCCCTGAGTCGTCTAAGTGCAGAGTTGACAACCTACAACACAGGAGGTAGCTTAGTATCAACACCTAAGGAAGACAACCCCAACGACAACGCATTCCCGAACCAGCAAGGTTTCGACCACATGCAGTCTTTCTTCGTGGGGGTATCTGCGAACCCAAGTGCGAGTTTCCGGGCCAATGTTGAATTCAACATTCTTGGCAATGTTGCCCAGAACCCCATTAATGAGGTTTTCTACGAAAACCGCGGCCGCCCGGTAGTAGTTAGTGCCCCCGGAGCTAATGGCCCTCAGGTCACCCTTGCCGACCGTAACCGCCTGGCGGTTTACCGGGCAGATTTTGCCTGGGCACACGAGAAATTCGACATGAAAGGTTTCTACCGGACCGGACACTACCACTGGGGGTATGAAGGTGACTTCTTTGGCCTCTATCCTGAAGCCAACTACGGACCGAACATTGACATTTACAACGGCAATGCTCCGTTGGGTGTCGAATTCGAAGGAAAGAAAGAATTCAAAGGCCTTACGGTTGCTATGGGTCCCGAACTTTGGTGGGGAGCTAACCCCGCGGCATTAGTTAAATACCAGCGTGAAGTGGCTGGTATGGAAGTGACGGGTATTTTCCACGAAGACCTTCAGGAGCGGGGACAGACAGAAAGTTCTTTCGCCATTCCTCAACCACGTACGCGCCGTGCAACCCTGCAGTTCGAGAAAGAGATGGGTCCCTTCGGTCTTCAGGTTGGAGGTATGTGGGGTGGATCTCCACTGATTGGCCGTGAATTCCAACTCGTGCGCGGAGAGGAAAACGCACTGACGGTTTACCAGGACGAGATTCAGTCTACTGACAACTGGGGCGGAAAGGCCAAAATCACCTACTCACAAGGCAAAATCAACTGGTACGCACAAGGTGCTGCAATGGGTCTCGTTGCCAACGGTGGCGCCGACCAGACGATCACCTTTACCGGATGGCGCCTTAAAGATAGCGGTAGCGGTAACCAGTATAACTTCCTGACTGGTTTCACTTACCTGCTTGGTGATCTGCAGATCGCGCCTAACTTCTTGTGGCAGCGGCCAATCGAAGATCCTATTCCCGGCGACGTAGGCGGCCCCGGTCGTCCACGTAATATCCTCACGGACCCATTCGTCGTTCGCGGCAACCGCGAGCAGGTTGCCGGTGAGATCCTCTTCACCTACGACCCCACCCCTGCTACCTTTATGTACCAGTGGGACAATGATCTGATGGAAGACGCCAAGTTCGCCATGAACCTCGGCTTCGTATTCCGTCACCTGCCAACGACACAGGATGCAGCCATTGGTATCCTGCCTGATGGACGTACATTCTTCGCCTTCCCCGGTGCAGCGCCAGCGCAAGACCTTTGGGAGGTTAACTCGCGTATTGTTTCTAAGATCAATCCGGAGCTTGGCTTTATCGCCAACATCTATACCGGTACCGCTCAGGCGAACGGTAGCGATGAAAGAACGATTCAGCGCTTTGGTGCTGATGTGCGTACCATTTACAAGAAAATGAAAGCGGTGGCTTCGGTCAAGATCAACGACTGGGGTCCTTTTGACTATCACCGTGACTTTAACCTAACCTTCCCTACCCAACTACAATTGGATCTCTCCACCACGATCGGTCGTCCGTCCTGGCTCAATCTTCCACAAACGAAAATTGGTATTGCCGGCATCTTCCGTACGCTGGATCAATTCTCCCCACGGTACTGCCCAACCAGCACCCTGGGTATTGATGGCATCCCCGTCTGTGACCCCGAAGCCGTTGGCTTCGACAATGGTAACGAGTGGGAAATTCGTACTTACCTCCACGTTAACATCTTTAAGTGATCCAACCTCAAAATCAAATCATGATGACTAAGTTTTTCAACGGCTTTAGCCGACTACTTTTTGCCGGTCTTCTACTTTTCTCCTTCGGGTGTGAAAGAGATTTGGAAGAGCTGGAACTCGCCACCTACCCTACCAACGCCGACGTCTTTATCGACGGTTTCACCGGTGGTCTTGAATACGCTGCATTTGGCGGATCAGACGTAACTGCCTTCGATACAGATACAGACATTCGCTTCCGGGGAACCACCTCGATGCGTTTTGCCGTACCGGATTTTGAATCTCCTTCTGGTGCTTACGCCGGTGGTGCATTCTTTCTGGAGACAGGACGTGATCTGACTAGCTATAACGTCTTGTCCTTCTGGGCACGTGCTTCTCAGCCAGCAACACTAGACAATATTGGCTTTGGTAACTACCTCGGCGCCAATGAGAACGTCGTTTCCGTTGACGCGCTGCCACTAACCACAAACTGGCAGAAATACTACGTTCCTATCCCCGACGCCTCACGGCTGACGCAGGAGCGCGGTCTGCTCTTTTACTCTGAAGGGCCAGAAGAAGGCCGTGGCTACACTTTCTGGATCGACGAAGTACGGTTTGAGAACCTCGGTACTATCACTCGTGGCGGCTCGCAGATTTTCAACGGGGAAGACCAGACGGTCACAACCGAGATCGGTGCCGTATTTTCTTCTAACGGCCTTGCGGTTTTCAACCTGCCTACCGGAGTAAACCAGTCCGTAAACGTAGCCCCCTCCTACTTCACCTACTCCTCCTCTAACCCAAGTGTAGCTACCGTTAATGCCAGCGGCATTGTAGTAGTAGTTGGTTCTGGAGAAGCAGTGATCACCGCCTCACTCGGCGGTGAAGAGTCCGTTGGTTCTCTGACCATCAACTCTACGGGAATGGCAGTCCGCCCAGCAACCCCTGCCCCGACGCCAATGCAGTCTCCGGACGACGTCATCTCCATCTATAGCAATGAGTACACCAATGAGCCTATTGATTTCCTTAATGGCTTCTGGGAGTTCTCTACTACGCAGTCTGAAGAAATCCAGGTAGACGGCGACGACATTTACCGCTACTCTCAACTCAACTTTGTTGGCATTCAGTTTACCGCACCAACTATTGATGCGACCGCTACCAACCGGATTCACATGGACATCTGGACCCCAGACGCTACTGGACCAAGCTCTGAATTCAAGGTACTTCTGGTTGATTTGGGGCCTGACAACAGCTTTGGTGGTGATGATGACTCATCCTTTGAAGTAACGATTCCTGCAGCTGACCTCCGTACGGAGGAATGGATCAGCATCGACCTGCCACTGACGGCCTTCCCCGGGCTGACGGCCCGGGCGAACCTTGCGCAGATCGTCCTCTCTGGCAACCTGCCTAACATCTTTATGGACAATCTGTACTTCTACAACGGAGACCCTGGCACCGGAGGCGGAGATGATGAGCCGGCGATGGCGGCTCCGGCGCCAACCCAGGCTGCTGCAGATGTAATTTCTCTGTTCAGCGATGCTTACACAGATGTACCGGTTGACACCTGGCGCACGGACTGGTCTGTTGCAGCTTTCGAAGACGTAACCGTTGCCGGAAATGCAACTAAGAAGTACTCCGCGCTAAGTTTCGCCGGTATCGAAACAGTCAACAACCAAATCGATGCTACGGGCATGACCCACTTTAGCCTTGACGTATGGTCGCCAAACGCAACCGTCTTCAAACTGAAGCTGGTTGACTTTGGCCCAGACGGTGCCTTCGACGGAGGTGACGACACTGAGCACGAGATTGACTTTGGCGCTCCTGCTAACAATGAGTGGGTCAGCTACGACATTCCGCTTTCTGATTTCGTTGGCCTGACCAACCGAGCTAATATCGCGCAGTACATCCTGGTGGCTGAGCCTACTGGCGCAGCAACCGTCTTTGTGGACAACATGTACTTCTATAACGACGATGGCGGCAGCGGTGGCGGAGACGAGCCAACAATGGCCGCCCCGACTCCAACGGACGATGCCGCAAACGTCATCTCCCTCTTTAGTGATGCATATACCGACGTTAGTGTTGACACTTACCGCACGGACTGGTCCGTGGGGGATCTGGAAGACGTTAACGTTGCAGGAAATGCGACTAAGAAATACACCAACGTTAGCTTCGTGGGCATCGAAACGGTAGGCAGCCAGGTAGACGCAACGAGTATGACCCATTTCCGGGTAGACATCTGGTCCCCCGATGCTACTGTGTTCAAAATCAAGTTGGTGGATTTCGGTCCTGATGGTGGTTTTGAAGGTGGTGATGATACGGAGCACGAGATCACATTTACCGCGCCTGCTTCTAATCAATGGATCAGTTACGACATCCCACTAACTGACTTCGTCGGCCTGACCAACCGGGCAAATATTGCCCAGTATATTCTGGTGGCAGAGCCGACTGGAACCGCTACGGTATTCATGGACAACATGTACTTCCGTAACTAAAGCCTTGTCCTCTGGTCAAGCACCATTAACCCAAAATGCCTGCCGGACTTATTTGAAGGTCCGGCAGGCTATCTAAATAAAAGCCCGCCGGCCTCCAGGCCGGCTCAAAAATTAAGTCGCATGCAAACTATCAAGCACGCAAGCTTTAACTTCCTCACCAAATTATTCATGGCGCTCTTTGCCGTAGCCACTTTCGCCGCCTGTGAGGTCGACGAAACCCAAAACGTTGAGGACCGCAGTTGGCGCCTGACCTGGAGCGATGAATTCGACGGCCCTGCCGGCTCATCACTGGATGGTGCAAATTGGACCTACGATATCGGCACCGGCATCAATGGCTGGGGTAACCAAGAGCTACAGTACTACACTGACCGTCCGGAAAACGTCTCCATGAACGGAGAAGGCAGCCTCGTTATCACAGCACTTCGTGAGACTTTTGGCGGCATGCCCTTCACCTCTGCCCGCATCACAACGAAAGATCGTTTCGAGCAGGCATACGGCCGCTTTGAAGCAAGCATCAAAACTCCGTTCGGACCTGGCCTGTGGCCAGCGTTCTGGCTACTGGGCTCGAACATCGACCAGGTTAACTGGCCGCAATGTGGTGAGATCGACGTGATGGAGCTTCGTGGACAAGAGCCTAACAAAATCGCGGGCAGCGTTCACGGGCCAGGCTACTCTGCCGGAGATGCCGTAACCAAGAACTTCACGCTCGAAAACGAAGGCCGCTTCGACGACAAATTCTACGTCTACGCCATTGAATGGGGAGAAGATTACATCGACTTCTACGTCGACGACTTCCTCTACCAGCGCATTACGCCCGAAGACGTTGACGGCGAATGGGTATACAACCAACCATTTTACATGCTGCTCAACGTAGCCGTTGGTGGCACCTACGTAGGATTCCCTACCAGCCAGACACCCTTCCCGCAGACGATGGAAATCGACTACGTACGGGTGTACGAACAGCAGTAAGTGTTTAAGAGGTAGCACTGGTCGTTTTTCTCAGTCACCACCATAATCGACGGTCCTACCGAACGCTTTGCGTAACTTTTGCCTTTCACCATCCACAGCACCTGCGGCCGCGCCCTGTTAACATTATCAGATCAGGGGCGCGGCCGCAGGTGCAAAAGACGGTAAAGGAACAGTGTTTGTTACATTGTTCCTCCGCCCGATAATTTTCCCAGACATCCATTAATATTTCTATTCCCGATGCCAGCAATTGAACAGGTAACCCTCGCCGGTGAGCGCTATTTCAAAATGACGGACAGTGACAAGTTGCGTCCTTTCTTCATGAGTATTGTCAGTGACGGCAATCACTGGATGTTCATTTCCAGCAACGGTGGCCTGAGTGCTGGCCGCAAGAATGCAGAATACTCGCTCTTTCCCTACTATACCGATGATAAGATCACCGAAGCTGCCGACTTAACCGGTAGTAAAACCATCTTCCGGGTAGCGTATAAGGGTTCAGTGGTAACCTGGGAGCCTTTTGCCGATCGCTATCGTGATCGTTTCAACATCAGCCGCAACTTGTACAAGAGTGTGCACGGCAACTCCATCATCTTCGAAGAGGTAAACCACGATCTGCAACTCCGTTTCAACTACCAGTGGCAATCGAGCAATGAATATGGTTTTGTCCGGACCAGCAGACTGACTAATACCAGCGATCAGCAGCAAGAGGTAGCTTTTGTTGATGGTCTCCAAAACATTCTCCCCGCCAGCGTAAACAGCGAGCTGCAGAACCGTTCCAGCAACTTGTTGGATGCTTACAAGCGCAACGAGCTAGCGCCAGAAAGCGGCATGGGTATTTACGCCCTCAGCGCCATTCCTGTTGACAAAGCTGAACCGAGTGAAGCACTCAAGGCGAACATCGCCTGGTCAACCGGTATTGAAGCCCCCATCAGACTCGTTTCCTCACTACAACTTGATGGTTTCCGTGATGGTGCGACCCTGCATCAGGAAACTGACGTCAAGGGAGAGAAGGGTGCCTACTTTCTCCATACTTCAGTTACGCTTGCGGCAGGTGCCGAGAAAAGCTGGCAGATTGTTGCCAATGTCAACCAAAACCACGCTGGAGTAATCCGGCTGATCAAGCAACTCACGGCCGGTGAAGACCTCCAGGCTGCGCTTGCAGCAGACATTGCGCAGGGAACGCGCCAGCTTATAGCCCTGAGTGCCGCAGCTGATGGTATCCAGCAAACGGCCGACCCGATGCGGGACAGCCGTCACTTCTCTAATGTCCTCTTCAATATCATGCGGGGAGGGATTTTTGACAACAACTACGATATTGAGCGTAAGGACTTCCAGGCCTACCTCAAAAATGCTAACCCGAAGGTGGCAAAAGCGCACGCTGCCCAGGTTGCTAACCTGGATGAGATCTTCACCGTATTTGATTTACGGGAACTCACCAGCCAGTCTGCAGACCCGGATTTCAAGCGTTTGTGCCTGGAGTACCTGCCACTGAAATTTAGTCGCCGCCACGGCGACCCCAGCCGCCCCTGGAACAGATTCTCCATCAATACGACAAGTGAAGTTGATGGGTCGAAGATCCTTGACTACGAAGGGAACTGGCGGGATATTTTCCAGAACTGGGAGGCGCTGGCTTTCGCCTATCCGGACTTCATCGAGGGAATGATCATGAAGTTCCTCAATGCCACTACTTTTGACGGGTACAACCCCTACCGGGTTACCAAAGGTGGTTTTGACTGGGAAACGATTGAAGCTGACGACCCCTGGTCCTACATTGGCTACTGGGGAGACCACCAGATCATCTACTTGCTGAAGTTCCTAGAGTTCATCGAGAAGCACCAGCCCGGCCAACTGGAGCAGTACTTTACCCAAGACTTCTTCGTCTACGCAAATGTCCCTTACCGGATCAAGCCTTACCAGGCAATTCTTGAGAACTCCAAGGATACGATCGACTTCGATCACGTATCCGATCAGCATATCCGGGAGCGTCGTGAGGCTATGGGTGCAGACGGTGCCCTGCTGACGGATCAGTCTGGTAATATTTACCGGGTTAACTTCATGGAGAAAATCCTAGCCACCGTACTGGCTAAGATATCTAACTTTATTCCCGAAGGTGGTATCTGGATGAATACCCAGCGCCCTGAATGGAATGACGCGAACAATGCACTGGTGGGCAATGGTGTATCCATGGTCACGCTTTATTACCTACGCCGTTTCCTACAGTTCTTTGCTGACCTGATGGAGCAGAGCGAGCAGCAGGAATTTGCCCTCTCGGCCGAGGTTCAAGCTTACTACCTCCGTACACAACAGACCCTCCTCCAGTACGAAGGATTACTGGCTGGCCCGATCAATGATCAGGACCGTAAGAAGGTCCTGGATGGTCTCGGCGAAGCAGCCAGTGATTTCCGGGCAACGGTTTACGACCACTCCTTCACCGGAGAGAAGGCAACGATCTCCAAAAAAGACTTACAAAGCTTCCTGACCGCAGCCCTGGCGCATCTAGACCATTGTGTTGCGGCTAATCAGCGGGAAGACAAGCTTTTCCATGCCTATAATCTGATGACTCCTTCTGCGGACGGTGTCTCCGTCAGTTACCTGGATGAGATGCTGGAAGGTCAGGTAGCTGCGCTGAGCCTGGGCAGCCTCAGTGCAACGGAGGCGCTGGAGGTAATGGATGCCTTACGGGCAAGTAACATTTACCGCGAGGACCAAAACAGTTATATCCTTTACCCCAACAAAAATCTCCCCGGTTTCCTGCAAAAGAATACCGTCCCAGCTGAAGCCGTCAATCAATCTGCACTGCTTCAGGGCATGGTCGCAGCTGGAGATACCCGAATCGTCGAAAAGGATGTCAATGGCGCTTATCACTTCAACGGCAACTTCAAAAACGCTGGTGACGTCAAAGTAGCCCTTGATGCACTGGCTGACACTTCATTGAGTAGTCAGGCGGCGAAAGACCGCCAACACATCCTTGCCACCTTTGAGCTGGTATTTAACCACAAAGAGTTCACGGGGCGGTCAGGCACCTTCTTTGGCTACGAAGGGCTGGGGTCCATTTATTGGCACATGGTGTCAAAGCTGCTCCTGGCAGTGCAGGAATGTTGTGTCCGCGCCCTGGACGAGGGGGCAGATAAAGCGGTCACTGACCGCATGATCGAGCACTACTATGAAATGGTTGCAGGTATTGGCGTACACAAATCACCCAGTCTTTACGGCGCTTTCCCTACGGATCCTTACTCCCATACACCAGGGGGAAAGGGTGCACAGCAGCCGGGAATGACCGGACAGGTAAAGGAAGACATTCTCAGCCGGATCGGAGAACTTGGAGCTGTCGTTACACGGGGTGAGTTGAGTTTCAGGCCAAGCTTGCTTCGTGGACAAGAATTCCGGGCAACTGCCGGCGATTTTGACTACGTCGATATCAATGGCGAGGAACAATCGATCCCCCACCCTGCGCATGCTTTGTGCTTCACCTACTGTCAGGTCCCGGTAGTTTATACCCTTGGCGACCACGCTGGTATTACCCTTCATTTTGCGGACGGTACCCAGCAAACGGTCGAAGGACACTCACTGGATGCGAAGCACAGTACTCAGCTGTTCCACCGCACTGGTTCTATAACTTACCTCCAGGTAAGTCTGCTTCCCGGTGACATCACTACCTAATCAGGCAACACGTTACAACATTTGATCATGCTACGAATTCTGCCTTTACTACTACTGTTTTTAATGCTTAATGTCTTGACGTCATGCGCGTCAGAAACTGAACCTGTTATGGAGGAAAAAAACCTCACAGCTGCTGATATTTTGGGAAACCCTGATTACCCCGCAATTTCATACGGTGGATACCGGACAACCAGCCGTGACAACCAGCCGACGCCAGCGGAGCTAAAGGAAGACATGCTCATCCTTTCTGCGATGGGCATCAGAGTGCTCAGGACTTACAACGTACAACTCGCACAGGCCAAAAACCTATTGGCAACGATTAAGTCGTTGAAGGCCGAGGACCCTGACTTCGAGATGTACGTAATGCTTGGTGCCTGGATCGACTGTAAAAACGCATGGACGGGCATGGAGCCTGACCACAACGTAGAGAGTGAGCAGAATGCCGGAGAAATAGATCGTGCAGTTGCCCTCGCTCAGCAATACCCTGACATTGTCAAAGTCATTGCCGTAGGCAATGAGGCCATGGTGAAGTGGGCAACCAGCTACTTTGTTCAGCCTGGCGTCATTCTGAAGTGGGTCAACCACTTACAACAACTGAAAAAGGATGGTGAGCTGGACAAAGATCTCTGGATCACGAGCTCCGACAACTTCGCCTCCTGGGGAGGCGGTGGCGCAGAGTACCACGTCGAAGACCTGAACAAATTGATCAAGGCGGTAGACTATCTCTCAGTACACACCTACCCAATGCACGACACCCATTACAATCCCGTTTTCTGGCATTCCGGCGACACCGCCAATGATGCTTCTGATGAGGAGAAAATCGCTGCAGCAATGGACAATGCGCTTGCTTATGCCATTAGCCAGTACGATTCGGTCAAGGCGTACATGACCCTGCAGGATGTGGATAAGCCCGTGCACATCGGGGAGACCGGTTGGGCAAGTTATTCCAACGGTTTCTATGGTAATGAAGGGGCCCGTGCCTGCGACGAGTACAAGGAGAGTATTTATTACCACGACCTACGGGAATGGACAGATAAAAACGGTATCTCCTGCTTTTACTTCGAGGCTTTTGATGAGCCCTGGAAAGATGCCGCAAATGCAGGTGGTTCAGAGAACCACTTTGGCCTGTTCACCGTCGATGGCAAAGCCAAATATGCCCTTTGGGACCTCGTTGACCAAGGTGTATTTGAAGGGTTAACCCGGGGAGGCAACCCCATTACTAAAACATTTGAGGGAGATACCGTGGCGATGAAAGCTACGGTCAGCTTACCCCCCCGGCAAACGGTACTTCACCGTTAACTTAAGCACTGTCGATCATGCGCATACTACCCATACTATTTAGCAGTTTTTTCTTTTTGCTCTTCGGTTGTCAGCCGGACAAGTCAAACACCTCTGAGATGAAGTCACCTGTCGTTACCATCGTAGAGACGTCAGCGGCGGGAAATCAGTTGACGGAAGTTAAAGATCGAGAAGTCACCGCTGCCACCATTGCCATTAAGCTGAAGCCAAGCGAAAAATTTCAGACCATAACGGGCATCGGAGGTTCCTTTACGGAAGCATCAGCATCACTCCTCAATCGATTGAGTACTGAGAATCGTAAAAAGATTCTTGACGCCTACTTCAGCGACGAAGGTGCCCGGTACTCCCTGACCAGAACGCACATTAACTCCTGTGATTTTTCTCTGGGCAACTACTCTTACGCTCCTGTTGCCGGAGACGTAGCACTGGAAAACTTCAGCATCGATGAAGACCGCGATGACTTGTTGCCGATGATTAAGGAAGCACAGGAGATATCTTCAGAAGGGTTCAAGATCATTGCTTCACCATGGACTGCTCCACCGTGGATGAAAGACAATAACGATTGGCGGGGAGGAAAGCTCAAGCCGGAGTTTTACGACACCTGGGCCCTCTTTTTCTCAAAATACCTCGACGCTTATAAAGCGGAAGGCGTTGACATCTGGGGCATCACGGTAGAAAATGAGCCCCTCGGTAACGACAATAACTGGGAGAGTATGCACTACACGCCCGATGAAATGACCCAGTTCGTTCAACAGCATTTGGGGCCAAAGCTACGGGCTGATGCTCCGGCTGTAAAAATCCTGGGCTACGATCAAAACCGGGGAGAGGAAATGCGTGGATGGATCAATTCTATGTATGCTAACGAGGAAAGTGCTCAGTACTTCGACGGAACGGCTGTCCATTGGTACGCCAGCACTTACGATTATTTCCCGGAGATGCTCACGTTCGCCCACGAAACGGCTCCAGACAAGCACCTCATCCAAACAGAAGGCTGTGTGGACGCCGAAGTACCAAAATGGCAAGACGACCAGTGGTACTGGAGTAAAGAAGCTACGGACTGGGGCTGGGATTGGGCTGCAGAAGAAGAAAAGTATCTGCACCCAAAGTATTCTCCTGTGTACCGTTACGCCCGGGACATGATCGGATGCTTCAACAACTACGTAGATGGCTGGGTAGACTGGAACATGGTACTCGACCGTCAAGGTGGCCCCAATTGGTTCAAAAACTGGTGTGTTGCACCAGTAATTGTTGATCCAGAGTCTGACGAAGTATACTTCACGCCGCTGTACTACACCATGGCACACTTCAGTAAGTACGTACGCCCCGGGGCAACGCGCATCGGGTTCATGCAAGATGACGACTCCCTGATGGTTACTGCCTTTGAGAACCCCGACGGTTCCCTGGTCGCGGTGGTGCTGAACCAGACAGAGGAAGCAAAGTCCTTCGAGCTCATGCTCGGTGAGATGAAAAAGCCGATAACAATAAGCCCTCAAGCCTTACAGACAATCATCTTGGAAAACGTTTAATCTAACCACCCTCGCTTAAAGTTCAGATCATGTCACAAATAGAAACTGCCGTTAATAACAAAGTCCCCTTCGGGCATAAAGTCGCCTTTGGTCTAGGCATGCTGGCCAACCAGATGTTCCCCGCCGCGCTGGGTATTTTCATGGTTGTCCTTGTCCAGGACCTGGGTTTCCCCGGCTGGATGTGGGGACTGATTTACTTCCTCCCAAGAGTATTTGACTCCATCACGGACCCCATCATGGGATTCATTTCCGATAACACCCGCTCTAAATGGGGGCGTCGTCGACAGTACGTATTTCTGGGCGCAGTCATTATGGGAATTGCTTACGTAATAATGTGGCAGCTATACCGGGAGAATAGTCTGGAATTCAATTTCTATTACTTCATGGCGTGGTCCTTTGTCTTTTATTTGGGACTTACCATTTTCAGCGTTCCGTACGTTGCTATGGGCTATGAATTGAGCGATGACTTCCACGAGCGTACTAGCATCATGGCTACTGCACAGTGGATTGGCCAGTGGGCATGGGTGATTGCACCTTGGTTCTGGGTAATCATGTACGATCCTGCCTGGTTCGAAAGTGCGGACTCTGCAACGAGAAGTCTCGCTATCTGGGTCGGAGTTCCCTGTATGGTTTTAGCCATGATTCCTGCCATTTTCCTCCCTAGTAAATCAACGGAAAACGATGACAGCCTGGAGCCCCTCAGCTTTTCCAATATTGGGGGTAGCCTTGCTGAAATCTTTAACGGCTTTAAGGAAGCTTTTGCCATCCCTGCCTTCCGTAAGCTGTGTATCTCGACCTTCTTTATCTTCAACGCATTCAATACGGTCGCGGCCTTTTCTTTCTTTATCGTAGTGTACTATCTCTTCAACGGAGATTCCGCCGCAGCCGGGCTGTGGCCTACCCTGTTCGGAAGCCTTGGCGCCCTGATCACCACCTTTGCTGTTATTCCTACGGTTGCTTGGATGTCAAAGAAGATGGGTAAAAAAAATGCCTTTATGGCATCTCAGGGTCTTTCCATTTTCGGGTACATCCTGCTGTGGTTCTTGTTTATTCCAGGAAAACCCTACCTCTTCATTTTCGCCCTACCTTTCTTCTCTTTCGGTATTGGCAGCCTGTTTACCCTGATGATGTCCATGACAGCAGATGTTATTGATCTTGACGAACTAAATACGGGCAAACGCCGGGAGGGCATCTTCGGTGCTATTTACTGGTGGATGGTGAAGTTTGGCTTCGCAATTGCTGGTGGCTTGAGTGGGGTCATTCTGAGCTTCGTTGGCTTCAGCCCGGAGTCCTACACGCCAGAGTCAATTACTGGTCTCCGTCTGTTCTTCTCAGGAGTACCAATTCTTGGCACACTGGCGGCATTGCTGATCATGCGCTCATACACGATCTCTGAGGAGCGTGCTCACGAGATTCGTGCAGCAATTGAGGCAAAGAAGATGGGGCTCAGCGGTTCTTCTGCCTACCTCCCCGGAAAACTTGTCTCTATTGCGGGAGCTGCCATCAACTCCGACACTTACGGTGTCGATTTCAGCAAAACGAGTACCAAGGAAATAGGCCAGATGTTTATCAGCACACTCAATGCCCGCATTCCTGGCTTGTGCTTCAGCCCCTACCTGGAAGGGCAGGACACAGATGACATCCTGACGGAATCCCAAATCCGCCACCGCATCAACATTGTTCGCCCTTACACTCGTAACCTTCGTTCATTTTCCTGTACCGGGGGTAATGAGCTTACTCCGCAAATCGCCAAGGAAAACGACCTCAATACCATGGTTGGGGCCTGGATCAGCAGTGACAAACAACGGAACCAGGAAGAAATCAGCCAACTCGTCGAATTGGCAAATGATGGTCAGGTCACCATCGCTGCTGTCGGTAACGAGGTACTCCTCAGAGGCGAGCTCTCGGTAACAGAGATCATCACTTACCTGAAGCAAGTCCGGGCTAAGCTCCCCGCTGGCGTCCCGCTTGGTTACGTAGATGCCTATTACCAGTTTCTCGACCACCCCGAGCTCCTTGAGCACTGTGATGTAGCCCTGATCAACTGCTACCCATTCTGGGAAGGAGCTGACATCAATCATTCGCTGGCCTACCTCGACCGGATGTACGAACTGGTGAAAGCACAAGCTAACGGAAAAGAAGTCATCATCGCCGAAACAGGATGGCCAAGTAAAGGACAGGCCGTTGAATCAGCTCAGCCGTCACCGGAAAATGCCATGAAGTACTTTATCAATGTTCAAAAATGGGCTGCTGAAAAGTCAGCTCAGGTTTATTACTTCTCTTCTTTCGACGAGACCTGGAAAATGAGTCAGGAAGGTGAAGTTGGATCCCGCTGGGGGCTTTGGGACAAGGATGAACTCCTGAAGTACGGTAATCACTAATTCTCACAAAAAAAGCATTTAAGAATGTCATCATTCAGAGCAGGGAAAACCCTCACATTATCAGGTTTGGATTTTTCCGGAAAGTCCGAAAAGGAAATAGCCGATCTGTTTTTAAGCACGCTTGAACAGGGCATGCATGGGCTTTGTATGTCGCCCTACGAAGAAGGACAGGAGCCTGGAGACATGCTCTCCGAGACTCAGGTCCGGCGCCGGCTGCAGATCATGCAGCCATTTACCGGATGGGTCCGCTCGTTCTCTTGTACCGAAGGCAATGAACTGGTTGCTAAAGTTGCCCGGGAACTAGGACTTAAAACCATGGTTGGTGCCTGGATTGGAGACGACCCGGAGAAGAACGAAAAGGAAGTTGCGGGCCTGATCAAATTAGCCCAAGAGGGCTACGTTGATATTGCCGCGGTAGGCAACGAAGTACTATACCGCAATGACCTGCCGGCAGATGAATTGCTTGCTACCATCAAGCACGTCAAAGCCGCCCTTCCCAATACACAGGTGGGTTACGTGGATGCCTATTACGAATTCAGTCTCCACCCTGAAATTGTTGATGCTTGTGATGTTATCCTAGCTAACTGTTACCCCTACTGGGAAGGCTGTGTTCAGGAATACTCACTAGTATACATGAAGCAAATGTACCAGCAAGCTGTAGCAGCTGGAAAGGGTAAGAAAGTGATCATTACGGAAACGGGCTGGCCTAGCCAGGGGGAAGGAGAGCAAGGAGCAATTCCTTCTGCCGTCAACGCCATGAAATACTTCATTAATGCTCAGGAATGGTCCCGGGAAAGTGGGATTGAGATGTTCTATTTCTCTTCTTTCGATGAACCCTGGAAGGTTGGTGCCGAAGGCGACGTTGGTGCTTATTGGGGGATCTGGGACAAGCACGAGAAGCTTAAATACGTATAATCAACTATTGGCTTAAGCGGAATGCCTATCTTTCGGCCTGATGAGCAAGACGACGGTACTACTCGTATTGATGTTGGCTGGCCTGGGATCACTCGTGGCACAGAAGTTCCCGAGTAAGGGCATTCCGCTTATCCATAACTATGAGCCGGCTGACTTTGGTCATGCAGGTAAAGCATGGGCCATCGCGTCGGCCCCCAATGGAATTGCCTATTTCGCTACCGATGTGGGGCTTCTCGAATTTGACGGTGCTACCTGGAATCGTTTTGCCGGCAGCAAAGGCTACACCAGGTCACTCACCATTCTTAACGATAGCCTGCTCTACGCAGGAGCAGACAAAGATTTTGGACGCTGGGACAGAGATAGCATTAACCGGTTCCAATACACATCAATCAACCCTTATGCCGGCAGCGCCAAAGGCCTCAACCAAGAATACTGGGGGGCTTATCAATTAGACTCGGCACTGGTCTTTGTTTCTTTTGACAACATTTACGTTTATCGCAATGGGCAATTGATCCAGATAGCAGCTCCCTCCAGGTTCACGAGTTTATCCCATAGCCAAGACACGCTTTACCTCGTCGATGAGCAAAACGGGCTCTTGAGTTTCGATGGCCTGAATCTGACCCAACGCGTAGACCAGGACGCAAATACTTTAGCTTCATCCACTATCATCAGCGTGCACAATGGCCCGCAGGGCATGCTTGTCGTCACCCGCGACCAAGGCTTATTTCGCCTGGCAGGGAATAAGTTAGTCGCGATTGAAGGCGCCATATCAGCTGCACTTAAGCGTGACCAGGCATTTTCCTTTACCACCATAGACAGTACGCATTACGCATTCGGTACTATTCTGAACGGGGTCTACATTACTGATCTTAACGGGCAGATCATACAGCACATCAATAAGCGTAAAGGACTGCTTAACAACACCATTCTCTCCCTGCACTACAGTAAGCAGGGGAAACTCTGGTTGGGAATGGACTTTGGTATTGCCGCCGTAGAGTTATGGAGCGACCTGGCTTATTTCAGTGACCAGGCTGGAGAAGTAGGAAGTGGCCATACTGCCATCTTGGATAAGGGTATCTTCTACCTCGGTACGAACCAAGGGCTTTATACCTGCCCCTGGACATCCCTGGACAACAGCAGTCTTTCTTTTTCATTCACCCTCGTACCGGGATCCTCCGGTCAGGTGTGGACCCTCATGAAAGTGGGGAACGATTTACTCTGTGGCCATGACCGTGGCCTTTTCAAAGTGACCCCCAACACTTTCCGTCCGATCTCTACGGCTTCCGGCGTTTTATCTCTCGCCCAGCTGGCCGAAGGCCAGCTACTAGCCGGCACCTATAATGGCATCACCCTGCTAACAGATAGCGCAACCGGATGGCGTACTACCAAGCAACTAGCCCCCATTCAAGGTGCCTGCAACCAGATTGTTCCCGTAGGCGATAATACCATTTGGGTTAACCTGCCCAATTTCGGTGTAATTAATGCAAGCCTTGATCAACAACAGAGTATCAGTAATCAACGCATCTATCCCCTTGCCGATTTTGAGAACCAGCCCACCCAGCTAGTACTTGATAAAACCGGGATTGCGGTCAGAACCCCTTCCGGTAACTACCATTATCGTTCAGCTACTGACGACTTTACCCGCACATCAGCCAGTTGGCCTACCGAGCGAGTAAACAATGTCCTCCCGGGTGTGTATGAACCAATCTCGCTTGGCCCGCAATACAACTTCTTCCCCTCCTTTAATGGTTTTGCCCTGCAAAACAGCCAGTACGAAGGCAAGCCACCTTTGGTGGCACCTTTGGCCATCAGAAGTATCAATATTTTTACCGATGACTCAACGGCGATGGTAGCTCCCGGAACAACGGCCCCCTACCAAATGAATAATGTCAGGATTAGTTATGCCGTTCCCTTCCAAAAAGAAATCAGTTATCAATATAAATTATCCGGTCAGGAAGGGGAATGGAGTATACCGACAAAAGCAATGTTCGCCGAATTCTTTGACCTGAAGCCAGGGGAATACACTTTCTCGGTACGTGCCATGGCCGGCAACGATCTTTACGAAACCACTTCTACCAACTTCAGTATCGCCAGCCCATGGTATCGTAGCACTACAGCCTTCTTTGGCTACGGATTACTGCTCATGGGATTGTTTTACCTGAATTACAAATGGCAAAAACACGTCGTTAAACAGCAGCAGATAAAGCTGCGTAAGGAAAAACAGGCCGCAACCGAGGAAAAAGCCAGACAACAAGGACGAGAAGATATGCTCAAGCAGTACGCTGTCCTGGAGGAGGCACTCGAAGAAGTCAAAAAACAGCTCCGTACAAAAACCATAGAGCTTGCCCGCAAAGCCAAGGAAAGCGAGGAAAAAGGTCGTATCCTGGTTTCCCTGAAAGAAAAAATCAGCGCGCTGGAGTCGGCAAGTAAAGCTAATAAGTTCGAGTGGTCTAAGATCAGCCGTATCCTTGACGAATACCCAACGGGGGATGACAACAGCTTTGACCTCCAACTTGAGGAGCTACAAAAAGACTTCATTAGCAGAATCAGTAAGGCCTACCCGGAGCTTACTACCTACGACCTCCGCTTGTCCACCTATCTGAAAGCAGGTCTCACTACCCGGGAAATTGCTAATCACCTCAAAGTATTACCCTCCAGCATCAACGTCAGCCGTTCACGCCTGCGGAAGAAATTACAGCTTAACTCCAAGACTGACCTCTTCAAATTTTTGAACAGCCTGTAGGCTATTTAAAGTGGCCCCCGCTGGCTCCCTCCTTCCTGCTCCTATCCCCGGCACTGCACCTGCGGCCCCGCCCATAGTGCCTGCATCCTTATACTTCCTCCTCGTTAAGCTCCAGCCTGAACCCCCGAGCAGATCAACACCATAAACCAAAGTAAAAATGGCCCTCCTTAAACATCAAGCTCCCCACCGTTAGCAAACGATGGGGAGTAGATTTTTTCGCAGATGTTCTCTGAGGTTACCCCTTCAACTTACCAGGGAGTTCCCGGAAGCCCATATTGTACAGGGTAAAACCAAACATATCGGCAGCCTGCTCAATGCGCTTACTGACGGGGGTTCCGGCTCCGTGTCCGGCATCCGTCTCAATACGAATGATGACGGGGTTATCTCCTGCCTGCTTGTCTTGCAGCTCGGCAGCAAACTTGAAGCTGTGGGCGGGCACTACCCGATCGTCGTGGTCGCCGGTGGTGACCATCGTTGCGGGGTAGTCCGTACCAGGACGAACGTTGTGCACGGGAGAGTAGCCCATGAGGTAATCGAACATTTCCTTACTGTCCTCAGCAGTACCGTAATCGTATGCCCAGCCGGCACCGGCGGTGAAAGTGTGGTAACGCAACATATCCAGTACGCCAACCGCAGGCAGTGCTACCTTCATCAGGTCTGGTCGTTGTGTCATCGTAGCGCCCACCAGCAAGCCCCCATTGGAGCCTCCCCGTACCGCAAGGTAGTCTGAGGAGGTGTAGCCGTTTTCGATCAGGTACTCACCAGCAGCAATGAAATCGTCAAATACATTCTGCTTCTTCATCTGCGTACCAGCGTCGTGCCAGACCTTTCCGTACTCGCCACCACCACGCAGGTTGGGTACGGCGTAAATGCCACCCTGCTCCAGCCAAACTGCATTCTGGATGCTGAAGGAAGGGGTCAGACTGATGTTAAAGCCACCGTAGCCATACAGCATGGTCGGGTTCTTACCATTACGCTCCATGCCCTTCTTGTAGGTGATGATCATGGGCACTTTCGTGCCGTCTTTTGAGGTGTAAAAGACTTGCTCGCTCTCGTAATCTTCCGGGTCGAAATCAATCGCTGGCTTGCGGTATACCTCGGAAGCGCCAGTCTCGGCGTCGTAGGTATAGATCGTACCGGGTGTTTTATAGTTCGTGAAGCTGTAGTACAGGACTTCAGCGTCAGCCTTACCGCCGAACCCGCGGGCAGATCCTACGCCGGGTAGCTCTACTTCCCGTATCAGGGTACCGTCATAGTCGTACTGTTTCACGGCTGAGATGGCATCTACCATATAGACAGCGAAAATGTGGTCGGAGCCAGTACGCGGACTAAGCACGTACTCCGTCTCGGGGATTAAGTCTGTCCAGTTTTCGGGACCGGGAGCGCTGGCATCCACGGTAACAATTTTCTGGTTCGGTGCGTCCAGGTTGGTTGCTAAATACAGCTTACTCCCCTTGTTATCGAGCACGTAAGTATCACTATCTGTATGGTCCAGAATAGTCTTCATGGGGCTCCCTGGCTGCGTCAGGTCTTTGAGGAACAATTTATTCCCCGAGGTAGACACGCTTGCTGAAATGAGCAGGTAATTATCATCCTCCGTTACCGAAGCACCAACGTAGCGGTGCTTTTCTGCTTCCGTTCCACCGAAGATCAACTCGTCGCTGCTTTGTGGTGTCCCGAGTTGGTGGTAGTACAGTTTGTGCTGGTCGGTTTTAGCCGACAATTCACTGCCCTTAGGCTTATCATAGCTTGAGTAGAAGAAACCTTCGTCGCCCTTCCAGGCCATTCCGCTGAACTTGATATCCACCAGGGTGTCTTCGGTAATTTGCTTTGTGGCGGCATCCATGATGATGATCTTGCGCCAGTCACTGCCGCCTTCAGAGATAGCGTAAGCGAGGATTTTACCGCTTCTGGAAAAACTCATGCCGCCCAGAGAAACCGTTCCATCTTCGCTAAATTTGTTAGGATCGAGGAATACTTCATCATCACCGTCTTCGTTCACGCGGTAGTAGGTGGACTGGTTTTGCAGGCCATCATTTTTCGAGTAATAGGTAGCGCCACCTTCCTTGAAGGGAGCACTGATTTTCTCGTAGTTCCAGAGCTTTTCGAGGCGCTCTTTGAGCGCATCGCGGAAGGGGATATTGTCGAGGTAACCAAAGGTTACTTTGTTTTGCGCTTTCACCCAGTCGCCGGTCTCTTTGCTCATGTCATCCTCAAGCCACCGGTATGGGTCGGCCACTTCAGTGCCGAAGTAGGTAGTGACGGTGTCCACGGCTTTAGTGGCAGGATAAGAAAAGGCTGCTTGATCCGCGCTGGCGGACTCGGTCTCCTGACAGGAAAACAGGCTGGCAAATACCAGGAGGGCAAGTAATAGACGTTGCATTTAGTATGATTTGGTTAGGGGTACGAACAAAACTAAGGAATTGCAAGGGAGTTCACTGTGGCAATTGGGGCGCGGCCGCGGGTGCCGGGGGGAAGGGGGGGAGGGCAGTAGATGTTCTTTTAGTCGTTTGGCACACAATAACAGTTTAACAGTCAATATATCAGAAGTTACGGCCTTAAATTAAATCACATGTTATTTCAAGCCAGGTTTATCAACACTACTACAGTCTTCCCTTCTCTCTCTACAAACTGATTGTCCCTCAGCCCCAGAACATCTAACCTTTCGCACTAACACCTAAATTATGAAATCACCACTACTATTATTCGTCCTTTATTTTTCGCTGTGTCTTTCTGCACAATATGTTCCGCATTCAATTGATGTAATCGGAGAGATTAGTAATGATGGTGGATCTACTCAAATTTCCGATTTTGCCGTATTCTCAGATATTATATTGGTTAGAACAATAGATAACACCCTTACAACAAAAGATCTGTTGCTCTCAATTGATGGACAACGTATCGACACTTTGGTAAGGTATGGATCGTTTATGCTACCCCGACAAGAAGACTTCATTGGCAGGGTTGGTGACAGACTTTTCTTCTCCTCGGTAGCTGGATACTTTGCTCTAGTGGAAGTCGACCTTCACGCAAAAACCATTTCACTACGTGATGACCTATTTCTTGCCGATAATCTACGCCGAGACGGAGCTGCAGTGATGGTTAATGACGAAATATTCTTCAGAAGTAGTTATGTGTTTCAAATGCCAAATATGGCCGTACACAGTTTGCAGAAGTACAACCCCACCCTTGAGCAGGTTATCTCTCTAGTCTCAGATACCATTCCTAACGGGACGCTTCCTATATTCTCCCGACTAAGTACTGATGGGCAGGGCATTTACTTCGTGAAGTTCAATCAAACAAGACTTGCCCCGGCACGCTATGACGTAGCTAACGACACCTTCCAATTCCTGGATACTCCTGAGGAAGATTTCAGCTATCTCTTCTTTACGCTAAATAATCAAATATATGTACGCTATAGCAGACCATTTCCCGGGTCCAGCTTGACTTATCCGATAAATGCAGACGGAATAGGGAACATACCTTTTTCTGCCATAGACCACTGGGAAGAGATTATAGATATCACTTCCCATTTATTGGTTTTTAATAACGAAATACTGTATTCATTTGATAAGGCAACCGGGAGTACTATAAACCTTCTTAGTCCCGGACAAGAGTCTCTTCAACTACTCACTCAAAGCAATGATAGCGAGGCCATCTTCCTACTGAAACGCGATAATTCAATCGACTACGCATTGTGGAGAACGGATGGGACTCCATCAGGGACTAGAAAAATTCTTGACATTCCAATAGATTGGAATACGACACCCTTTAACGCGGCTGCTTTTGGAAATTATTTAGCATTATCAGTAGCTGGTTCAACCAGATTATACTTGGTCGATTTAGCAGCAGAGTCGATAGAACGGATCGCCCCAACTTCAATACCAAGTATAGACCTTCTCCCGCTAGATGATCAATTATTTTACTACGCTCGTAATGACTCTTTGGGCAGGCAATTACATCGAATATCACCGAAAGGGCAATCACAAATCGACGGCATTGTTTTCTATGACCGCAATGAAAACGGATCATTTGATGACGGAGAACCAGGCATCCCTGGCGTTCAGGTTCAGGTAACGGGTGACATTAATTTCACCTCAATCACCCGCAATGATGGCACCTATACAGTGCCCGTAAGGGAGAGTGCCTCTTACTTAATTTCGGCTCCATCCGTAAATTGCCACAACCAATTGTCAACTCCCAGTTCTTACGAGCTGACTTATTTATCGGACTCAACCTATACTTTACCATTTGGATTTTCCTCCATCGAGAGTACCTCTTCCCTCCGAACCACACTTAACTCCGGCGCCATCCGCTGTGGCTTTGAGCATGACTTTTGGTTTACCATTATCAATGATGGCTGCCTCCCGCTGGCTGGAGAGGGTACTTTAACCTTAGCCGAGAACATAGAATACCTTGACGCTAACGAGGAACCAATACGCCAGGAAGGCAATACCCTTACATTTGCTTTTGACACCTTACCATCGAACACCGCTCAACGCATCCGCATCCGCTTCCGGATGCCCGACGAGAATTTTGCCGGCCTGCCGGTGGAGTTGGGCGCGGCCGCAGGTGCAATGGACGGACAAGGAGCCATAATAACCTCCGACACCTTCGCTTACAGTGAAATCCTCCGTTGCGCCATCGACCCCAATGATAAGCAGGTTAGCCCAAGCAGACCAGAACCCTCCGGTAGCAACTACACCCAGATCGACGAGACACTCCGCTATACCATCCGTTTCCAGAACACGGGCAACGACACGGCCTTCACCGTCCGTATCCAGGACCGAATCTCCGAATCTCTCGACCTCGAGACCTTCAAGCCCCTCGCGGCCAGCCATCCTTACAGCGTCTCGGTGCGGGAAGACCGCATCCTCGTCTTTCTCTTCGAAGACATCCTTTTGCCCGACAGTACCACTAACCTCCCCGGTAGCCAGGGCTTCGTCACCTTCGAGATCAACGCCCATCCCGACCTCGATGACTTTTCGACCATCAACAACACCGCCGGCATCTACTTCGACTTCAATCAGCCAGTGATCACTAACGCTGTGACTTCAACCCTAGTCGAGTTCTTGGACGAAGATGAGGATGGCTTCTTCTTTTACGAAGAATGTGACGACGAAGACTTTGCCATTAATCCCTCCGCCATCGAAATTCCCAATAATGGTATCGACGAAAACTGCGATGACTTGGACGAGTTCCCCGTAAACACTACAGACCCTCTTTTCGGTGTACTAGGTTATTACCCAAATCCTACTACGAATATCCTTTTCCTAGACTACTCGGAAAACGACCTTCTCAACGGTGAGCTCTATTCTGCTACAGGTAAACGATTACAAACATTCGTTTTTCAAAACGAGCACAGGCTAGAGATGAAGGCTTTACCTCAAGGATTATATCTGGTCCGCCTCTACAGCCGTAAGGGCGGGGAGATAACATTGCGTGTAGTTAGAAAGTAGCGGTAAATAAAGGTAGTCACTCATAAAGTGATCAATACTACTCACTACGTATGCCTAAATTATTCCCCTAATTCAAGAGGAGACGTTTTACTGTTAGTTCAATTTAGTTATTGATATAATAGACGAGAAATAGTACCCACTCACTTCATCTCCACCAACTGAATCCGATTGCCGCAGGTATCGTCGAAGATGGCAATTTTTGCCATCCCGGCATCCGTAGGGCCCATGGAAAAATCGACGCCAAGCTGGGTGAGGCGAGCATGCTCTTCCTCGACGTTGTCGACGTTGAACTGCGTCCATGGCATGCCAGCGTTGTAGACTGCTTCCTGAAAGGTTTTTGCCGGTTCGAAGTGGAGAGGCGAGGGCTCGAGGAGTACCTCAGGTCCGTCGGGATCATCCTTGGAGACGACCGTTAGCCAACGGTTCTCTCCTCCAAGGGGGATATCATGCTTCTTGACAAAACCTAGTTTAGTGGTATAAAACTTCAGGGCCGCAGCCTGGTCACTTACGGGAATACTTACCACACTGATCTTCATGGGTGAGTAGTTTTGGTTTAGATAGGTTCGTTAATCGGAGTACAACATACGGTATTTAAAAAACTTTAGCACATTAGCCCATTCTGGGTCCCAGGGTAATCGTAAAGTCCGGACGGTGGCCATACCTACGTTTTGCTTTATTAATCACAAAAACAGCCTCATTACAAATTTCCCCTTTGGTAACTGCGGGGGAGAATAGACCTGAAGATTGTATTCGTAAGCAGCAAAGCTCCCTACGTGCGTAGAGGCTCCCCTTAGCTTACATTTTATCGTTCCGCAAGCTGAACTACTTGTTCGCCGCAGAGCTACTCACCCCTCCAGGTCGGCCTTCGTCAGTAGGCGCGACTCAATAATAAACCGCACCCCCAGGGATATCTCCAGTGAGAAGCTTGCTCCCCTACCCTCCGTTACGTCAAGGGTAAGGTGGGTATGTTGCCAATACTCGTACTGAAAGTGTGACATATAGTAAGGGCAACCATGGACCTCTCCGAGCAAGATGTCATTATCATCAATTAAGAATTCGCCTTCGGGGAAGCACATTGGTGCGGATCCATCACAGCAGCCTCCGCTTTGATGGAAGATGAGTGGTCCGTGCTCAGCACGAAGCTGATCGATCAGCTTAACGGCGGCGGCTGTAAGGTCAACGCGGGGCATGGAAGAAGATTAAAAATAAAAACGCCAGCCAGAGTCAGTCTCCGGCTGGCGTGAGTGATAACAGAATTCAGATGTATGTTCGGAGATTACAGTTTTCCGTTAAAAGAAGCCGAGGGCATTCTTATCGTAGCTGATCAGCATGTTTTTCGTCTGGCGGTAGTGGTCGAGCATCATCTTGTGCGTCTCCCGTCCGATGCCAGATTTCTTGTATCCGCCAAACGGAGCATGTGCGGGGTAGTCGTGGTAGCAATTCACCCATACACGGCCTGCCTCAATCTTTCGGGCAACGCCGTAAGCCTCATGCATATCCCGTGTCCACACACCGGCGCCAAGGCCATAGAGCGTATCGTTGGCGATTTCAAGGGCCTCCGCTTCATCCTTGAAGGTAGTGACACACACTACCGGGCCAAAGATTTCCTCCTGGAACACCCGCATCTTGTTGTTACCTTTCAGTACGGTCGGCTTGATGTAGTAGCCGCCAGTCAGGCCATCCACATAGGCTGGCTCTCCACCGGTCAACACCTCACAACCTTCTTCCTTTCCGATCTCAATGTACTTGAGGATCTTTTCGTACTGGTCGTTGCTTGCCTGAGCGCCCATCATCGTTGAGGGGTCCAGCGGGTGGCCCATTTTGATGGCCTCCACGCGTTCGATCACGCGTTCCATGAAAGCCTCGTAGATGTCTTCGTGCACCAGCATCCGGCTAGGACAGGTACACACCTCTCCCTGATTAAGGGCGAACATAGCGGCACCTTCTAGGCACTTATCGAAGAACTCATCGTCGGCGTCCATCACGGATTTCATGAAGACATTGGGGCTCTTACCACCCAACTCCAGCGTAACGGGAATGATGTTCTTGCTGGCGTACTGCATGATGAGCTGACCGGTAGTCGTCTCTCCGGTGAATGCCACCTTACAGATATCGGGGTGCGTAGCCAGTGGCTTACCGGCC